>NZ_JBITTH010000019.1:0-176733 GCF_044541755.1 Streptomyces sp. NPDC085524
GCAGTGAGTCCCAGAGTGCGTCGGCGAGTTCGGGGTTACGGCCGTCGAGTTCGGCGGTAACGGTGATACCGAGGTCGGGCCAGACGATCTCGATGTTGCGTGCGGATAACTTCTTGCTCATGACTGTCCCCTTCGTTCGACGAACGTCAGGGGGGATCGATGGTCCGGCCGGAAATCCGGCAGCACATGAAGGCCCCACGAAACGCGGTGGCCGGCGTACGGACTCAACAAGCGCAATCCCCCGTGCTGTTGCAACTTGTAGTGAGGAGTACACATGCAGCCCGGCGGAGTCAGCTAGCTACCGAAGACATGAAAACTCCCCTGGCTGAGAACGGCTCTTCGTAGATTTCTACGGGAACCATTCCGCTCCGGGCGCCTCCCATGGTGAATGCTCCAGCCGCAGGCATCTCCGGCGGGACGCAAATGTGGAACGTCCCGCTTGGAATGCTCGGTCGAGTACCGATCAGGGAAATCCGCGGCCCCGCCGAGGAACCGGAATGCGGCTCCGTGCGCGGTCCGCGGTCGGCCCGCCGCGGACGGCTCCGGCCGCGGGCCGTCAGGGGCGGATGACGCGGATCTGGAAGTCGCCGTTGCGCAGCTCGCCCACCACCGAGATGCTGATGCCCGCCTTCTCGTCGGTGAAGGTCTCGCCCGGGCGGAACGGCGCGTCGGAGAGCTCCGAGTGCACGTTGGGCCGCCGGGTGCAGCCGCCGCTCGCGGTGGAGCTGTCCGAGACCGTCACCGGGCCGTGCCCGGTGTCCACGCCGGAGTCCACCTTGTAGATGAGGACGCCCGGCTTGCAGACGGCCTCGTCGTTCCCGGCCTGGGTGCGCACTTCCACCGCGTACCCGACGCTTTCCGAGATGGGGACGAAGGCCAGCTTCCTGCCGCCCTCCACGGCCAGCGGCGACAGGATGTGGTCGCTGGTGCCCGACTTGGCGGCGCAGCTGATCTGCGAGCTGTCCAGCCAGCCCAGCTTCCACTTGTGCCAGCCGAGCAGGTCGTTGTTGGCGCCCCAGTCCTCGCTCATGATGTCCCAGTGCCCGACCGTGCCCCCGCCGTCGGAGGTGTAGAGGTCGGGCAGCCCGAAGACGTGCCCGTTCTCGTGGGGGAGCACCCGGTAGCCGGTCTCCCGGTAGGTGCCGGAGCCGTCGTCCTGCCGGCTGTAGACGAAGGACGTGTTGGCCAGCGGCACCCCGTCGGCGGTCGGCGCCTCGCCGTTGCCCGAGAAGGTCACCGACAGGACGGTGTCCAGGGCGGACGGCCCGGCGTTCGGCGTGACCAGGACGTTGATCAGGTCGTACCGGGTGAAGTCCACCTCGGGGTCGGCGGCCTTGGCTATGTGCTCGACGAGCTGCCGGTAGCCGGGTTCGTAGGCGGACCCGCGCTCGATCCCGTACGAGGCGAACGGCATCGGCATGCGCAGCCAGTTCTTTATCGGCGCCTCGGCCCGGTAGGTGAGCCGCCCGTAGGAGCTGGTGCGGAACCAGTCGGAGGTCTGCGGGAAGAACTCCGCGAGCCGGTCCGCGGCCGTCCCCTCGCCCTTCGCGTCGGGGAAGTCGATCATCAGGTTCAGTGCGCGGACCTCGCCGGTCGAGTGCGAGTACCCCGGCGGGGTCGGCATGCCCTCGGACATCTGCACGCCCATCGTGCCGGCGATCCGGCACGGCGCCAGGGCCGACTCGGCACTGGTGGCGACGGGGCCGGCCGCGGAGTGGTCGTGGCTGGCTATGCCCGCGCTCGCGGTCGCCGTGACGCCGAGGGCCAGCGCGGTGAGGCCGATGTAGGCGCTGGTGCGGCGTGGCTTGCGTATCCGGTGGCGCGTCTGCGGCATTGGAGATCGCCTTCGGGTCCGCGGCAGCCGGCCCTGCCCGGTCTGCGCTCTGTTCGATCACCCTCCGACGGCCGCGACGCGCCCGCGCGCCGGGAGCGGCCAAACGGTGACGGGCCCCACGGTGCGGTATGACCCAGCTCACACTCAGGGGTGAAATAACCGGGGAGTGGATCCCCGTTTCAACGTGAGTCCCGCGAAGTGGGGACCGGCTCCCCGTTTGGTGGAGGCGGTACGGACCGAAGCGCCAGGGAGGCCCCGGAATGAAGCGCCACGGCACCACACCGGCAGCGGCACCCGAGACCCCCGCGTCGGTGCCCGCCGGCCCTCGCGCCGTTCCGCGGCCGCGGGCCGACGCCGTGCGCAACCGCGAGCGGATCCTGACGGCCGCCCGCGAGATGTTCGTCGAGTTCGGCTGCAACGCCCCCTTCGACGAGGTCGCCCGCCGGGCGGGCGTCGGCAACGCCACCCTCTACCGGCACTTTCCCGACCGCCCGACCCTCATCCACCAGGTCGTGCTCTTCGTGATGGCCCGGGTCACGGCTTCCGCCGAGGCCTCCCTCGCCGAGGAGCCCGACGCCTTCGCCGCCCTCTGCCGCTTCACGCACGCCGCCGCGGACGAGCGGATCGGCGCCCTGTGCCCGATGCTCGCCGAGGGCTTCGACCGCGACCACCCCGAACTCCTCGACGCGCGGGCCTCCCTGGAGGCCGCCGTCGAAACCCTGCTGACCGCCGGTCAGGAGGCGGGTCTGATCCGTACGGACATCGGAGTCGGCGACCTGATGGTCGCCCTGTCCCAGCTCAGCCGCCCCCTCCCCGGCACCGACTGCCTCGACGTCGACCGCTTCACCCACCGTCACATCCAGCTCTTCCTCGACGGGTTGCGGGCTCCGGCCCCCTCCGTGCTGCCCGGTTCGGCGGCCACGCTCGAGGACCTGAGGCGGAAAACCATGTGACGCGAAGACCGGTCCCAAATATGTTCTTTCAGTAGTTTTCCCGCCCCAAGTCGTCCAAAGTCATTCATTCCGCACCGCGAAGTGGGTACCCCCATGTCAAAAACAGCCGCGACACCCCCGCAGGCTGCCGCCGCTGATCCCAGTCGCTGGAAGGCGCTCGTCTTCATAGCCCTGGCCCAGCTGATGGTCGTCCTGGACGCGACCATCGTGAACATCGCCCTGCCCTCCGCCCAGACCGACCTCGGCATCTCCGACGGAAACCGGCAGTGGGTCATCACCGCGTACGCGCTGGCCTTCGGCGGTCTGCTCCTCTTCGGCGGCCGCATCGCCGACAAGTGGGGCCGCAGGAACGCCTTCGTCGTCGGCCTCATCGGCTTCGCCCTGGCCTCCGCGCTCGGCGGCGCCGCCAACGGCGAGGCCATGATGCTCGGCGCCCGCGCCCTCCAGGGTGCCTTCGGCGCGCTGCTCGCACCGGCCGCCCTGTCGCTGCTGGCCGTCATGTTCACCGACGCCAAGGAGCGGGCCAAGGCCTTCGGCATCTACGGTGCGATCGCGGGCGGCGGCGGCGCCGTCGGCCTGATCCTCGGCGGCTTCCTCACCGAGTACCTGAACTGGCGCTGGACCTTCTTCGTCAACATCCCGTTCGCGATCATCGCGGCCGTGGGTGCCTGGCTGGTCATCCGTGAGCCCGCGGGCGGCCGCAACCGCGCGCGGCTCGACGTCCCCGGCGTGGTCCTGTCCACGCTCGGCCTGGTCGCGCTGGTCTACGGCTTCACCCGCGCCGAGTCCGCCGGCTGGTCGGACGCGGTCACCGTCTCCATGTTCATCGCCTCGGCGGTGCTCCTCGCCTCCTTCGTCTTCGTCGAGTCCAAGGTGAAGTCCCCGCTGCTGCCGCTGCGCGTCCTGCTGGAGCGCAACCGCGGCGGCGTCTACCTCTCGCTCGGCCTGGCCGTCATCTCGATGTTCGGCCTGTTCCTCTTCCTCACCTACTACCTGCAGGTCGTGAAGGGCTTCTCGCCCGTCAAGACCGGCTTCGCCTTCCTGCCGATGATCGCGGGCATGATCACGGGCTCCACCCAGATCGGCGCCCGCCTCATGACCCGGGTCGCGCCGCGCCTGCTCATGGGTCCGGGCTTCCTGCTCGCCGCCACCGGCATGCTGCTGCTGACGCAGCTGGAGGTCGGGTCCTCCTACCCGGCGCTGATCCTGCCCGCGCAGCTGCTGCTCGGCCTCGGCATGGGTACGGCGTTCATGCCGGCCATGTCCCTGGCCACCCACGGGGTGAACCCGGCCGACGCCGGAGTCGCCTCCGCCATGGTCAACACCTCGCAGCAGGTCGGCGGCGCCATCGGCACCGCGCTGCTGAACACCATCGCCGCCTCGGCGACCACCGCGTACCTGACGGACCACGCGGCGGAGGCCGCGGCGGGCGGCGGCGCGGCCAAGCTCGTCCAGGCGCAGGCCATGGTCGAGGGCTACTCCTCCGCCATCTGGTGGGCGGTCGGCATCCTGATCGCCAGCGCCGCCATCGCCCTCACGCTGATCAACACGGGCCGCCCGGGCACGGGCGCCGTGGTGGCCTCCGGTTCCGCCGAGGACGCCGAGGTCAAGGTCCCGGTGATCGCCCACTGACGGGGGCGGTGCCCGTCCGGGAATGACTGACCACCCCGCTTGGTTCAAATTTGAACCAAGCGGGGTTAGTCTTTTGGGGCGACCCCGTACGACCCCGTACGACCGTGCACCGCCGCGCATCCCCGATGGAGGAGCTCCCATGACCCCGACCCCCACGGGTACGCCCTCGCAGGGGACCCGCATGCCGGCCCTCTACCTCAGCCACGGGGCGCCGCCGCTCGCCGACGACCCGGTCTGGCCCGGCGAGTTGGCAGCCTGGTCCGCCGGCCTGCCCCGCCCCCGGGCGATCCTGATGGTCTCCGCCCACTGGGAGGAGGCGCCCCTCGCCCTCGGCGCGACCGAGACGATCCCGCTCGTGTACGACTTCTGGGGCTTCCCCGAGCACTACTACCAGGTCCGCTACGAGGCCCCGGGCGCCCCGCAGCTCGCCGCCGAGGTCCGGGGGCTCCTCCGGGCCCCCGGCACCCCCGTCCAGGACATCCCGGACCGCGGGCTCGACCACGGCGCGTACGTCCCCCTCGTCGAGATGTTCCCGGAGGCCGACATACCGGTGCTCCAGATATCCATGCCGACCCTCGACCCGCGCCGCCTGATGGACATCGGCCGCAAGCTCGCACCCCTGCGCGACGAGGGCGTCCTGATCGTCGGCAGCGGCTTCTTCACCCACAACCTGGCGGCCCTGCGGCACGCGGGCACGCCCGCCTGGTCGGCGGAGTTCGACGCCTGGGGCCACGAGGCCCTCGCCGCGGGCGACCTGGACTCACTGCTCGACTTCGAGGCCAAGTCCCCCTCGGGCCGCCTGGCCCACCCCCGCACCGAACACTTCGCCCCCCTCTTCGTCACCCTCGGCGCAGCCGAAGCCACGGGCGACCTCGCCGCCCGCCGCGACCCGGTGACGGGCTTCTGGATGGGCCTCTCGAAGCGCTCCCTTCAGTTCGGCTAGACCGTGCCGTCGCGCAGCGGCCCGGTGATCTCCTCGCCGATGACGAACCCCTTGGCGGGCCCTTCCGGGACGGTGACCGCGGTGCCGTACGGCATCCGCACCTCGGACGCGTACCGGGCCTCACCCGGTACGGGGCCGGTCAGCAGGCTGACGGTGCCGTGCCCGTCGTAGTCGTCGATGATCACGTACACGGGGATCCCGGCCCGTGCGTAGGCCCGCCGCTTGCGCTCGCGGTCCCGCTCGATGCTGTCCTTGCCGGGCGAGACGACTTCGGCGATCAGCAGCACGGCGGAGGCCTGGATCCCGAGGCCGTCCTCGGTGACGTGCTCTTCGGCGTCCTCCAGGGAGATGAACAGGTCGGGGATCCAGACCTTGCGCTTGTGGATGATGTTCATGTCCTGGCGGGCGACGAACTCGCTCTGTGCGAGGAAGACGACCAGTTGGTCCCGGAGTCGATTGGCGATCCGACCGTGTGAGTAGCGGCCCGTGGGTGACACCTCGATGAACCCCTCGACGATCTCGGCGTGATAGCCCTCGGGGAGTTCCATGGCCTTCCATGCCTGCCACAGGACGTCGTCCAGGTCCGACGGGGGAGTCGCGACCTTCGGCATTACGGCCTCCAGCGTCTCGTGGGCGAGAGCGGTCATGTGCAGCACCTCCTCTGAGTGTGGGCGTCGCCGGCCGGGTGGCACAAGCGACTCCCCGATGCTGGAGGCGGTGAGTCACATGCATCTGGAATATGCCGGAACCTCACCCGGAAGGGTGGCGGTCCAGGCGCTTCTCGTACCAGCGGACGTCCCAGTACCGTCCGAACTTCCACCCCGCCTCCGTGAACTCCCCGATCCGCCGGAAGCCGAAGCGCTCGTGGAGCCGCACCGAGGCCTCGTTCGGCAGGGCGATCCCGGCGAAGACCCGGTGCACCGGCTCCTCGGCCAGCTCCGCGAAGAGCGCCTCGTACAGCGCCGTCCCGATGCCCCGGCCGACCGCGCGCGGGGCCAGGTAGACGCTCGCCTCCACCGATGTGGCGTACGCCGGTTTGGGACGGAATGGGCTGGTTGTGGCGTATCCGGCGATTCGGTCGCCACTCCAGGCAACCAGAAGCCGGTGAGGGCCGTCTTCAGGGTGGGAGTGCAGCCATGGGCGGCGCTGTTCCGGGGTGAAGACGGCCGTGTCGAACGTGACGGCGGTCTCACGGACGTAGTGGTTGTACACGTCCGTGAGGGATGCCAGATCGGCCTCCGTCCCGGGCCTGACCTGCACCTCTTCGATGTCCTGCGGCATTCGGTCCCCTCTCGCGGCGGGGCAGGATACTGCAAGATCTCGAAAAAGAGGGAGCAGCGTGGGAATTCTGTCCCGATTCCAGTCGTTGTTTCCTTCGGAAGCGGGCACTCGGGAGAGTGTCCGACCAGGGCGTTCCACCGCACCACGGTGGCCGTCCGGCAGCCGCACCGCGACCGAACTCATTGCAAGGGAGCACGCATGGCAACCCGCGCCGTCGCCCGCCGTCAGTCCACGAGCAGCGCACGCGCTGCGGGCGGGGAGATCGCAGACCGCGACCTGGTCGGCATGTACCTGGACGAGATCGCGCGCACCCCGCTGCTCGACGCCGCCAAGGAAGTGGAGCTCTCGCAGATCATCGAGGCGGGCGTGTACGCCCAGCAGATCCTCGACGGCGAGATCGAGCGGGAGGGCGACGCCCCCGCGCGCGAGGAGCTGGAGGCGCTGGCCGCCGAAGGCGAGCGCGCCAAGGAAGTCTTCATCCGCTCCAACCTCCGCCTCGTCGTCGCGGTCGCCCGCCGCTACCCGCGCAGCGGTCTGCCGCTCCTCGACCTCATCCAGGAGGGCAACGCCGGCCTGGTCCGCGCGGTCGAGAAGTTCGACTACACCAAGGGCTTCAAGTTCTCCACGTACGCCACGTGGTGGATCCGCCAGGCGATCACCCGCTCCATCGCGGACCAGTCCCGCACCATCCGCCTCCCCGTGCACCTGGTCGAGGAGCTCGGCCGGATCCGCCGCGTCCAGCGCGAGTTCAACCGCGAGCACGGCCGGGAGCCGGAGCACGCCGAGATCGCCGCCGAGCTGGATTCGACGGAGAAGCGCGTGGGCGACGTCCTGGACTGGGCGCGTGACCCGGTCAGCCTGAACATGTCGGTCGACGACCAGGGCGAGACGCAGTTCGGCGACCTCCTGGAGGACACCGCCGCGATCTCCCCCGAGCAGTCCGTGCTCTCGCTGCTGCGCAGCGAGGAGCTGGAGGACCTGCTCGGCAAGCTCGACCAGCGCACCGCGTCGATCATCAAGATGCGGTACGGGATCGAGGACGGCCGCGAGCGGACCCTGACGGAGGTCGGCAAGCAGCACGGCCTGACCCGGGAGCGGATCCGCCAGATCGAGAAGCACGCGCTGCTGGAGCTGAAGCGGATGGCGCGGGACACGGGCTTCGACGCCGTGGCCTAGCGCGGCCGGCCCACCCCCCTGAACGAGCCCCGGTGCCTATCCCCCCCAGGCGCCGGGGCTCCCGCGTGCCGCGCACAGCTCAAACCCCCGGGGCTCCCGCCCCGCCCCCCCGCGTCTCAAACGCCGGCGGGGCTTGATTTCGGCTCCCGCGGCTGGTTTGCCGCGGGCAATTCCAGCCTCGCCGGCGTTTGAGGCGCGGGGGTCCGGGGGCAGAACCCCCGGCAGTGGCGCCGCACCCGGCCCCGTGGCTTCGGCGGAGCGGGTCTCACTCGGCCGCGCCCACCGCGCCCGACAGCCGTGCCCCCAGCTCCGCCGCGGCGACCCGCAGCTCCGCCGGTTCCCGGACCGTGAAGGGGAGCCCCGTCAGCGCCAGCCTCGCCGCCATCCACTCCGGCGCGTCCCCCGTGTCGAAGCGGACCACCGTCTCCGGCCGCCCCCCGCCCGGCAGGGCGAAGGCCCGGAGCCACGGCGGCAGCTGCTCCGCGCCCGCCGCGAAGGCGGCTTCCACCACGTACGTCGTCTCCCGGCCCCGCAGCCCGCGCCGCACGAACTCCTCCGCATCCACCGGCAGCTCCCGCGGGGCGAACCGCGCACCCGTCGCGAACGGCTCCCGCACCCGGTCCACCCGGAAGGTGCGCCAGTCCTCGCGCTCCATGTCGTACGCCACCAGGTACCACCGGCTCCCCGTGCTGACGAGCCGGTACGGCTCCACCAGCCGCCGCGACTCCGCCCCGTCCGCCGCCCGGTACGCGAACCGCAGCCGCTCCGGCCCCGCCACCGCCGAGGCCATCGTCGTCAGCGTCCGGGGGTCGACGCTCGCCCCGTCCCCCCGCGTCAGCGCGGTCGTGGCGGACTGCAGCGCGCCCACCCGGTGCCGCAGCCGCGACGGCAGCACCTGCTCCAGCTTCGCCAGGGCCCGCACGGAGGCCTCCTCGATCCCGTCGACCGCGTGCCCGGCCCCCGCCCGCAGCCCCACCGCGATCGCCACGGCCTCCTCGTCGTCGAGCAGCAGCGGCGGCATCGCCGCGCCGGCCACCAGCCGGTAGCCGCCCTCCGCGCCCAGCGTGGCCTCCACCGGGTATCCCAGCTCCCGCAGCCGCTCGATGTCCCGCCGGATGGTCCGCGAGCTCACCCGCAACCGCTGCGCCAGCTCGCTCCCCGGCCACTCGCGCGGGGTCTGGAGAAGGGACAGCAGGGAGAGCAGCCGTGCCGGTGTGTCGGTCATGGCACCAGGTTGCCAGCGAAAGAGGACACACCCTGACCTACATCCCGTCTAGGTTTCTCCTCATGAGCACCGAGACGTCCAAGAAATCGCCCGCGAGACCGAGCGGGCCCGCACGAGAAGAGCGGAGCGGGGCAACGGCACCCGCAACCACGCACGCCGACCGACGCCGCTGGCTGGCCCTCGCCATCGTGATGACCGCGACCTTCATGGACCTGGTCGACGTCACGATCGTCAACATAGCCATCCCCAGCATGCGCGAGCACCTCGGCGCATCCACCAGCGCGATCCAGTGGATCACCGCGGGCTACGCCCTCGCCTTCGCCGCCGGCCTGATCACCGGCGGCCGTCTCGGTGACATCTTCGGCCGCAAGCGCCTCTTCCTCCTCGGCGTCGCCGGCTTCACCGCCGCTTCGCTGCTCTGCGGCATCGCGGCCAACCCGGGCATGCTCGTCGCCTCCCGCCTGCTCCAGGGCGGCATGGCGGCGATGATGGTTCCGCAGGTCCTGGCGATCATCCACGTCACCTTCCCGCCGCACGAGCGCGGCAAGGTCTTCGGCATGTTCGGCGCGATCGTGGGCCTCGGCGCCGTCTCGGGCCCGATGCTCGGCGCGCTGCTCAGCGAGTGGAACCTCTTCGGCCTCGAATGGCGCCCGATCTTCCTGATCAACCTGCCGGTCGGCATCGCGGCCGTGATCCTGGGCCGCATCTTCATCAGCGAGTCCAAGGCCCCCAAGGCCCTGCGCCTCGACCTCGTCGGCGTCGTCCTCGCGACCCTCGCCCTGGTCATGCTGATCTTCCCGCTCACCCAGGGCCGCGAGAACGGCTGGCCGGTGTGGGGCTTCGTCTGCATGATCGCGTCGCCGTTCGTCTTCGCCGCGTTCATCGCCTACGAGAAGTACAAGATCAAGAAGGACGGCTCCCCGCTCGTGGAGCTCTCCCTCTTCAAGGTCAAGAGCTTCGCCGGCGGCATCGCCGTCCAGCTGACCTTCGGCATCGCGACCGGCATCTTCTTCCTGGTCTGGACGCTGTACATGCAGCTGGGCCTCGGCTGGAGCGCCCTGCACGCCGGCCTCACGGGCATCCCCTTCTCCCTCTCCGTCTCGGCCGCCGCGGGCATCTCCGTCGGCAAGCTGGTGCCGCGCTTCGGCCGCAAGGTGCTCCAGGCCGGCGCACTGACGATGGCCGCCGGCCTGCTCCTCTACATCTGGGAGTCCGCGCACTACGGCATGGAAATCGCCTCCTGGCAGATGGCGGCCCCGCTGGTCCTCATGGGCATCGGCATGGGCCTGATCGTGGCGCCGCTCAACGACACGACGCTGTCCGAGGTGCCGCGCGAGCACGCCGGCTCCGCCTCCGGCCTGATCAACACCACCGGCCAGATGGGCAACGCCCTGGGCCTCGCCCTGACCTCCGTCGTCTTCTTCGGGCTGATCGAGGACGACATGGTCTTCGGCCCGCAGTACGTCGAGGCCTTCCGCGGCGCGCTGTGGTCGATCGCGGGCGTACTGGTCGTGATCTGCGCGGTGATGTTCCTGCTGCCGCGGAGGCCCGTCCCGATGGAGCAGCGCGAGGGCGGTTCCGAGTACACGGCCCCCGCGGAGCCCGCCGCCGAGAAGGCCCCGGTCGCCTAGGGGGTGTCCGGCGGATCAGGGCCGGGCCCGGCCCGCCTGGCGCACGGCCCACGGACATGCCCGCCTTCACCTGCGGGCATGTCCGTTTCTCTTTGTTGGCGTCAGGAACCGGGCGTATGGTGGACGAGTCCACGCATTCGGGCACGGAACGGACGTAAACCCACATGTACGCGCCGGAGCGCCAGCAGGAGACCCTCCGTCTCGCCCGCGAGGCCGGCCGGGTCGACGTGCTCTCCCTCGCGGACCGGTTCCAGGTGACGGCCGAGACCGTACGCCGCGACCTCAAGGCCCTCGACCGGGCCGGCCTGGTCCGCCGCGTGCACGGCGGGGCCATCCCGGCCGGGCGCCTGGACTTCGAACCGGACCTCACCGAGCGCGAGTCGACCGCCGCGGACGAGAAGGACCGCATCGCGGCCGCCGCCCTCGCCGAACTCCCCGGCGGCGGCAGCGTCGTCCTCGACGCGGGCAGCACCATCGCCCGCCTCGCGGCCGTCATCCCGGTCGAGGCGGCGCTCACCGTGGTCACCCACGCGCTGCCCGTCGCCGCCCGGCTCGCCGACCACACCGGCATCGACCTCCACCTCGTCGGGGGCCGCGTCCGCCACCGCACCCGCGCCGCCGTCGACGCCTGGGCGCTGCGCTCGTACGCCGAGATCCGCGCCGACGTCCTCTTCCTCGCGACCAACGGCTTCACGCCCGAGGGCGGCCTGACCACCCCCGACCTCGCCGAGGCCGCGGTCAAACGGGCCGCGATGGCCGCCGCCCGCCGGGTCGTCCTGCTCGCCGACTCCGCGAAGGCCGGACAGGAACACTTCGCGCGCTTCGGCTCGTTCGCGGACATCGACCTGCTCATCACGGACGCGGGGCTCGGCCCCGCCGACAAGGCGGCGATCGAGGCCGCCGGTACGGAAGTCGTGCTCGTATGATCCTCACCGTCACGCCGAACCCCTCCCTGGACCGGACCTACGAGGTCCCCGCCCTGGCCCGGGGCGACGTGCTGCGCGCCACCGGCGACCGGGTCGACCCCGGGGGCAAGGGCGTCAACGTCTCCCGCGCGGTGGCCGCCGCGGGCCACCGCACGACGGCGGTCCTCCCGCTCGGCGGCGCCCCGGGCACCCTGCTCGCCGAACTCCTGGTCGCACAGGGCGTGGACGTCACCGCGGTCTCCATCTCCGGCCAGACCCGCTCGAACATCTCCCTCATCGAACCGGACGGCACCCTCACCAAGGTCAACGCGCCCGGCCCGGAGCTGACCCCGACGGAATCCGCACTCCTCCTCGACACCGTCCGCGGCTGCTCCGGCGGCGCGGAGTGGATCGCCTGCTGCGGCAGCCTCCCGCGCGGCCTCGAACCGCAGTGGTACGCCGACCTGGTCGCCCGCGCCCGCGAGGGCGGCGCCCGCGTGGCCCTCGACACCTCGGGCCCGGCGCTGCTCGCGGCGCTCCCGGCCCGGCCGGACGTCGTCAAGCCGAACGCCTGCGAGCTGGCCGCGGCGGCGGGCCGCCCGCTCGCCACCCTGGGCGACGTCCTCGACGCGGCGCAGGAGCTCCGCTCGCGGGGTGCCGGCGCAGTGCTCGCCTCACTGGGCGCCGACGGCCAGCTCCTGGTCGAGGGGGAGGGCATCCACTACGGCACCGCGCGGGTCCCCGCGGACCGGCTCCGCAGCAACGTCGGCGCGGGCGACGCCGCCCTGGCCGGCTTCCTCGCAGCGGGAGGCGCCGGTCCGGCCGCGCTCGCCTCGGCCCTGGCCCACGGCGCGGCCGCGGTCCGGCTCCCGGGCAGCGTCATGCCGAGCCCGGCGGACCTGGACCCCGACGCGGTCCGCACCACCCAGGACCCGCCCCTGGACCTCCCGCTGTCCGAACCCGCGACGCCCTGACCCGAAACCGGGCCGCCAGGGCGGCAGCGTCACCGCACCCGGGAGCGGTGCTGCTCCATGGCTCCGCGCGCGGCCGCCTCGCTCTCGTACACCTCGCACATGTGCCGTCCGTCCGGCGTGGCCGTGTGCTCGACCTCCCACAGGCTGAGCTCCGTGCCGTCCAGCAGCACGAAGGCGTGCTCGTAGAGGCTGAAGCCCGCGTCCCGCCCGTCGGGGCGGCACTGCCGGGTGCTGCCGAACGCCTGCGTGATGTGGTGTGCGTACGCCGACCGCAGCAGCGCCGCGACCTCCTCGCCGGGGCGGTCCGGGTTCTCCGCCCGGCGCAGCACCCGCCGGGCGTGGTCGGCGGACTGCTCCACCGCGTACTCCCGGTGCCGCTGCGCGGGGGCGGAGCCCGCGAAGAGCGCGGTCAGCACGGCGACGTCGGTCTCCGGCTCCTCCTCGCCCGGAAGCAACGCCGCTTCCAGCGCCGCGTCCGACGCGGCCCCGCCGAACAGCCGGGCCACGGCCAGGCAGGTCTCCGCCTTGCTCGCGAACACCTCGTGCCGGACCGTGCGGTCGCCCCCGCCGAGCCGGTACGTCAGCTCCCACAGGGAGACCGAACCGCCGTCCGCCAGCAGGTAGGTGTGCCGGTGCGTCTCCCGCCACACGCCCGTCGCCGGGCTGTGGTGGGTGGTGTACAGCGAAGAACTGTGGGCGAGGGCCGCGCCGAGGCGTTCGACCAACCTGTCCGGCAGGTCGAAGGAGTTGAGGGTGCGGCCGAGGAGGCGGTCGAGGTGCGCCTCGGTTGTCTCGTACGGATCGCTCAAGGTGGGTCTCCAGGCCGTCGCAGCTAGTCACTTCGCGGATGCTCAACGTAGCCCCTGGCTCTGACACAACGTCCGGGGTTCGGTAAAACGTCCGGGAACCATCAGTGGTTCCCGCCACACCTTCAGGTCAACTTGCGTACGGATGCGCATGGTTCGGCCCGCTCTGTGACGGAGCGCGGGACTATGGGCCGCATGGCAACCAATACAGTGGGCGTCCCGCGCCAGCAGGGACGGCCCGACAGTCGACACGAGGGCGGGCCGCAGGACGGGCCGGCGGCGCCAAAAGGCCTGGCCTGGCTGCTGGCCCTGACCGGGGCGGCCGGACTCCTCGCCTCCTGGGTCATCACCCTCGACAAGTTCCTCCTGCTGGAGGACCCGGACTTCAAGCCCGCCTGCAGCCTCAACCCGGTGGTCTCCTGCGGCAGTGTGATGCAGAGCGAGCAGGCGCACGCCTTCGGTTTCCCCAACCCCATGCTCGGGCTTGTTTCGTACGGTGTCGTGGTGTGCGTGGCCGCGGGCCTGCTGGCCGGTGCCCGCTACCGCGGCTGGTTCTGGCTCGGCCTGAACGCGGGCACGGTCTTCGGCGTCGGGTTCTGCACGTGGCTGATGATCCAGTCGCTGTACGAGATCAACGCGCTCTGCCTGTGGTGCTGCCTGGCCTGGCTGGCGACGCTGCTGATGTTCTGGGCGGTCACCGCGCACAACGTCCGTACGGGTGCGCTCCCCGCCCCCGGCCCGGTGCGCGGCTTCTTCGCCGAGTTCGCCTGGGCGCCGCCCGCCTTGCACACCGGGGTGATCGGGATGCTCGTCCTCACCCGGTGGTGGGACTTCTGGACCGGGTGACTCAGCCGCGTGCGGCAGGACGTGCGAGGGCCCCGGCAGCTGGACGCTGCCGGGGCCCTCGTCGCTCGACGCGGGGGCTGGGATCAGCTGCCGACGGAGCCGTTGCCCGAGAGGACCGGGATGTTGTCCAGGATGTGCGAGAGCGGCTCGTCGCCCTTGGCCTGGGTGGAGTTCTCGGTGCACTGCTGGTTCTGCGGGTTGGACAGGACGTTGATGTCCTGGACGCCGACGTTGGCGATGACGGCGACCAGGGACTGGGCGTTGACCTTCGCCGGCAGGCCGATGCAGGGCTTGTTCAGGGTGCCCTGGACGAGGCCGAGCTGCGGGCTCTGGTCGCCGTGGGTCTTCTGGTTGCCGTAGATCTGCGTGGCACCGTTGCCGTTGACGGTGTTGATGCCGTTGTCGTTGCCGATGGCCATGGCCGGGGCAGCGGCAGCGGCGCCCGCGCCGACCGCAACGGCGGAGACCGCGGCGGCGGTCATGAACTTCTTGAACATCTTGATCCTTTAGTCGCACGAGTGCCCGCTGATGGAGCGCCCTGGTCAACTGCCCCACCAGGGGGTTGGTTCCGGTGCTTCACTCAAACGGCCCGCCTGCCGAAGGGTTTTCCCCGGAGGGGGTGAGCCTTCTGCGGACGCGTGCGCGAAGCCCGTACGAACCCCTCAGCCGTTCATGATCCGGTTGCGCTCCGTGCGAGGTGTTCGCACGGTGAGTGAGGAAGCGGATCGTTCTGTTCCGCTTGTATGCCACCACCAGAAGGAACACCCATGCACCGCACCAAGCCGTCCCGCGCCCGGATGCTCGTCCCGTCGGCCCTCGCCGTCGTCATACTGACCGGCGCGGCCGCCCCCGCCGGCGCCGCGGACGGTCAGGGCGCCGCCGAGATCGCCAGGCGATCGGCAGCCGTCGAGCAGCAGATCGAGGAAGTGCAGGAACGGGCGGCCGCGGCCGGTCCGATCGACGACCTCCTCGCGGGCCTCACCAAGACCCTCGGGGACCTCCTCAAGTCGCTGGGCGGCCTGCTGCCGCCCGGGGTGACGCTGCCGAAGATCCCGGAGATCAAACTCCCGGACCTCAAGCTCCCCGACCTGTCCGACATCGTGCCCGATCTGCCGGTGGAGATCCCCAAGCTGCCGGTGGAGGTCCCGAAGCTGCCGGTCGAGGTCCCGCCGGTGGACGGGCTGCTGCCGGACCTGCCGGCGACGCCGCTCAAGCCTCCGGCGGAGCTCGTGCCCGAGATCCCCGACGTCCCGGACATCCCCGATCTCCCGGACCTGCGGGGCGTGGGGAAGGCCGGCTGGAGCCCGTCGCACGACTACGACTATTGAGCTGAACAGGTCTGATCCGGCGCCAAGCCGTGTCGTCCGGGAAGCTGGACCGTTTCGCTCGATGTGAGCCCCGGTTCGGGGCAGAACATCGAACAGAAGGTGCACTTCCCATGAACTCTGCCAAGAAGGCCGCCCTGGTCCTGGCCACCGCTGGTCTCGCTGCGGCCGGTGCCGCCGGCTCCGCTATGGCCGACTCGTCGGCCGACGGCGCGGCCGTGGGTTCCCCCGGTGTCCTGTCCGGCAACCTGGGTCAGGTCCCGGTCCACGTCCCGGTCAACGTCTGCGGTAACTCCGTCAACGTCATCGGTGCGCTGAACCCCGCGTTCGGCAACGTCTGCGTCAACGACTGACGTCTGCGGAGCGACCGCTCAACCGCTCAACCGACTGTGGGCGCCCCGGCCTTGCCGGTGGCGCCCACAGTCTTGTCCGGGCGGCTCAGCCCTGACCGCCGTTGAGCTTGACGCCGCCGAGCATCGGGGACGCCTGGGTGGCACCGTTCGCGAGCCCGAGGACGGTGGCGGGCACGTCGTTGCGGACCTTGTTGACCTTCTGCGCCGTGCCCACGACCTTGTTGACGGCCTCGCCCTGCTCGGCCAGTGCGTTGCCCGCGGTCTGCGGGAGCGCCTCGCTGACCGGGTTGACGGCGTTCAGCACCTCCGTCGCCCCGCCGGTCAGGCTCATCGGGGGCATCGCGCCGACCGGGGCGTCGGCTGCGAAGGCGGGGGCGGAGGCGCCGAGCGCGGCTACCGAGCCGACGACGACAGCGGCGACCTTCGAGAGCTTCATTGTCGAAATCCTCTTCTTTTCGTGGACAGAGGTGCCGGCGGCGACCGTCGCGCCGCTTTCTCCATGGGTAACGATCGCCCGCCCGTACGGAAACGCGGAGGGGTGCGGGCGCATAGTGCGGACATGGCAGCGGCCGGAGAATCCGCTGGGGATTCTCCGGCCGGTATTTCTTCCGATTACCGGGATTACCGGGATTACCGGTAATGCCGGTCAGGCGATGCGCGACCGCCGGTACAGAATGGCGCCGCCCAGGATCAGGGCCGACGCGAGGGCCGCCGCGGCCGCGGGCTGCCCCGCGCCGGTCTCCGCCAGCGCGGGCGCGGTCAGGTGCGCCGGTGCGGGGACGGGCGCGGGCGCGGGGGCCTGCGGAGCGGGAGCCTGCGGAGCGGGAGCCGGGGCCGGGGCCGCGGGCAGGTGGACCGGGGTGTCACCTGCGGGGGCGGCCGGAGGCTGGTCGGCCGGACGCTCCACGGGCTGGCTCCCGTGCGGCGGCCGCGGTGCGGGAGCCTCCTCCGCGCCGGGCGCGGGGGCGGGGACCTGCGGTGCGGGGGCGGGGAGCGGCTGCGGGGCCTCCTCGACCGGTGCCGGTACGGGCGCCGGAGCGGGGAGCGGCGCGGGCGCCTCCTGTACGGGCGCCTCGGGCACCGGGACCGGCGGCGGCGGGGGGAGTTCCGCGACGGGCGCCTCGGGGGCGGGAGCCGGGGCCGGGGCGGGGAGCGGCTTGGGGGCCTCCTCGACCGGGGCCGGTGGCGGCAGCTCCTCCACGGGGTGCGGCTTCGGCTGCGGCTTCGGGGGAGCGGGAGGCGCCGGGTGCGGCACGGGGGCCGGGTGCTCCGCCTCGGGGCGGGGGTGGTCGTCGCACTCCTCCCCGCCCTGCTGCTGCCCGCCGGGGTGGTCGTAGCCGCCCTGGCCGCGGGGGGTCTGGTGGGACTGCCGGTCCTCGTCGGAGTGGCCGTAGCCGCCCTGGCCGCGCGGGGTCTCGTGGCGCTGCTGCTGCTCGCCGGAGTCCCCGTAGCCGCCCTGGCCGCGCTCGTCGCGGGGGGAGTCGTGGCGCTGCTCCGGGACCCGGTGCCGTGCCTCGCGCTCGTCGAGGTAGCGATCCAGGGCCTCGGCGTTCTCGGGGCTGAGGTAGCGCGAGTAGTCGTGGTCCTCGTCGGCGTGGGAGCCGGTCGTGGTGGCGCACGTGTTGCCGAACGCGGGGTTGAGTCCCGCCCCGGCGTCCACGCTGTTGCCGCACACGTTCGGCGCGAAGGTGATCGGTACCGAGACGCTGTTGCCTGCCAGCACACCCGGCGAATGAGAGGCCTCGGCCGTCGCTCCGGGGTGTGCGTAGGCCGCACCGGTCGCGATCGACAGCAGGCTCGAAGCGGCCGCCGCCGTGAGCATCCCCTTGCCCAGTACCTGTCGGCTCAGTACCTGTCGCATGGGTCCTTCCCTGTCTACCGGCGGTGGCGCCGGTGCTGGATCGAAGGTGGCCTCGGAGTGCACCGCCGTGCACTCCGAGGCCACCGTCGAGGAGGTTGCCCTTGCGGGCACAAGAGCTTCGTCAGGCGTTGACGCAGGTGTTGCCGAACGCCGGGTTCAGCAGGGCGATCACGTTGACGGTGTTGCCGCAGACGTTGACCGGGACGTGCACCGGGACCTGGAGCAGGTTGCCGGACAGGACGCCGGGGGAGTCCTTCGCGATACCCGCGGCGTCCGAGTCGGCCATGGCGGGGGAGGCGGCACCGGCAGCCATCAGAACGCCGGCGGCCAGCACCACTGCCTTCTTGTACGTCATTTGTTTTCGATCCTTCCCGCAGAGGCGTATCCACTGCAGAATTAACAACGAGTGTCCGGGGCAAAAGAAACCGGCTGTTTTCGGCGGCGCTCGGGAAATTCACTCCGATGCCCTGCCGGAATTCCGGTTCCGGTGTGGCGGCGGATTTCCGGTGAAACCCTTTTCGATCGGGTGCGCCGGAAACCCACAAGCGGCGAGGCCGCCGCGACCCGAAGGTGCGGCGGCCTCGCGGCACGGGGCTCGGTCAGCTGCCGGCGGAGGCGTTGCCGGAGAGCACCGGGATGTTGTCCAGGATGTGCGAGAGGGCCTCGTCACCCTTGGCCTGCGTGGAGTTCTCGGTGCACTGCTGGTTCTGCGGGCTGGACAGGACCGGGATGTCCTGGACGCCGACGTTGACCAGGGCCAGCACGGACTGCACGTTGGCCTTCGCGGGCAGGGCGATGCAGGGCTTGTTGAAGGAGCCCTGGATCAGGGCCATCTGCGGGCTCATGTTGCCGTAGGTGGCCTGGTTGCCGTAGATCTGCGAGGCGCCGTTGCCGTTCACGGTGTTGATGCCGTGGTCGTTGCCGATCGCCATCGCCTGCGGCGCCATGGCCGCACCCATGCCCACGACCGAGGCGGCAACCGCGGCCGAGGCCATCATCTTCTTGATCATTGTCGTCCCTTTTTTGCAGGATTGCCCGGTAGTGGAGCACCCGGATCAACGGCCCGGCCCCGGTTTGGGTTGCGTGGCTTCACCCGGATGCAGCCGTTTCGGGCGGCACGGTTGACGGTCAGGCGTTCACGCAGGTGTTGCCGAACGCCGGGTTCAGCAGGGCGATCACGTTGACGGTGTTGCCGCAGACGTTGACCGGGACGTCCACCGGGACCTGGAGCAGGTTGCCGGACAGGACGCCGGGGGAGCCGCCCGCGAATCCGTCCGCCGTCGCGCCGTCCCCGCCGTGCGCGGAGGCGAGGCCCGCGCCGCCCATCAGCATCGCGGCGCTTGCGACGGCCATGGTGGTGCCGCGCACCAGCCTCTTCTTCATCTCCGTAATTCCTTTCGGTTCGAACAATGGTGCAAGCCATAACGACCCGCCGGTCCGGAAGGTGCGCGCAATCGCCCGAAAGGCCGTACGAGCGAGTCCGACGTGATTTCCAGCCCGATTTCTGACAAAGTGCACTCCTGTTTTGTCCCGTTGATCGAAAATGGAGACTGCGTCATGGGTTCCTCCCGCAGAATCCTCGGCACGCTCGGTCTGCTGTCCTGCCTGGTCCTTTCCGCGTCACCGGCCTCGGGCGCCCCGTCTCCGAAAGAACTGCCCCGGGTCCCCTTCACCGAGCGTTACCAGGCCGTGCAGCACGGCGGGCTGGTCCGGGCCTCCAACTCCTCCATCGGCTGCCGGCGGCAG
This sequence comes from Streptomyces sp. NPDC085524, assembly GCF_044541755.1. Classification (NCBI taxonomy): domain Bacteria; kingdom Bacillati; phylum Actinomycetota; class Actinomycetes; order Kitasatosporales; family Streptomycetaceae; genus Streptomyces; species Streptomyces sp. NPDC085524. Next base: position 19,492 of record NZ_JBITTH010000019.1, read on the forward strand.
GAGTCCCCGCAGGCCGCGTCCTGTGCGGAGGTCGAGCGGGGTGCGGCGGGGGTCAACGGCGACTTCGAGATGTTCTACAACGAGGTCGACGCGGACCCGGACACCTACAACTCCACCCGGGCCGAGCTCCGGATCCCGCAGGGCGCGAAGGTCTCGTACGCCCGCCTCTACTGGGGCGGGAACCTGCGGGTGGGCGAGCAGAAGCCGCCGGAGGACAACGGCCGCGTCCTGGTCGCCGAGCCCGGCGGCGCCTACAAGGAGGTCCTCGCCGACACGGTGATGGGCCACCGCACGGACTCCGGCAGCGATGCCTACCAGGCCTCGGCCGACGTGACCCCGATGGTGCGCAAGGGCGGGGCCGGGGTGTGGACGGTCTCGCAGCTGAACGTCGCCATGGGCCACTCCGAGGCGGGGGCCTGGGGCGGCTGGACGCTGGTGGCGGCCTACGACCACCCGAAGGAGCCGCTGCGCCGGATCTCGCTGTGGGACGGCTTCGAGGTGCTGGAGGCCCGCGCCGCCGACGGGATCGTCGAGGTCGACGGGCTGAGGGCGCCGGCGGGGTCCGCGGGGAAGGTCGGGCTGGTCGGCTACGACGGGGACCGCGGGACCCTCGGGGACTCACTCACCGTGACCTCGGACAGCGGGCGCCGGGTCACCCTCGGCGATGCAGAAAATCCTTTTAATGATGTTATGAATTCCACGATCACAGAATTCGGGGATCACTCGTTCGCGCGACAGCCCGAACACATCAACAACCTCGGATATGACGCGGACGTGTTCGACCTGAGTCCCGCCCTGTCCGGTGGCGCCCACAGCCTGCACTTCAGGTTCAAGGGCGAAAGTCAGGGTCATTTCCTCGGTGTGCTCTTCGTTCAGACAGACGCGCGCCGCTGAACGTAGGAGCACTCCACGTGCCCACACAGCCACGGGCCGCACGGCCCGCGACCGTCCTCCACCTCGTCCAGCCCGTCGACGGCGGCGTGGCCAGGGTCGTCACCGACCTCGTCCGCGCCCAGAGCGCCGAAGGCCTGCGCACCGTCGTCGGCTGCCCGCGCGGCGGTGTCCTCGCCGACGCCGCCCGGGCCGCCGGGGCCGAGGTGCTCACCTGGCGCGCCGGGCGGGCCCCCGGACCCGGGCTGCCCGCCGAACTCCTCGGCGCCCGGCGGTTGCTGAGCCGCGTCCGGCCCGACGTGCTGCACGCCCACAGCGCCAAGGCGGGCCTGGCCGGGCGGCTCGCCGCGCGCGGCGCACTGCCCACCGTCTTCCAGCCGCACGCCTGGTCCTTCGACGCCGTCGGCGGGGCCACCGCCGCCCTCGCCCTGCGCTGGGAGCGGTACGGAGCCCGTTGGGCCGACCGGGTGCTCTGCGTCAGCGAGGCCGAACGCCGCGCCGGCGAGGCCGAGGGCATCACCGCCCACTGGTCGGTGATCCGCAACGGCGTGGACCTCGACCACTTCCGCCCCGGCTCCCCGGACCCCGACCACGACAAGGCCCTCGCCCGCGCCGGGCTGCCGCTGCCCGCCGACTTCCGGGGCGACGGCCCGCTCGCCGTCTGCGTGGGCCGGATCTGCCAGCAGAAGGGGCAGGACGTCCTGCTGCGCGCCTGGCCGGAGCTGCTCGGCACCGTCCCCGGAGCCCGCCTCGCCCTCGTCGGCGACGGGCCCGACGCCGAAAGGCTGCGCCGCACGGCGGCCCCGTCGGGCGCGAGCGTGCTCTTCGCGGGAGCCGCCCGGGACATCCGACCGTGGCTTCGGGCCGCCGATCTCGTTGTACTGCCGTCGCGGTGGGAAGGCATGGCGCTCGCCCCGCTCGAAGCGATGGCCTGCGGCCGCCCGGTCCTGGTCTCGGACGTCAGCGGGGCCCGGGAGAGCCTGCCGCCCGGCCAGGGACGCCTGTGCCTGGTACCGCCGGAGGACCCGACGGCCCTGGCCAAGGCCCTGGGAGCGCTGCTCGCCGAGCCGCGGCTGCTCGCCGGACTCGGAGAGCAGGCCCGGCAGCACGCACTGACCGAATTCGACGTGCGGCGGACCACGGATGCGGTCACCGGTCTGTACCACGAACTGCTGGGCAGGCCCCGGCCCTTGAACCAGGAGCGCAACACCCGATGACGATGGACAGCGCACCCGCCCGGCGGCACACCGGGCAGGGCGGCCCCGGGCCGGCGGCCGGCACCACCGCAGTACGCCGCGCCCAGGCGGCCATCCACCCCCCGCGCGGGCCCGAGGCCGACCGGGCCCGGCCCGCCGTGCGCCCGCAGCGGGTCCGCCGCCGCGGGCGGGTGCTCCCGCTGCTCACCGCAGACGCACTGGCCGCCGTACTGACCGTGGCGGCCCTGCCCGCACCGGCGCTGCCGGCCGGGGCGCCCGTTCCCGTGGCCCTGCTCCTCGCGGCCCTGCACGCGCAGGCCGGGCTGTACCGGCCGAGGCTCGCCCCCTCCGCGCTCCGCGAACTGCCCTTGCTGGCCGGGCGGTCCGCGGTGGTGTGGTGCACGGTCGCGGCGGTCTGGGCCGCCGGCTCCGGCCGGGCCCTCGGGTGGGGCGTCCTGCTGAGCGCCGTCTGCGTCATGGCCGTACTGACGTGCGCGGGACGCGGGTTCGTCAACCAGTGCCTGCGCCGCACGGCCGTGCGCAGGCCCGCGTCCGCCCTCGTCGTCGGACCCGGCGCCGGGGCGGGCGCGGTGGCCGCGGCCCTGCACTCCCGCCCCGAGTTCGGCCTGCGTCCGGTCGGAATCGCCGACACCGAGGCCGCCGCCGCAGGGGAGGGAGGTCCGATGCCGCTGCTCGCCACCCACGAGGACATCCGGCGCGCGGTGATCCAGAACTCCGTCCGGCACGCGGTGTTCACCCGCCCGCCCGAGGCCGACGAGCGCACCGCCTCCCTGGTCCGGCTCTTCCACGACCACGGCTGCCGGCTCTGGCTCGCCGACCCGGCCGGCACCGCCAAGGTCACCGGCATGCGCGTGGCGTGCCCCGCCGACCAGCTGTGGGGGTACGCCGTGCAGCCGCTGCTGCCGCGCCCGGCACGGCCGTTGGAGCGGTGGGCGAAGCGCGGCATCGACGCCGTGCTCGCGCTGCTCGCGCTGGTCGCGGCGGCCCCCGTGATGGCCGCCTGCGCGCTCGCCGTGCGGATCGGGGACGGGCCGGGGGTGATCTTCCGGCAGGAGCGGGTCGGCCTGTACGGGCGGCCCTTCACCCTGCTGAAGTTCCGTACCCTGCGCGCCGACGCGCACGAGGCCGCCACCCGGTGGACGGTCGCGGGCGACCGCAGGATGAGCGCGGTCGGCTCCTTCCTGCGCAAGTCCTCTCTGGACGAGCTGCCGCAGCTGTGGAACGTCGTCCGGGGTGACATGAGCCTGGTCGGTCCCCGGCCCGAACGGCCCTTCTTCGTGGCCAAGTTCTCCACCGTCCACCCCGGCTACGAGGCCCGGCACCGGATGCCCGTCGGCATCACCGGCCTGGCCCAGATCAACGGCCTGCGCGGGGACACCTCCATCGAGGACCGGGCCCGCTTCGACAACCACTACATCGACACCTGGTCGCTGTGGCAGGACCTGTGGATCCTCGCCCGCACCGCGGCCTCCTTCTTCCGCTTCCGGCTGGGGGGCAGCTGATGAGCCTTGCGGTATCCCCTTACCCGAAGGGCGTACTGCGGCCCGGTGGGCCGCTGCCGGTGCTGCTGCGGCGGCACTGGCCGCTGCTTCCGCTCGCCGCGACCGTGCTGTTCCTCCTCGCCCCGCTCCCGGCCGGGGACGCGACCGCCTCGGGGAAGGTCGGCCCGGCCGACGCGGCCTCGCTGCTGCTGGTGTCCGTGTGCGCCGTGCAGGCGGTGCGCGGCCGGGTGCGGGTGCTGAGCCCGCTCGGCGTGCTCGTGCTCGGGGCGCCCGGGGTGGGGCTCGCGGTGGCGACGATGACCGCGGGGGACCCGTACGCGGCCCTGCCGGGCTTCGTGCGCTACCTGCAGGTCTTCGTCCTGGTCCCGGCGGCGGTGGTGCTGCTGGTGCGCGACGCGGGGGAGTTCCGGCTCGCCGCCGGGTGCTTCCTGGTGCTGGCGCTGGTGCAGGGCGCGCTGGGGGTCGTGCAGTACGCGACCCACACCGGGGCCTCGTACCAGGGCGAGGACATCCGAGCCGTGGGCACCTTCGGCCCCGGCGACGTCATGGGCATGGCCACGGTGGTGGCGTACGGGCTGATCGCGGCGACCGCGCTGGCCCTGGCCCCGGGCCTCGCGCCGCGGGTCCGGCGGACCGCCGGGGGCGTCGCGCTGCTGCTCGTGGTGCCGCTGGTGCTGTCGTTCAGCCGGGGCGCGTGGATCGCCACCTCGGGGGCGGCCCTGCTGGTCATCGTCCTGGCGGGGATCCGGCGGGCCCTGAAGGTGCTGGTCGCGCTGTGCGCCGCCGGGGTGGTCCTGGTGGGCGGGCTCGGGGTCGGCTCCGACATGGTCGGCGAACGGCTGGCCTCGATCACCCAGGTGTCCAGCGCGCCCGACCAGTCGGTGACCGACCGCTACACGATGTGGGCCGCGGCCGAGTCGATGTGGCGCGAGCGGCCCGCGGTGGGGGTCGGACTGAAGGGCTTCCCGGCCAACCGGGACGGGCACTCCTCGCTGGGGCTGTCCTCCGGCAGCGACACGGCCGGCGCGGGCCAGGCGTTCCTCCGCCAGCCGCTGCTCTCGCCGCACAACATGTACCTCCTGGTCCTCAGTGAGCAGGGGCTGACCGGCCTGACGGCGCTGGCGGGCGGCTGGGCGGTGCTGCTGGTGGCCGGCCTCAGCCGGCTCGCCCCCGGCGGGCGCGTGCGGGGCGCGGGCCTGCGGGGTGACGCGCACATGCGGGACTGCGGGCTGATCGCGGTCGGCCTGTTCGTGTGGCAGCTCGTCGACTTCCTGTACGCGGACATCGGCGGGCCGTCCACGGTCCTGACCGGTGTGATCGTCGGCCTGGCGGCCTGGTGGGCGCTTCCCTCCCCGGAGGGCGGCGGTTCGGGAGGCCGCTCGCGCGGCGGTGCGGTTGCTGCCGCGGGCGGGCGCACCGGCATGCGCGCCGTTCCGGGTGCGGACGGCCCGTGACGGACACCACACCCTGGCGGCCCGCCTCCGGCCCCCCGGCCGGGGCGGGCCCCGCCCATGTCCCGGCGGCCCCGGACCCGGCCGTACCGGCCGTGTCGGACCCCGGCTTCGTGACGGGCGGCCTGCCGCGGCCGCCCGACGGCCCGGCGGGCGGGGCGTCGCCCCGTTCCGGCGACGGCCCTGCGGAGCCCGGGGACGGGCCGGGCCGGGCCCCGGGGGCGTCGGGCGTCCCGTCCTCGGCGGCCTTCGGATCCGCCGGGTACGCGGGCGGGTTCGGCGGGCAGGCCGGGTACGGCCCTGCCGGGTACGCGGGCGGTGATCCCGGGCCGCGGAGCGTGCGGATCGCCGCGTGGGCCGGTGGGCCGGTGGCAGCCGGCAGTGGCCGGCCCGGGGACGCCGGGACGGACGGCGGGCGGGACGGCCGCACGACCGGGTCCCCCGCCGCCGCGCCGGCCGAGGCGCTCGGCGGGAGCCAGCCGCTCGGGCGGTTCCTGGCGAAGGCCGCGGCCGTCACCGCCGGACTCACCGCCGCCGGGGCGGTGTTCGGGCTGGTGCGGGACCAGACCATCGCGCACCTCTTCGGGGCCGGCCACGACAGCGACGCGTTCCTGATCGCCTGGACCGTGCCGGAGATGGCCTCGACGCTGCTCATCGAGGACGCCATGGCACTGCTCATGGTGCCCGCCTTCAGCCATGCCCTCGCCCGGCGGGCCGCCGCCCGGACCGGGCTCACGCGCAAGGAGGCCCGCGCGCAGGACCCCGTACGGCTGCTCGTGGGGGCGACCCTGCCGCGGCTCGTGCTCTTCCTCGCCGTGGTCGCCGTACTGCTCGTCGCCGCCGCGCCGGCCGTCGTCTCCGTACTCGCCCCCGGGCTGCCCGACCCCGGACTCGCCGTCCAGTGCACCCGGCTGACCGCCCTGACCGTGCTCTCCTTCGGAGTCGCCGGATACTTCAGCGCGGCGCTGCGCGCCCACCGCTCCTTCGTACCGCCCGCCGCGATCTACGTCTCGTACAACATCGGCATCATCGGCACGATGGTCGCCCTCCACGCCCTGTGGGGGGTCCGGGCCGCCGCGGCCGGTGTCGCCGTCGGCGGGCTGCTGATGGTCCTCGTCCAACTGCCCTCCTTCATCAGGAACGTCGGCTTCGGAACCCCCCGCGGCCGTGGCGCCGCCCGCAGCCAGCGCGACCGCGACCGGCCCACCCTCATCGCCTTCGGGGTCATCGCGCCGGTGGTCTTCTTCGCGGTGTCCCGGCAGTCGCAGGTGCTCGTCGAACGGTTCCTCGCCGCCTCCCTGCCGCCCGGGGCGATCTCGCACCTGAACTACGCGCAGAAGGTCGCGCAGATGCCGATGGTGCTGTCGCTGATGATCTGCACCGTCACCTTCCCCGTCGTGGCCCAGGCCATGGCCGGCGGCGAGCGCGAGAAGGCCCGGCGCCGCGTCGAGCGGGACCTGGCGCTGGCCTCGCTCGCCGTGCTCATGGGCACCGCACTCGTCATCGGCTACGCGCCCCAGATCATCCAAGTCCTGTTCGAGCGGGGGGCCTTCACGCACCAGGACACCCTCGCCACCGCCTCCGTGATGCGGGTGTACGGGCTCGGCCTCCTCGGGCACTGCCTCGTCGGGGCGCTGTCCCGGCCCTTCTTCTCGACCGCCCGGCCCACCTGGTTCCCGGCGTGCGCGATGGGCGGCGGGCTCCTCGTCAACATCGTCGCCGGAGCCTTCGCCGTCCGCTGGTGGGGCACCTACGGCATCGCCGCCGCCAACGCGGCCGGCATCACCACCACCGCCGCCCTCCTGCTCACCGGCCTCGGCTCCCGGATCGTCGCCATCCAGGTCCGCCGGGTCGCCGTCAGCATCGGGCGGCTCGGCGTCGCGGCCGTCGCGGCCGGAGCCACCGGTTGGATCGCCGGGCCGATGATCCCCGACCCGCTGCTCAGCGCCGGACTCGGCTGCCTGCTGGTCCCGGCCATGTTCGGGGCCACCGGCACGGCCATACGAGCCCTCGAAGTCACCGCCCTGCCCGCTCAGATCTCCCAGCTCACGCAGAGGTTCCGCAATGTCCGCTGACACCGACACGGCCCCCGCCGCCGTGGTGGACCCACCCCGCCGGACCGCCTTGCCGTGGGTCCTGATGTACCACTCGGTGGCCGAGTTCACCGACCCCGCCGAGGACCCGTACGGCATCACCGTCACCCCCGTCGCCCTGGAGGCCCAGCTGCTGTGGCTGCGCTCCCGCGGCCTGCGCGGAGTGTCCGTCGGCGAGCTGCTGCGGGCCCGCGCGGCCGGGCGCGGCGCCGGGCTGGTCGGGCTGACCTTCGACGACGGCTACGGCGACTTCCTGACCATGGCGCTGCCGCTGCTGCGCCGCCACGGCTTCACCGCCACCCTCTTCGTGCTGCCCGGCAGGCTCGGCGTGGACAACGTGTGGGACCCGCTGGGGCCCCGCAAGGCCCTGCTCACCGCCGAGGGCGTACGGGAGATCGCCGACTCCGGACAGGAGATCGGCTCCCACGGACTGCTGCACCAGGACCTCACCGCGGCCGCCGACGACGTGCTCCAGCAGGAGCTGCGGGGCAGCCGCGACCTGCTGCGCGAGCTCACCGGCGTGCTGCCCGAGGGGTTCTGCTACCCGTACGGGCACCTCGACGGCCGGGTCGTCGAGGCGACCCGGGCCGCCGGGTACGCGTACGCCTGCGCCATCGACCCCGGGCGGCTGGCCGGCCGGTACGCCCTGCCGCGCACCCACGTCAGCCAGGCCGACGGGGGCGCGCGGCTGCGCGTGAAGCAGCTGCGGCACCAGGTGCGGGAGATGCGACGGGTGGTGCTGCCGTGAAGGCCTTGCACATCATCACGGGACTCGGCGTCGGCGGCGCCGAGCAGCAACTGCGGCTGCTGCTGCGGCACCTGCCGATGCGGTGCGACGTCCTCACGCTGACCAACCCCGGGCCGGTGGCCGAGGGGCTGCGCGCCGACGGGGTCCGGGTCGTGCACCTGGGCATGACCGGCAACCGGGACCTGGGGGCGCTGCCGAAGCTGGTGCGGTTCATCCGGCGCGGCCGGTACGACCTCGTGCACACGCACCTGTACCGGGCCTGCGTGTACGGGCGCCTCGCGGCGCGGCTCGCGGGCGTCGGGGCGACGGTGGCCACCGAACACTCCCTCGGGGACGCCGAGATCGAGGGCCGGCCGCTGACGCGCGGCGTGCGGGGGCTGTACCTGGCCAGCGAGCGGCTCGGCGCGGCGACGGTCGCGGTGTCCGACACCGTCGCCGCCCGCCTGGAGGCGTGGGGGGTGCCGGCCGAGCGGGTGCACGTCGTCCCGAACGGGATCGAGGCCGCCCGGTTCCGCTTCGACGAGGGCGTACGGCGCGGGACGCGGGCCAGGACCGGCCTGCCGGAACGGGCCTTCGTGGTCGGCGGGGTCGGGCGGCTGGTGCCGGGCAAGCGGTTCGACGTACTGGTACGGGCGGTGGCGGCGCTGCCGGGGGCGCACCTGCTCCTGGCGGGGGACGGGCCGGAGCGGGCCGCGCTGCGCCGGCTGGCCGCGGAGCTGGGTGCGCAGAGCAGGATCCACCTCCTGGGGGAGCGGGACCCGCTGGGCGACAGCGCGGACGGGCGCACGCCGGGGATCCCGGCCCTGCTGGCCGCGATGGACGTCTTCGTCTCCCCGTCGCGGGAGGAGGCGTTCGGGCTGGCGGTGGTCGAAGCCCTGGCGGCGGGACTGCCCGGGCTGTACGTGACCTGCCCCGCCATCGACGACCTGCCGGCCCTGCAGGCGCCGGGGGCCCGCCGCATCGGTACCGGCACGGAGGAACTCGTCGCGGCACTGCGCGGGCACATGGAGGCGGGGGTCAAGCGGCTGCCGGTGCCGCCGGTGGCCCGCCACTACGACATCGCGCGCAGCGCGGCCAGCCTGCTGGACGTGTACGCCCTGGCCCTCGACACCCCCGGGGCCGCCGCCCCGGACCCCGGTGGGGCGGTGGTTGACCTGCCCGGGCCGGGGCGGACGGCCCAGGCCCCGGCTGCGCCGGAGCCGCTCGGGGCGCGGGCCCCCCGGGGCTCCGCCCCGGACCCCGCGCCTCGAACGCCGGCGGGGCTGGATCCGGCCGCGGCGGGGCCGGATGTGGCCCCGGCCGGGCTGGAGTTGCCCGGGCCGGCCGGGCCGGCGGTTCGGCGGCAAGGGGCCGCGCCCGGGCAGGCCGGTACCGGTTGAGCGTTGCAGCGAAGCACCCCGCAGGGGGCCCGGAAGGGCTCGTGAAGAACTCCCCGACACACAGGAAGCGAGCGCGCGCACATGGCCGACGCCGTTGATCCGAAGGAATCCGAACACCGTTCAGGGCGGCGCAGGCCGAGCCGCCGCCGGCTGCCGGCCTGGTGGCCGCTGCCCGCGTGCGCGCTGGTGGGGCTGGCCGCGGGTGGGGCGTACGGGGTGCTCAAGGCACCCGAGTACGCCGCCACCAGCTTCATCGTCGCGGTCCCGGACGACACCACCGAACCCGCCACCGCCATCGGCTTCGCGCAGGCGTACGCCCGCATCGCCACCAGCAGTTCCACGCTCGCCTACGCCCAGCCCCGCGCGGGCGTCAGCGCCCGGCAGCTGCGGACCCAGGTGCGGGCCGAGACCTCCCCCGAGTCCCCGATGATCGCCATCACCGGCACCTCGAAGAGCCCCTCCGGCGCCGCCGACATCGCGAACGCAGTCGCCGACGCGCTCTCGCTGAGCAGCAACCAGGCCGCCAAGAACACCGGGGTGAGGCTGCTGCTGTTCAGCCAGGCCGTCGCCCCGACCGAACCCGCCTCCCCCTCCGCCGCCATCAGCGGCGCGGTCGGGCTGTGCGCCGGCGGCCTGCTCGGCGGGCTGTGGCTGCTCGCGCGGCCCGGCGGCCGGGCGCGGCGTCCCGAAGAGGCGCAGGCCCAGCCGGGCACGGAGGGGTACGCCTCCCTCCCGGCCCAGGGTGAGCACGCCGACGCCAAGGAGAAGGAGTCCGTCCGATGACCCAGGGCTCCGCGGGGCAGTCGTTGTCGGTGACCCTGTGCCGCGACCCCCGGCAGTTCGCCGCCTTGGAGGGGCCGTGGAACCGGCTCGTCCGCGGCTGTCCCACCGCGACCCCCTTCCAGAGCCACGCCTGGCTGCACTCCTGGTGGCTGTCGTACGGGAAGGACGGCCGGCTGCGGCTCGTCCTCGTGCGGCGCGGCGAGGAGCTGGTCGGCGCGGCGGCGCTGATGCTCGTACACCGGCCGATGCCGCTGCTCGTGCCGCTCGGCGGCGCCATCACCGACTGGTTCGACGTGCTCGTCGCCGCCGAGCACGCCGACCAGGTCGTCCCGGCGCTGGCCCGCGGGCTGCACCGGGCCGCCCGGGGAGCCGTCGTCGACCTGCGCGAGGTCCGCCCCGGGGCCCTGGTGGAGCAGCTCTACAAGTACTGGCCGGGGACCGGCGCCCGGCTCACCGACTCCACCTGCATGGAGCTGCCCGCACTGCCCTTCGACGAGCTGGTCAAGCGGATGCCGGCCTCCGGGGCCCAGCGGGTCCGGGCCAAGCTGCGCAAGACCGACGCCGTCGGGATCGAGGAGCACGAGGTCACCGAACAGGAAGTGCCGCGAGCCGTACGGACCCTGCTGCGGCTGCACGAGAAGCAGTGGCGGGGCCGCGGGGTGACCCCCGAGCACCTCAGGCCGCGCTTCGCAGAGCACCTGACCCGGGCCACCCGGCGGATGGTGCGGGCGGGGGAGGGCCGGCTGACGGAGTTCCGGCTGGACGGGAAGGTGGTGGCGTCCAACGTCACGCTGCTGTCGGCCGGGCTGAGCGGCGGCTACCTGTACGGGGCCGACCCGGAGCTGCGCGCCCGGAAGGTGGACGTGGCGACGCTGCTGCTGCGCCACGAGGCCGGGAAGGCGCTGGCCGACGGCCGCCCGGTGGTGAGCTTCCTGCGCGGCAACGAGCCGTACAAGAACCACTGGCGGCCCGAGACGGTCGTCAACCAGCGCTTCCTGCTGGCGACGACCGCGCTCGCACCCCTGCTGCGGCTGCACGAGTCGCAGGTGACGGGGCGCGAGCGGGCGGTCGACGCGCTGCGCGAGGCGCTGCCGGCCGCCCGGGACTGGCGGGCACGGCTGGGCGAACTGCGCGTGCGATGACCCGTCTAGAAGGGCCAGTAGCCGGAGTCCTTGCCCCAGTCGACCTTCACGCAGACCGACTGCCTGCCGACGAGCTTGGAGAGCCACTCGCCGAAGTTCAGCGGCATGCACCACTGCCTGGGGTTCTGCGGCGGGGCCTCCGGCTCGGGCGTGGGCTTCGGCGTGGGCTTCGGCGTGGGCTTGGGGGTGGGCCTGGGGGTGGGCCTGGGCTTCGGCGTGGGCTTGGGCTTCGGCGTCGCGGCCTGGGTCGGCTCGGGCTTCGGCACGAGCGGGCTCGGGCTCACAGGAGGGGCGACCGGTGTCGGGACCGGGGGGATCTCGGGCGTCGGGAAGGGCGGGATCTCGGGCGTCGGGAAGGGCGGGATCTCGGGCGTCGGGATCGGAGGGATCTCGGGCGTCGGGATCTGCGGCGTCGGGACGACGGGCGTGGGCACGACCGGGGTGGGCACCACCGGCGTCGGGATCACGGGGGTCGGGACGACCGGCGTCGGGACCACCGGCGTCGGGACCGGGACGGCCTTCTCGGGGGTCAGGGCCTCGCGGAAGGCCTTCGAGGACTCGGGGTTCTGCTTGCACTGCCACACGCCGTGCGGGCAGTAGTCGGTGATGGTGTGATAGAGCGGCTTGTGCTGCTCGATCCACTGGAGCATGCGCCGCACGTACTCCGCGTTGTCCCCGCGCCGGAACAGCCCCCACTCCGGGTACGAGATCTCCTTGCCGTGTGCTTCTGCGAAGTCGACCTGCTGCTGGAGCCCGTACGGCTGGGAGATCTGCTCGTCGAAGGTGTCACCGGGATCCTGGTCGTACGAATCCATTCCGACGATGTCGACGACGTCGTCGCCCGGGTAGCAGCGGGTCCAGCCGATCGCGTCCGTGCCCCGGTTGGGGGCGAAATCGAACTTGAACCGCTGGCCGGGGACGGAGCGCATCGTGTTGACGATGCGCTTCCAGTACGCCTTCCAGTTCTCCGGGTCCGGCCCGCAGCGGTGCGAGTAGGTGGTGCCGTTCATCTCCCAGCCGAGCACGATCACCGTGTCCGGGACGCCCAGCGTCACCAGCCGCTCGGCGAGCCTGCGGAAGTGCACGTCGTACGCGCCCTGCGCGCCCGCCCTGATCAGCTCGGCGACCCGGGCGTCGGAGAGGTGGTCCTCGTTGCGCTCCTGCATGGGCACGTTGAGGACGAACATCCGGTCGGAGCGGGACAGCCGCCACGCCGCCCAGTCGGCCAGGAACGAGACCCGTCCCTCGATGCCGGCCCACTGGTCGCCGGGCAGGTAGGTGTGGCCCACCCGGATCTCCTTGCCGCCCAGCCAGTTCGACAGGAGCGGGATCCGGGCGACTCCGGTCGGTCCATAGTCGAGATAGGCGCCCATGGCGATGTCGTCGTGTCCGGACCAGCCCTTCGAGGGCGCCGCCGAGAGCGCGGCGCCGGTGACGAGCAGTCCGGCCGCGGCCGTACCGATGCAGGTGGTCGCCAGCCGGCGGCGTGGTCTGCGCATGGCGTCTCCCCGGGCTTTCCCGAATCGGTGTCCTTGTCCAAGACGTTAGACATCAGATCCGACGAATGGCCTGCCGGGTGACGGCCTCCTAGGCCATTCGCATCTGCGTAGCATCCTCCGCTTGGTCCGACTAGGTGAAAGACGCCGTTGCCATGCACGCGAATCCCGCCCATGTGCCCGCTGTTGTGCTGAGACTCGACCGCAATCCGTTCCACCACGGAACCCTCGGCGCCGTCAGATCCCTTGGCCGCAAGGGGGTGGAGGTCCATGCCGTCGTCGAGGCCGGGGGAGGTCCCATGGGGCGTTCGCGGTATCTGCGCGCCGTGCATCCCGGGCCGTCCGGCGGGGTGGACCCGGAGGCGCCGGAGGCGTTGCTGGAGTGTCTGACCGGGGTGTCGGAGCGGATCGGGCGGCCGGCGGTGCTCATCGCCATGGACGACCTGAGCGCGATCGCCGTGGCGCGGGTCGCGCCGATGCTGGAGGGCCGGTTCCGGATCCCCCGTCAGCCCGACGACCTGCCGGCCCGGGTCGCGGACAAGGCCGAGCTGGCCCGGCTCTGCGCGCGCTGGGACATCCCGCACCCGGAGACGGCGGTCCCGCGCAGTGCGGCCGGCGCGGCACGGGCCGCATGGCGGCTGGGCCTGCCCCTGGTGGCCAAGTGGAGCCGGCCGTGGCTGCTGCCCGCCGGGGGCGGGGAGCTGCGGAGCACCGTGCTCGTGCGGACCGCCGCCGAGGCGGTCCGGCTCTATGAACGGTCCGCCGAGGCGGGGAGCCCGCTGCTGCTCCAGCGGTTCCTGCCGGCCGGTCCGGACACCGACTGGTTCTTCCACGGCGCCTTCGGCCGTGGCGGGCGGCCGCTGTTCACCGGGTCGGGGCGCAAGGAGCTGTCCTGGCCGGTGCGGACGGGGCTGACGGCGGTCGGCCGCTGGCTGCCGGACCCGGCGGTGGAGGAGGCGGGGCTGCGGCTCGCCGAACGGCTCGGCTACCAGGGGATCCTGGACCTGGACTTCCGCAGGGACGAGCGGGGCGCCTTCCGGCTCGTGGACTTCAACCCGCGCCCGGGCGCGCAGTTCAGGCTGTTCACCGACTCGGCCGGGCTGGACGTCGTACAGGCGATGTACCTGGATCTGACGGGCCAGCGGGTACCGGAGCCCTCGGGCGGACCGGGCCGGGTGTTCGTCGCCGAGAACTACGCCCTGCTGGCCGCGCTCCGGGGCGGCCGGTGCTCCGCCCGGGCCCGGCGGGGGCCGGTCGAGGCGGCCTGGTTCGCGGCCGACGACCCGTGGCCGTTCCTGGCGATGCTCGCCGCCTTCGCGGGACGGGGCGCCGGGAAGGGGGCCCGGGTGCTGAGCGGGTTCCCGGGGCGCGGCCGGCGCACCGCGCTCGCGGCGGTACGGGCGCCCCGCCAGCGGGGCGCGGACCGGACGGGGCGGACGCCGCCCGCACACCCGGCCCCGCCGGAGGCACCGGCGGAGCCGGACGAGTTGGTGACCAGGTGACCGGGCCCGTCCGGCGGGCGGAACCGGAGGAGAGCCCGTGACGCGGATGGACGATCTCGTGGTGGTCGGCGCGGGCCCGTACGGGCTGTCGATCGCCGCCCACGCGGCCGGCGCGGGGCTCGACGTACGGCTGCTCGGGCGGCCCATGGCCTCCTGGCGCGACCACATGCCCGACGGGATGTACCTGAAGTCGGAGCCCTGGTCCTCCAACCTCTCCGCCCCCGACGGCCGGCACACCCTGGCCGACTACTGCGCCACCCGCGGACTGCGCGCGGAACACGGCACTCCGCTGCCGATCGGCACGTTCAGCTCGTACGGGATGTGGTTCGCCCGGCACGCCGCGCCCGAGGTGGAGGAGGTGACCGTCACGGAGATCACCCCCGAGGGCGACGGCTTCCGCGTCCGCACCGCCGAGGGGCCGCAGCTGCTCGCCCGTACGGTGGCCCTCGCGGTCGGGGTGATGCCGTTCGTCCACCTCCCGGCGGCCCTGCGGGGGCTCCCGCCCGGCCACTGCTCGCACAGCAGCGGCCACCGGGACCTGACCCGGTTCGCCGGGCAGGAGGTCGCCGTGCTCGGGGCCGGGCAGGCGGCGCTGGAGACCGCGGCGCTGCTGGCCGAGCAGGGCGCCCGGCCGTCCCTGATCGCCCGGCGCTCCCGGCTGAACTGGAACACCGTGCCGCAGCCCCTGAGCCGGCCCGCGCTGCGCGCCCTGCGCGATCCGCACAGCGGTCTCGGCACGGGCTGGCGCAGCTGGGCGTGGGCGGAGCTGCCGTGGGCGGTGCGCCGGCTGCCCGCGCAGAGCCGGGAGCGGATCGCGGCGACCGCGCTGGGGCCGGCCGGCGCCTGGTGGCTGCGCGAGCGGTTCGAGCGGCGGGTGCCGGTGCTGCTCGGGCACGAACTGCACCGGGCGGCGGCCGTGGGCGGGCGGACCAGGCTCGGCCTGACCACCAGGTCCGGTGAATCGGTGGTCCTGGACACCGCGCACGTCATCGCGGCCACCGGCTTCACCCCGGACCTGGCCCGGCTGGAGCTGCTCGACGCGGGGCTGCGGGCCTCGCTCGCGACCGTGGGGAGCACCGGGACTCCGGAGCTCGGCCCCGGGTTCGAGTCCTCCTGGCCCGGGCTGTTCTTCGCGGGGCTGCTGACCGCTCCCTCATTCGGCCCTTCCATGCGATTCGTGCACGGTGCGGGCTTCACGGCGGGGAGACTGGTGAGAGGAGTCCGAAAGCGCCTCGGCGCCGGAGGCCCGCTGTCGGGCGTGCGCATGATCGCGCCCCGCGGGGCAGCCGCCGGGTCGCCGAGGACGTATCTGCGGTGAGTGCCGGAACTGCGGGTGAGAGAGGTCTGCGATGAGCGCGGAGCGAGCACAGGGCCGTGGCTGGGTGCGGATCCCCGCCAGCCGCGGGGAACAGCCCGCGGCGGCCAGGACCGCGGGGTACGACCCGGCCCGCGGGCCGGCCGGGCCACCGGCGCCGTCCTCGCACCGGGCGCCGTACGGATCCGCGTACGGGCCCGGGTACGGGGCAGGACACCAGGCGGGGCCGGCCGCCGACCACGCCACGATCTACCTCACCCTCGTCAAGCGCTGGCGGGAGGCCGGGCGCACTCTTCCGGGGCATCCTGACGAGGAGTGGGAGCGGCTGATCTCCCAGCCGTGCTGGCCCGTCCGTTAGGTGGTGTGAAGCGTGGCAGCGGCGGAGCAGGACGGCCCCGGGCGGGACCGGCGGCCCGACGGGCGCTCCCCGGCGACCGGACCGGGGGAGCGGCTCGCGCTGAACGGCATGGGCAGCTTCGAGTGGGACCTGGACGCGGGGACGATGGTGCTCGACGAGGCGGGCATGGCCGTCGTCGACGTGGCGCCGGAGGAGTTCGACGGCACGCCGGAGGCGCTCGGGCTGCGGATCCCGCCCGAGGACGCGGCCCGGC
The DNA here is from genome assembly GCF_044541755.1 of Streptomyces sp. NPDC085524. NCBI lineage: Bacteria > Bacillati > Actinomycetota > Actinomycetes > Kitasatosporales > Streptomycetaceae > Streptomyces > Streptomyces sp. NPDC085524. The sequence continues at coordinate 35,622 of NZ_JBITTH010000019.1, forward strand.
TGAACGAGAGCGTGACCTCCGTCCTCGACGCGGGCGGGGACACGTACGGGGCGTACTTCACGGTGCGCCGGCGCGACGGCGCCGACCAGTGGACCCACACCCAGGGCCGGGTGCTGCGGCACCCGGACGGGCGGCCGCACCGGATCGTGGGGATCGTCCGGGACGCCACCCCGGAGCTGGCCCACGCCACCCTGCTGCGCAAGCTGGAGACGGCGCGCGCCCAGCAGACCACGATCGTGCAGCGGACCACCGAGGCCCTGTCGCGGGCGGTGACGGTCGACGACGTGACGGCCGCGCTGACCGGTGCCGGGGCCCTGGAGCGGCTCGGTGCGGACGGGCTGGCGCTCGGGCTGGTCGAGGGCGCCTCCATCAAGATCATTGCGTTGAGCGGGGAGACGCTGGAGATCCTCAGCGAGCGCCAGTTCACCCGGCTGGACGGCTCGCTCCCGCTGTCGCAGGCGGTGCTCTCCCGGAAGGCACGTTTCGTCACCTCCCTCACCGAGCTCGGCGGCGAGTTCCCGCTGCTCTCGGAGTACCTGAACCGGATCCGCTACGACGCGGCCGCCTACCTGCCGCTCATCGCGCAGGCCAAGGCCATCGGCGGGCTGGTCCTCTTCTACCGGCGGCGCAGCGAGTTCAGCCCCGAGGAACGCAACCTGTGCCTGGGCCTCGCGGGCATCGTGGCCCAGTCGCTCCAGCGGGCGCTCCTCTTCGACCAGGAAAGGGAGTTCGCGACCGGCCTGCAGGCCGCCATGCTCCCGCGCCGGATCCCCGAGATCACGGGCGGGGAGATCGCGGTCCGCTACCACTCCGCCTGGAGCGGGCGGGAGGTCGGCGGGGACTGGTACGACGTGATCGCGCTGCCCCGGGACCGGGTCGGCCTCGTCGTGGGCGACGTACAGGGCCACGACACGCACGCCGCGGCCATCATGGGCCAGCTGCGCATCGCACTGCGGGCGTACGCGGGGGAGGGGCACCCGCCGTCCACGGTGCTGGCGCGCGCCTCGCGCTTCCTCGCCGAACTGGACACCGAACGCTTCGCGACCTGCATGTACGCGCAGGTCGACCTGGAGACCGGAGGCGTACGGGCGGTCCGCGCGGGCCACCTCGGCCCGCTGATCCGTCACACGGACGGGCGTACCGGCTGGCCGAACGTGCGCGGCGGCCTGCCGCTGGGGCTGGCCTCCGTCTTCGAGCAGGAGGAGTTCCCCGAGACCCGGCTCGACCTGGTCCCCGGCGAGACCCTCGTGCTGTGCACCGACGGGCTCGTGGAGGAGCCCGGCACCGCCATCACCCAGGGCATGGAGGCCCTCGCCCACGCGGTGCGCAGCGGCCCGCAGGGTGCGGGGGCGCTCGCGGACCACCTCTCCGACCGGCTGTGGGAGCGCTGGGGCTCCGGGGACGACGTGGCCCTGCTGGTGCTGCGCCGGGCCCCCGACCCGGGCACCCACCGGGCCCCGCGCATCCACCAGTACGTGCACCAGGCCGATCCGGAGGGCCTGTCGGAGGCCCGCTACGCGCTGCGGCAGGCCCTGCGCGACTGGGGCATGCCGGAACTCGCGGACGACGTGGAGCTCGCGGCCGGGGAACTGCTGGTCAACGCCCTGCTGCACACCGACGGCGGGGCGGTGCTGACCATGGAGGTACTGCCCGAGCCGGTCCGGCGGATCAGGCTGTGGGTCAAGGACCGCTCCAGCGTGTGGCCGCGCCGGCGCTCCCCGGGCGAGGCGGCCACCACGGGGCGCGGGCTGCTGCTGGTGGACGCGCTGGCCACGCACTGGGGCGTGGAGTCCCGGGGCGAGGGCAAGGCGGTGTGGTGCGAGTTCGACGCGAACGGCAGCCCCCGGAGCATGGGGTGACCGGGCCGTCACGCCGAGTTGTGGGACGGCGGGGGCGGGGTGATGATGCGGACCATGACAGCTTCTGTGTGCGACCGGCTCCGCGGGACCACGCTGTGCGCGGGCTGAGCAAGGGCGCGGTGACGGGCATCCTGGCCCTGATCCTCCTGGCCGTCGGGGTGCCGACGGTCGTGGACCGGACGACGGGACGGCCGCACGCCGTCCCCGGGTGCCAGTCGGTGGCGTTCATGTCGATGACGGACGTCGCGCCCGAGTGCCGCTAGCGGCGCTGCCCGGACACCCGGTGCGGGCCCGCGCCCCCGGCCCGGCGCTTCCGATGCTCGGCCGTCGGCCGTCGGCCGCCGGGCTCGGAGCTCCGCCGTCGGGCTTCGGGGCCCCGACCTCGGCCCGTCGGGCTTCGGGCCGTGGCTTCGGCCCGGCCCGGCCCGGCCCGGAGCGCCCGCGCCCCGGCAGCGGCGGCCGCCGGACCGGCGGGCGTGCGTGGCGGGCCCGTACCGCTCAGCGATCCGCCAGGACCCGGCCGTCCCGTGTGTCCTGGGCGACCGTGGCGACCGCCGACGGCATGAGGCCCGACAGGTGGATCTCCTGGAGCTCTGCCGTGACCGTGGCCCGGCCCGGCCGCACGCTGCGCGTCGCGAAGCCGGGCGCGTGCGCCTCCCAGCTGCGCTCCGTACCGTCGCAGACGACCTGCCCGCCGCCGATGCTGAGCTGGTGGCCCTCCTGCAGGACCGCAGCCTTGATCTGCATCGCTCCCATGGGTGAAGCCTGTTCGCAGTGATAGGTGCCGGAAAGGGTGACGGTGCCGTCCCCGGAGATATGAACGTCGGGCTGTACGGAAACACCCTGGTTGAAAACGGTGGCCCCGGCAGGGGCGGTGAATACCGCGGTCGCGGCCAGTGCGGACAGGGCTGCCAGCGCCATTCGGCGGCCGGAGATGCGCATTCTTCCTCCAAGGGATCGCGGCGGCGGGAATCCGCCGGAACGAATTGTGCTGGCAGGCGGGCGCGCTCACTGCCTCCGCGCACTCGTGTCGGTGTGTGCAATTCCTTGCCCGGGCGCGTGAGACTGGCCGCAATACATCCCGAAGGGATCCCGAATGCGCCACTCCCCCCGCCCGTTTCCCGTACTCGCCGCCACCGCCCTCGTGCCGCTGCTCCTGCTCGGCGCCACGGCCTGCGACGGCGCCCCCGAGGGGGCCGCGCTCGCCCCGGCCGCCGCGCCCGCGGTCCCGGTGGACGACGGGGCCCCGGGCGCCGCGGGGGCACCCGTGCGGGCCGGCGCGAAGGACGCCCGTGTGGGTGACCGGCTCCGGGTGCGCGGGCAGCGGATCGGCCGCCACCTGGAGGTCGTACTGGCCGCGTACGTCGACCCGGCGGTCAGCGTGCAGAAGGACTTCGCCCCGACTGCCGGGAAGCGGTGGGTGGCCGCCTCGATGTCGTTCGTCAACGTGGGCGGGGACTCGTACGGGGCGCTCGGACGCATGTGGGCGCACGACAGCGCGGGGCAGCGCCACCCGGTGGTGTCCGCCGGTGAACTGACCACGGGCAAACCACTCGTCTTCGATTCCCTCGAGGTCGGTGAACGGGCCGAGGGCTGGGTGGTGTTCGAAGTCCCGGAAAACGCCCGCATCGACCGGCTCCAGTACCAGGACGCGAACATCCGGTCGAATTTCGGAGAGGGATTCTGGGCCGTCTAGCCCGCCCGGGTGAAAGGCCGTGAAATGCTCGGCGGCCGGACCACTAGGGTGCGGCGCATGACTTCTACACAAGCCGAAATCGACCGGACCCAGCTCGGCACCCTTTCCGTGCTCGCCTGGATCGGCGACCCCTCCGAGGCGCACGACATCCCGTACCTCCTCGCCTACACCCTCGGTGACGGCCCGGGCGGCCGGGAAGCCGGCGAGAGGGCGGCCCGCGGGCTGCTGGAGGAGATCGGCCTGCCCATCGGCGACGTCGTCATGGACGGCACCCGCAACCCGGCCGGCTTCCCGGTGCAGATCCTGCTGGAGGGCAACCAGATCGCGCTCACCCTGCCCGGGATGAACGCGCGGTGCACCGCCCCCGACGAGTGGGTCGCCGCGGCGGACGAGAGCGGACAGGCGTACTTCCTCTTCGCCACGCGGGCCTGGCCCGAGGCCGTCCCCGGCGAGCCGGTCTCCCCGGAGACCCTGCAGGCGTTCGCGGGCGACGAGGCGGTGCTCACGGGCAGCGCCCACTGCGTCCTCTCGGTGCGCCGCCTGCAGAAGTAGCCGCGCCGCCGCCGTGCGGCACAGCGCTCCGGCCGCCGGGCTCCCAGCCTGCCCGGTGGCCGGCCCTTCCGGTCGTTCCGGCCCTTCCGGCCCTTCTTCCGGTCCTTCCGGGCCGTCGGGGCCGTCGGGGCGCCGTCAGGGGCGCTCGAAGGCGAACTTGAGGGAGCGGACCCGGTTGTCGAAGTTCGACCCCGCCAGATCGGGCAGGCCGACCGCGCGCAGCCCGACCGGCCGGGTCAGCAGTTCGTGGAACAGGGCCCGCATCTCCACCCGGGCCAGGTGCGCGCCCAGGCAGAAGTGCGGGCCGCCGCCGCCGAAACCGAGGTGCGGATTGGGCGAGCGCGTGATGTCGAAGGCGTCCGGGTCGGGGAAGACCGCCTCGTCGCGGTTGGCGGAGGCGTAGTACAGCACCACCTTGTCGCCCGGGCGGAACAGGTGCCCCTCCACGGTGTGTTCGGCCACCACCGTCCGGCGGAACTGGATGATCGGCGTCGAGTGGCGGATCATCTCCTCGACCGCGCCGTCCGCGTACTTCTCGAAGTCCGAGAGCAGCAGGTCCCGTTGGTCCGGGTGGTCGGTGAGCAGCGTCAGCCCGTGGGTGATCGCATTGCGGGTGGTCTCCACCCCGGCGACCATCAACAGGGAGAAGAAGGCGCCGAGTTGCCGGGCACCGAGGGCCTGGCCGTCCACGTTCGCGCAGACCAGCGCCGAGATCAGGTCGTCGGTCGGGTTCTTGCGGCGCTCGCGCCCGATGCCCGCCACCATCCGCTGCATGCGCGCGAGGGCCCGCAGGCCCCGGCCGGGCATCCGCAGCCGGGAGGCCAGGCCCCGTTCCACGCCGATGTTCTCGGAGGCGTGGTTGACGCGGTCGGCGATCTCGGGGCGGTAGCGCTCCGGGATGCCCATCATGTTGCAGATGACCTCCAGGGGCAGCCGCGAGGCCACCGCCGAGACGAACTCGTCCGGCCGCCCGTCCAGTACGTCGTCCACGATGCGGGTCGCCACGGCGTGGATGTCCGCCTCGGCGGCCGCCAGCAGACGGGGCGTGAAGGCACGCTGCACGATCCTGCGGAGCTGGGCGTGGTCGGGGCCGTCCAGGTTGACCATCGAGTCCCCGAACAGGGCGCGGACCCAGCGGGCGGGCTCGGGGGTGGTCACGCCGGGGGCACTGGCGAACACCTTGGGGAGGCGGCTGGCCTCCTGCACGTGGGCGTGGCGGACGAGGGCCCAGTGGCCGGTCCCTTCGGGGACGAAGACGGGGCCGCCGGCCTCTCTGAGCCGGGCGAAGGCGGCGAGTCGCCGCGCCGGGGGCAGTTGCCAGAACCCTGGCTCGGCCAGTTCCCTGCCGGGGGCTCCGGCGGTGCGCTGTGCGGGGAGTGTCATGGCCTGCCAACGCCGCCGGGGGCGCGGGGGTGACGGTCCGCCTGCGGCGCCGCTCCTGGGGCTCCGCCCCAGACCCCGCGCCTCGAACGCCGGCGGGCTGAACGTGCCTCCGGCGGCGCAGGCGGTCAGCCGGTGTTCGGCCTCGTGGACAGGGTCAGGCCGACGGCGACGGTGGCCGCGCAGACCAGCCCCGCGTACAGCACCGCGTACGCGCCGGCCCACGTGCACGCGAGTACGACGACGGACGACACCGGCAGGGTCAGCTGCTGCGCCACCCCCCGCTTGAAGTGGCGGGAGTGCAGGAGCCAGACCATCAGGAGGAACCCTGCGCTCGGCACCGTCACGGCGGCATTCGCGGCCACCTGCGAGATGTGCGCCGCACCGACCGCGTGTTCGACCGCCACCTCGATGCCCGCCCCGATCGCCGCGCCCGAGGCGAAGATCAGCAGGTGGCCGTACCCCCACGGGATGGCCTCCCGGTTGGTGTTCAGCCGTTCGTGCATCGGCACCGCGAAGTAGATCCACCACGCGGCGAAGACGATCAGCAGCCCGCCGCCGGCGATCGGCAGCAGCAGACCCACCGCGTCGTGCTCGTCGAGCGCCGACTTGACCGCCACCGTCGCCGCCGAGATCGTCTCGCCCAGCACGATGATGGTGAACAGCCCGTACCGCTCCACGATGTGGTGCGCGTGCCACGACGTCTGGTGGTTGTGCTCGGCGATCGCCGGAACGAGCAGCTCGGCGACGACCAGGACGAGGAACAGCCAGCGCTTCGCGCCGTCCGGGGCGAACAGCAGCGCCACCCATCCCGCCTGGCAGATCACCAGCCCGGCCGCGTACGTCAGCGCGGACTTTCTCGCGGCGCCCTCTTCCCCGGCCGCCGCCCGCAGCCACTGGGCCGTCAGCGCGATGCGCATGATGATGTAGCCGATGACGGGGACCGTCCAGTCGTTCTCGTCGAAGGCGCGGCTGAGCCCCGCCGCGTAGACGAGCACGCCGACGATCTGGACGAAGGTCGCGAGCCGGTACGGGACGTCGTCGACGTCGTAGGCGGAGGCGAACCACGTGAAGTTCATCCACGCCCACCACACGCCGAAGAAGACGAGGAAGTAGCCGGTCACCCCCGCCCCCGGGTGGCCCTCCGCCAGCGCGTGCACCAGCCGGGCGCCGGCCTGGGCGATGGCGACGACGAAGCAGAGGTCGAAGAACAGTTCCAGCGGGGTGGCCGCGCGGTGGAGCTCGTCGCGGCGGCGGGCGGTCATTGCTAGGTAGGCCATACCGGCCAGCAGAGCAGACGGGCGCCCGTTCAGCAGCCCGGACGCGCAGCCCGCACCGCCCGCGTGCCCCGGGCGGACTCTCCCCCGGCTACCGCCGGGAGGTGCCGCGCGGGTGCGCCCGTACGACGTCGGCGAGGGGCGGGGACTGCACGTCGAGGTGGCCGGCGGCCGACCAACGCACTGTGGGCGGCGGGACCTTGTCCCGTCGCCCGCAGTGCCTTCTCCTCTGCCGCGGGGCCGGCAGCCGGGCGGAACCTGGATAGGCAAGGACACCCCTCGACACCTGAGGACGAAGCCATGACTTCCGCCACGCAGGAAGCGGTACGGCCGCAGCTCGCCGATCCGGCGCAGTACCGTCCGGGCCGCACGATCACCGACTGGACGCCGGAGGACCCGTCCTTCTGGCGGACCACCGGGAAGAAGGTGGCCACCCGCAACCTGTGGATCGCCGTGCCGGCCCTGCTCGTGGCCTTCGTGGTCTGGCAGGTCTGGAGCATCACCGCGACCAACCTGAAGGACGTCGGCTTCGGCTTCAGCCAGTCCCAGCTGTTCTGGCTGACCGCCGTCCCCGGCATCACCGGCGGAACGGCCCGCATCTTCTACACGTTCCTCGGCCCGATGATCGGCCAGCGCCGCTTCACCGCGCTCTCCACGATCGTGCTGATCGTGCCGCTGCTGTGGCTGGGCTTCGCGGTGCAGGACCCGTCGACCTCGTACACGACGATGATCGCGATCGCCGCACTGTGCGGCATCGGCGGCGCGAACTTCTCCTCCTCGCTCGCCAACATCGGCTTCTTCTACCCGAAGCAGGAGAAGGGCAACGCGACCGGCATCAACGGCGGCCTCGGCAACCTGGGAGTCTCCGTCGTCCAGCTCCTCACCCCCATCCTGATCACGTCCTCGGTCCTCGCGATCGGCGCGGGCCAGGAGAAGGCGAACGGCTCGGAGATCCACCTCCAGAACGCGGCCTTCGTGTGGGTCCCGGTGCTGGTCGTCCTCGCCGCGGTGGCCTGGTTCGGGCAGAACGACCTGAAGGTGGCCTCCACCCCCTTCAGCCAGCAGAAGATCATCTTCAAGCGCAAGCACAACTGGCTGATGACCTGGCTCTACGTCGGCACGTTCGGCTCCTTCATCGGCTTCGCGGCGGCGCTGCCGCTGCTGATCAAGACCACCTTCCCCGCGTACTCGGTGGCCACCTACGCCTGGATGGGCCCGGCCCTGGGCGCGCTGGCCCGCTGGGCGGGCGGCTGGATCGCGGACAGGCTGGGCGGCGCGCGGGTGACGATCCTGTCCTTCGTCGGCATGGCGGCCTCGATCATCGGCGTCATCACCTTCCTCCCTTCGGGCTCGGACACCGGTTCCTTCTACGGCTTCTTCTTCTGCTTCCTGTCGGCGTTCTTCTTCTCGGGCATCGGCAACGGCTCGACCTTCCGCCAGATCCCGGTCATCTTCCGGGGCCGGCACCTGAAGGGCCTGACGGAGGGCACCCCGCAGTACGCGGCCGCACTGAAGCAGGCCGAGATCGAGTCGGGCGCGGTGACCGGCTTCACCGCCGCCATCGCCGCCTACGGCTTCTTCTTCATCCCGGCGATGTTCGCCAACTTCGCGGTGACGAGCGCGATGTGGGGCTTCGTGGCCTTCTACGCCTCCTGCGTGGTCGTGGCCTGGTGGTTCTACGCCCGCCGAGGTGCCGAGGCGCCGAGCTGAGCCCCCGGCCCGCCTCCTGGGGCTCCGCCCCGAACCCCCGCGCCTCGAACGCCGGCGGGGCTGAAAACTCGGCCCCGTCGGCGCCCGGCCTGGGCGCCCTGCCGCTGCGAGATTCTTGTGAAGCTTTTCACAAATGCGCGATGGGCTTTCGGCTCGTGCGAAATGCCAGGTCAGGGCGGTGTCGGTGCCCGTCGGGCGGCAAACGGCGGGACCTTCGGGCCCCAGCTCAGGACCAACGCGGAGGCAAATGATCGATCAGAAGGCGTGCAATGGATACAAGCAACGAGGCGACTGGAAAGGTGCGGGCGATGACGGCCACTCCTGCGGAGACCACGAAGAACGGCGAGCCCTGGGAGGGCTTCAGGGGCGGACTGTGGCGCGACGCCATCGACGTCCGCGACTTCATCCAGCAGAACTACACGCCCTACGAGGGAGACGGCTCCTTCCTCGCCGGTCCCACCGAGCGCACCACCGCCGTGTGGAAGTCGATCACCGACAAGTTCCCCGAGGAGCGCGAGAAGGGCGTCTACGACGTCGCCCACGACATCCCGTCGACGATCACCGCGCACGCCCCCGGCTGGATCGACCGCGACAAGGACCTGATCGTCGGCCTCCAGACGGACGCCCCCCTCAAGCGCTCGATCATGCCCAACGGCGGCTGGCGCATGGTGGCCGGCGCCCTGGAGACCTACGGCTACCCGGTCTCCGCGGAGCTGGAGAAGGTCTTCACCGAGTACCGCAAGACCCACAACGCCGGTGTCTTCGACGCCTACACCCCCGACATCCGCGCCGCCCGCAAGGCCGGCGTCGTGACCGGCCTGCCGGACGCCTACGGCCGCGGCCGCATCATCGGCGACTACCGCCGCGTGGCCCTCTACGGCGTCGACCGCCTGATCTCCTTCAAGCAGGAGGAGAAGGAGGAGCTGAACTCCCTCCCCGCCGGGAACCGTTCGCTGGAGGAGACGATCCGGCTGCGCGAGGAGCTCTCCGAGCAGATCCGCGCGCTCGGCGAGCTCAAGGCGATGGCGGCCTCCTACGGCCACGACATCTCCGGCCCGGCCGCCACCGGCCGCGAGGCCATCCAGTGGCTGTACTTCGCCTACCTGGCCGCCGTGAAGGAGCAGAACGGCGCGGCCATGTCGCTCGGCCGCACCTCCACCTTCGTCGACGTCTACCTCCAGAGGGACATCGAGGCCGGCCGCCTCACCGAGGAGCAGGCCCAGGAACTCGTCGACGACTTCATCATCAAGCTGCGCATCGTCCGCTTCCTGCGCACCCCGGAGTACGACGAGCTCTTCTCCGGCGACCCGACCTGGGTCACCGAGTCGATCGCCGGCATGGGCGAGGACGGCCGGCCGCTGGTCACCAAGTCCTCCTTCCGCTACCTCCAGACCCTCTACAACCTCGGCCCGGCCCCCGAGCCGAACATGACGGTCTTCTGGTCGCCGCAGCTGCCGCAGGGCTTCAAGGAGTTCTGCGCCCGCGTCTCGATCGACACCTCCTCGGTCCAGTACGAGTCCGACGAGCTGATGCGCCCGCGCTTCGGCGACGACACCGCCATCGCGTGCTGCGTCTCCGCCATGCCGGTCGGCAAGCAGATGCAGTTCTTCGGCGCCCGCGTGAACCTCGCCAAGACCCTCCTCTACGCGATCAACGGCGGCCGCGACGAGAAGTCGGGCGTCCAGGTCGGCCCGTCCACCGGCGCCCTCACGGCCGGGGTGCTGGACTACGACGAGGTCATGGCCAAGTTCGACGAGCAGATGGAATGGCTCGCCGCGACCTACGTCCACGCCCTGAACGTCATCCACTACATGCACGACAAGTACGCCTACGAGCGCATCGAGATGGCCCTGCACGACCGCGACGTGCGCCGCACCATGGCCTGCGGCATCGCCGGCCTCTCGGTCGCGGCCGACTCGCTGTCCGCCATCCGGTACGCGAAGGTCTCCCCCGTCCGCGACGAGACGGGACTCGCGACCGACTACCTCATCGAGGGCGACTACCCGGCGTACGGCAACAACGACGACCGCGTCGACTCCATCGCCGTGTGGCTGGTCGAGGAGTTCATGAAGAAGGTGCGGAGGCACCCGGCCTACCGCGACGCCGAGCACACCCAGTCCGTACTCACGATCACCTCGAACGTGGTCTACGGCAAGAAGACCGGCAGCACCCCGGACGGCCGCCGCGCCGGCGAGCCGTTCTCCCCGGGCGCCAACCCGATGAACGGGCGCGACACCCACGGCTACGTCACCTCGGCGCTGTCGGTCGCCAAGCTGCCCTACGAGGACGCCGAGGACGGCATCTCGCTGACCAACACCGTCACCCCCGACGGCCTGGGCCGCACCCCCGAGGAGCGGATCAAGAACCTGGCGGGAGTCCTCGACGGCTACATGGCGGTCGACGGCTTCCACATGAACGTGAACGTGCTGGGCCGGGACACGCTCATGGACGCCATGGAGCACCCGGAGAACTACCCGCAGCTGACCATCCGCGTCAGCGGCTACGCGGTGAACTTCGTCCGCCTCACGCGGGACCAGCAGCTCGACGTCCTGAACCGCACCTTCCACGGCTCGCTGTAGGGCCGCCCGGACCGCGCGGCCCGGGGCCGGGCCCTCACCCCGGCCCCGGGGCCGTGCACCCACCTCTGGAGCACCTGCCATGACCGTCCTCTTCGGTACGAGCATCCCCGTCGGCCAGGCCGCGGCCGTCGCCGTCAGCGCCGGGCGGACCCCGGCCGCCGCCGCGACACAGCGGACCAGCGAGGGCTCCGTGCACTCCTGGGACCTCTCCACCGGGGTGGACGGCCCCGGGACGAGGTTCGTGACCTTCCTGTCCGGGTGCCCGCTGACCTGCCTGTACTGCCACAACCCCCACACCATGAAGATGCGGGCCGGCAAGCGCACCTCCGCCGACGACGTCATCGCCGAGGCCCGCAAGTACACGCGGTTCATCGCCGCGGCGGGCGGCGGGGCCACCGTCTCCGGCGGTGAGCCGCTGCTCCAGCCCGTCTTCGCGGGCGAGCTCCTGCACCGGATGAAGCACGACCTCGGCCTGCACACCGCCCTCGACACCTCGGGCTTCCTGGGCGCCCGCGCCACCGACGCGCTGCTGCGCGACGTGGACCTGGTCCTCCTCGACATCAAGTCCTGGGACCGCGAGACGTACGAGCGCCTCACCAGCCGCCCGCTGGAGCCCACCCTGGACTTCGCCCGCCGCCTCGCGGACCTCGGCAAGGAGGTGCACCTGCGGTTCGTGCTGGTGCCCGGGCTGACCGACGCCCCCGAGAACATCGAGGGCGTCGCCGCCTTCGCCGGCACCCTCGGCAACGTCTCACGGGTCGACGTCCTGCCCTTCCACAAGCTGGGGGAGAGCAAGTGGCAGGCCCTGGGCATGGAGTTCACCCTGCACGACACCCCCTCGCCCACGCCGGAGCAGGTGGCCGGGGCCAAGGCAGTCTTCGCCGCTCACGGACTGAAGGCCGTCTAACCCGTTCGGCCCAATAGCGAATACCTCATAACGGGCCTAAACGGTACAGACCACTTAGCGTGGTGCTGTGTCCGAGCCCACCGAAGTCCTCACCGAAGCCCCACCGCCGGAGCCGCCGGCCCAGCCGCCCCAGACCCCGCCGCCGGCCGGGAAACCCGTCGCCCTGCGGGCCACCCTGGCCGGCACCGTCGTCTCACTGCTGCTCATCGCCGCGATCGTGCTCGGCAGCCGCCTCCTGCGCGACTTCGACTCGGCGCTGCTGCCGTACGCCGTCGCCACCGTGTTCCTCGCCTTCGGCGTGGCCTACCGGTACACCGTGTGGGTCTCCGCACCCGGTGCGCGCCGCCTCTTCAAGAAGGGGTTCGGCAGTTTCTTCTCCGCGGAGAACTTCCGCAAGGCGCCCACCGCACTGCCGAAGATGATCGCGACCTACCTGGGCTTCCAGAAGTTCCTCGGCGCCCGCTCACGCGCCCGCTGGGCCGCCCACCAGCTCATCTTCTGGGGCTGCATCCTGGCGGCGCTCATCACCTTCCCGCTGACCTGGGGCTGGTTCACCTTCACCTCGAGCACCGGCTCCGGACCGGGGTACGAGATGCGGATCTGGGGGTTCAAGGTCCTCGGCTTCGACTCGCTGGACTTCCTTGGCTGGCTGATGTTCCACGGCCTGGACGTCGCCGCCGTCCTCGTCATCCCCGGCGCCTCGTACTTCCTGTGGCGCCGGATGAAGGACCGGGGCGCCATCACCGGGCAGCGCTTCGCCTACGACCTGCTGCCGCTGATCTGCCTGATCGTGATCTCCGTGACCGGGCTGCTGCTGACCTTCTCGTCGATCTTCCTGCACGGCGGCGGCTACGAGTTCCTGGCCGTCCTGCACATGGTGTCGGTGGTGTTCACCCTCATCTACATCCCGTTCGGGAAGTTCTTCCACATCGTCCAGCGCCCCGCCGCCGTCGGCATGCAGCTGTTCAAGTACACGGCCCGGCAGGACGACCAGGTCTTCGCCTGCAAGCGCTGCGGGGAGCCCATCGACACCACCCCGTACGTGGAGAACCTGCGCGGCACGATGCAGGACCTGAAGCTCGACTTCAACGCCTTCGTCGAATACTGCCCGCGCTGCAAGCGGGTCCTGCGCGGTGGCGCCTATCTGAACCACGTGAAGAAGGGCTTCAAGTGACCGCGACGGACCCCGCCCGGACCGCCCCGCTGCCCATCGACCCCTCCATCGCCCCACCCGGCACCCGCAACTTCCGAGACGCGGGCGGCATCCCCGCCGACCAGTGGCACGCCGACCAGAACGGCGAGACCCTCGTCCCCACCCACTGCTGCTTCTGCGGCGTGCAGTGCGGGATGTACCTGCGCGTGGACCGGGGCGGCAAGGTCTTCGGCGTCGAGCCCCGCAACCACGACATCAACCGGATGCGGCTGTGCCCGAAGGGCATCAACGCCTACCAGCAGGTCAACCACCCCGACCGGCTCACGAGCCCGCTGCTGCGCCGCTCCCGGGACGAGGAGTTCAGGGAGGTCTCCTGGGACGAGGCCCTGGACTTCACCGTCTCCGAGATCCGCCGCATCCAGGGCGCCCACGGCAACGACGCCTTCGGCCTGCTCGGCGGCGCCAGCCTCTACTCCGAGAAGACCTACCTGGTCGGCAAGTTCGCCCGGGTCGCCCTCAAGACCCGGCACGTCGACTACAACGGCCGCCTGTGCATGGTCAGCGCCGCGGGTGCCAACAAGCTGTCCTTCGGCATCGACCGGGCCGCCAACCCCTTCTCCGACATCCTCCTCACCGACTGCCTGCTGATCGCCGGGTCGAACGTGGGGGAGTGCTTCCCGGTGATGACCCAGTACCTGTGGGGCGCCCGGGACCGCGGTGCCTCGCTGATCGTGGTCGATCCGCGGGAGACGGCCATCGCCCGCACCGCCGACGTCCACGTCGCCCTCAAGCCCGGCACCGACTCCGCGTTCTTCAACGCCGTCCTGCACGTGGTCATCGCCGAGGGCCTGACGGACGAGGCCTACCTCGCCGCCCACACCACCGGCTGGGACGAGGTCAGGAAGACCGTCCAGGACTACCCGCCCGCCCGCTCCGCCGCGATCTGCGGGGTCCCCGAGGAACAGATCGTCCGGGTGGCCCGCATGTTCGGCGGCGCGGAGAAGGCCATGGCCTTCCACGCGCGGGGGGTCGAGCACCACTCGCAGGGCGTCGAGAACTGCCTGTCGATCATCAACCTGTGCGCGGCCACCGGGAACCTCGGCAAGCCCGGCGCCGGCTACGGCACCATCACCGGCCAGGGCAACGGCCAGGGCGGCCGCGAGCACGGCCAGAAGGCGGACCTGCTGCCCGGCGGCCGCTCCATCATGAACGAGGAGCACCGCCGCCAGATCTGCCGGATCTGGGGCATCGAGGAGTCCGAACTCCCACCCGCCGGCACCTCCATGATGGAGATGGTCTGGCAGATGCAGCGGCAGGAGATCCGCGGCCTGATCGGCATCTGCAACAACCCCTTCGTATCCCTCCCCAACTACGGGGCGGTCAAGGAGGGGTACGACCGCCTCGAATTCCACGCCCAGTTCGACTTCTTCCTCTCCGAGACCGCGTCCAACGCACACGTGGTCTTCCCCGTCACCGTGTGGGCCGAGGACGAGGGCGTCATGGCCAACACCGAGGCGCGCGTCGTCAAGCACAACAAGGCCCAGGAACCGCCCGCCGGAGTGCGCACCGACACCTGGGTGATGTGCGAACTCGCACGGCGCCTCGGCGTCGGCGACAAGTTCGACTTCCCCGGCTCCCGCGAGGTGTTCGAGGAGCTCCGCATCGCCTCCGCCGGAACGGTCAACGACTACTACGGCATCACCTACGAACGCCTGGAGGAGACCGGCGGCATCATGTGGCCCTGCCCCAGCACCGACCACCCGGGCACTCCCCGGCTGTTCGAGGGCGGCAGGACCTTCCACCCCGACGGGAAGGTCCACATGCAGGTCGTCGAGTGGCACGCGCCGATGGACCCGTACACCGAGGAGTTCCCCCTCTCCCTCACCACCGGCCGTACCGTCGCCCACTTCCTCTCCGGCAACCAGACCCGCCGCCTGGGCGCCCTCGTCGAGCAGACCCCGCGCCCCTGGGTGGAGGTCCACCCCTCGCACGGCTTCCGCAACGGCGACCCGGTCAGGGTGGTCACCCGCCGCGGCAGCGAGGTCTTCCCGGCCCTGGTCACCGAGGCCATCCGGCCGGACACCGTCTTCATCCCCTACCACTGGCCCGTGCCGACGGCCGCGAACGCGCTGACCATCGACGCCCTCGACCCCCGCTCGAAGATCCCCGAGTACAAGGTCTGCGCCGCCCGGATCGAGGCCGGCGAACGGGTCGACGAGGTGCCCGCTCCGCCCACGGCCCCGGGCCGCGAGGCCTACCCGGAGACCCAGGTCTCCCGCACCGACCCGCTGCCGCCCACGTCCTCCCAGGGCCGTGGCACGGCCGAGAGGAGCTGACCCGCCATGATGGGCCGCACGATCTTCATCGACCCGGGTCGCTGCATCGGCTGCCAGGCCTGCGTCTCCGCCTGCCGCGAATGCGACTCCCACCGCGGCAAGTCGATGATCCACCTGGACTACACCGATCCCGGCATGTCCGTCGCCTCCCTTCCCACCGTCTGCATGCACTGCGAGGACCCGGTCGCGCCGTGCGCCGAGGTCTGCCCCGCCGACGCGATCCTGGTGACCGCCGACGGAGTGGTCCAGCAGGCCGACACCACCCGCTGCATCGGCTGCGCCAACTGCGTCAACGCCTGCCCCTTCGGCGTCCCGAAGATCGACCTCCAGGCGAAGCTCCAGATGAAGTGCAACCTCTGCTACGACCGCACCGCCTACGGCCTGGCACCCATGTGCGCCACCGTCTGTCCCACCGGAGCCCTCTTCTACGGAACCCTCGAAGAGCTCCAGGCCGAGCGCCCCGGCGTGCAGGTCGCCGACTCCTTCGCCTTCGGCGACGTCGTGGTCAGCACCGGCGTGGCGATGGTCGTCCCCGCCGACAAGGTCCAGTGGCCCGTCCCCGGGGGTCTGCCCGTCGTAGAGGTGAATGGAGTCGATGTCCGTTGAGTCTCACCGAACAGCCCCCTCCGGCCTCCACCCCCGGCCCGGACCCCGACGGGGACGCCGCCGCCGAGCAGTTGCGCGACCGGATCAGCGCCGACTCCCTCACCACCCGCCGCGACTACCTGCGGATCGTCGCCACCGTCTCCGGCGGCCTGGCCGTCGGCGGTGTCGGCGTCGCCGCCGGCATCCTGCACCGGCACGGCGACAGCGAGGAGCTCCCCGAGCCCAAGAAGGTCACCGACGTGCTGGCGCCCGGCCAGTCCGTGGCCTTCCGGTTCCCCGGCGACGAGGACCGGGCCGTCGCCGTCCGGCTCGCCGACGGCTCGCTCGTCGGCTACTCGGCCGTCTGCACCCACCTGGCCTGCGCCGTGCTCTGGCGCGAGGACCGGGGCCCCGAAGGGGAGCTGTACTGCCCCTGCCACGAAGGCGTCTTCGACGCCCGCACCGGTGAGGTGACCGCGGGCCCGCCACCGCGCCCGCTCCCCAGGGTCTTCCTGACCGAGCAGGCCGACGGCAGCGTCTGGGCCATCGGCACCGCCCGGTCGGGAGAGCCGGCCAAGGACGCCCTCTGCCGGCAGTTCGGCGATTCCCACCCCGAGTACTCGCTGCAACTGCGCTGCCCGGGAACGGAACGCGCCGCCGAGCCCGAGAGGAAGCACACATGAGTGCCCCGCAAGTGCCTCCGCGCCCGGAGTACCACCCGGGCAGCGCCCAGCCCCGGCTGAACCGGCCGGTCCACGAGCGGTATCCGCAGATCCGCTCCACCAGCGGCTACGGAGACCCGCGGATCCGCCGCACGGGCCCCGGCCCGGGAGCCGGCACCGAGCAGGAACCGGAGCGGTCCTCGAAGCTCAACGCACGTCTGGCCCTGGCCCTCACCGTGGTCATCGGACAGCTCTGGGCGCTGACGGTGACCGTCAACGAGTGGATGAAGGGCAACACCGGAACGGCCTGGTGGGGGGCGGGATTCCTGATCCTGTCCTTCCTCGTCGTGCTCGGACTGTGGCTCCTCGACCCGAAGGACCGATGACCATGTCGATGCCCACGCCCACCCCGCCCGCGGTGCGCTCGCACCGCGCGGAGACGTACAAGCCCGGCGCCACCATCGGCGACTGGCGGCCCGAGGACGACGGCTTCTGGCGGTCCACCGGGCGCAGGGTCGCCCAGCGCAACCTGTGGGTCTCGATCCCCGCGCTGATGCTCGGCTTCGTGGTGTGGCAGGTCTGGTCGGTGACCGTCGTCAAGCTGAACGACGTCGGCTTCGGCTTCTCCAAGTCGCAGTTGTTCTGGCTGACCGCGATCCCCGGCATCACCGGCGGTACCTTCCGGATCCTCTACACCTTCATCGGGCCGATCTTCGGCGAGCGGAAGTTCACCGCCTTCAGCACGCTGATCCTGGTCGCGCCGATGCTGTGGCTCGGCTTCGCCCTCCAGGACAACGGCACCCCCTACTGGGAGCTGGCGCTGATCGCGGCCGTCTGCGGCATCGGCGGCGCGAACTTCGCCTCCTCGATGGCCAACATCGGCTTCTTCTTCCCCAAGCGGGAGAAGGGCAGTGCCAACGGCCTCAACGGCGGGCTCGGCAACCTCGGCGTGAGCGTGGTCCAGCTGGTGGCTCCGCTGGTGGTCACCGCGGCCGTGCTGGGCGCCCCGGCGGGCGGCCCGCAGCACGACGCGAAGAACGACACGGACATCTGGCTGCAGAACGGCGCCTTCCTGTGGGTGCCGCTGCTGGTGATCATGGCGGGGCTCGCCTGGTTCCTGATGAACGACCTCAAGGTGGCCGCGGCCCCCTTCAGCCAGCAGAAGATCATCTTCAGGCGCAAGCACAACTGGCTGATGACCTGGCTCTACGTCGGCACCTTCGGCTCCTTCATCGGCTTCGCCGCCGGCCTGCCGCTCCTGATCAAGAACAACTTCGAGTCGCAGGGCTACCAGGCCACCACCTACGCCTGGATCGGCCCCTTCATCGGCGCGCTCATGCGCTGGGCGGGCGGCTGGCTCGCCGACAGGATCGGCGGTGCGAGGGTCACCATGCTGTCGTTCGTCGGCATGGCCGCCTCCCTGGTCGTGGTGATCTTCGCGCTGCCCTCGGGCGGCGACCAGGGCAGCTTCTGGGCCTTCTTCATCGGCTTCCTCGCGGCCTTCGCCTTCTCCGGCCTGGGCAACGGCTCGACCTTCCGGCAGATCCCGGTGATCTTCCGGGACCAGCACATGCGCGAGGCGGAGGGCAAGGGCCCCGAGGCGCAGGCGGCAGCGCTCAAGCAGTCCGAGATGGAGGCGGGCGCCGTCACCGGCTTCTCCTCCGCCATCGCCGCCTACGGCTTCTTCTTCATCCCCGCGATGTTCGCGGCGATGGCCGTCACCAACGCGCTGTGGATCTTCATCGGCTTCTACGCCACGTGCCTGGCGGTCTGCTGGTGGTTCTACGCCCGCAAGGGCGCCGAGGCCCCGAGCTGAGCGGAGCGGGCGCCGGGGGCGGCCGTACCCTGGAGCCATGAGCACCTCCGCCGCCCCCGACCCGCATCCCGAGCCCGCCGCGAAGCCGGAGCCCAGGCCGGAGAGCAAGCCCAAGCCCAGGCTGGTCTTCGACGACCCCCTGGACCAGCAGTCCTCGGACGACACCGACCGCGGCTGGGGCGAGCGGCCGCCCGCCGGCGGAAGCGCGGCCGACCTGGCCCGCTTCCTCGACGAGAAGCCCCCGCACCACATCTGAGCCGGCGGGCCCGTCAGAACGCGTCGCGCGATCCCGGAGCGACGCTCGTGCCGTTGGCGCCGCCGGTCCGCTGGGCGACCAGGTTGTCCCGGATCTCCTTGAGGACCTCCAGCTCGGTGATCTCCATCGTCTCCTGGACGCCCTCCCGGGCCTTGCGGCGCTGCTCCTGCTTGGCGAGGTACTTCGCCATCGGCAGGACCATCAGGAAGTACACGACCGCCGCGGTGATCACGAAGGTCAGCGTGGCGTTCAGCACCGAGCCCCAGAGGATCTCGACGCCCGTGGGCTGCCCGTCCTTCCCGATCTCGCACGGCGCCTTGATGCAGGTCTTGTAGCCCTCCAGGCTCTTCGTGCCGACCGCGCCCACGACCGGGCCGATGATCCCCTTGACGATCGAGTTCACGATGTTCGTGAACGCGGCGCCGATGACCACGGCGACCGCCAGGTCGACCACGTTGCCGCGCATCAGGAAGGCCTTGAAGCCCGCCAGGACGCTCTCCTTCTTCTTCTCGCCCACCACTGAGCCTTTCTTCGAATCTGCCGAACACGGAGTCAACGGTTCCGAAAGCTACGGCAGTCCAGGCCCGGCGTGTCCAATCGACGCCCACTTGGAGGTGACTTGACTGGGCGTGCGTGCGAATCAGCACAACGTCACCGCCAGCCGCGCCACGGAGCCCGCCCCCACGAGATCCCGTGCGGTGTCCCGGGGCACGGACAGGACCACGAGGGCCCCACCGTCCCCGACACCCTGGTCGGGATCCGGCACTTCGGCAACCCGGGCCCCCGCGGCCACCACCCGGGGCGGCCCGGCGCGCTCCGCCGCCACCACGTCGACCCGGTCTCCGGGCCGCAGCAGCCGCACCGTCGCCGCGTCCGCGATGCGCACCGGGGCGGACACCGTCCGCACGGCGGCCTGCGGCGGGGGCTTCGCCTCCGCCGGCGCGGCGACCCGCGAGGCCCGGGCCTCCGTCCCGCCCACCGCCAGGGCCGCCGCCGCGACCGCGAGCCCGGCCGCTGCGGCCCGCCGCCTGCGCCGCAGGACCCTGCGCAGCCGGTCCCCGCCCCGCCCCACACGGAGCGGCGGGAACTGCGGGACCGTGCGCGCGGGGGGACATGCAGAAGAGAAATGGATCGAGGAACTGGTCGCATCGGTACGGGACATGAGGAACACCGCCAAGCCGATCGGGTGCCGTGCCCGGACCCTGCGCCCGGACACGCCCCACGATCCGGCCTCCCGCCGGATCCCGCTCCGGCCTGTGGACGGCCCCCGCCCTGTGGACGACGCCGTCACTCACACGGGGGTGACCGTGCACGCCTCCGCGAAGCCCTGGCTGGTCAGACCGAAGGCGCTGTTGACGCGCGAGCGCCAGTTCTCCAGCGCGACCACAGCGGTGAGCTCGACGAACGCCGCCTCGCCGAGCCGCGCGATCAGCTCCGCGGCGAGCTCGTCCGTGACCGTCGGCTCGGTCTCCGTCATGGCCTCGGCGTACTCCATGACGAGCGCCTCCAGCGCGGTGAACGCCTCACGGTTCTCCCGCCACTGCGGGACCAGCTCGATCTTCCGCGCCGACAGGCCCTTCTCGCGGCCCTCCCAGTAGCCGAAGTCCATGCACCACGAGCAGTTGATGCGGGCTGCGGCGGCCATCACCGCGAGGTGCCCCAGCCCGGCGTCGAGGGCGTTCCACTTCGCCGCCTGCTGTTCGAGGCGGACGTACGAGAACAGCACGCGCGCGTTGTGCCCGTACGCCTGGCCGGGGTTGAGCACCTTGCCGTAGGTGCGGCGCGAGTACCAGGCGCCGATGCGCATGAGGAGGGTGCGGGGCGGGTTGAGCGAGATGCGCGGCATGGCTGTCGTCTCCCGGGAAGCGGTCTCGGTGGGTCCTTCACCAGTGAGGACCGGACAGCCCCCCGGAATGTGACAGCCTCCGGGAAAATCCTTCTACGCGGCCCCGGGCGCGATCCCGAGCGCGACGAGCAGCCGGTCGGTGAGGTCCTCCGCGAGGGCCTCCTCGCCGGTGAGCGCGGCCCTGACGCCCGCCGCGTCGGCGGTCAGCCCGGCGGCGGCCGCCCACGCGAGCGCGCCGGCCACGGCCGGATCGACCGGGTACCGGTCGAGCGGCATCCCGTAGCCCTCGGCCCGTTTCCGGTTCAGCAGGGCCTTCCAGCGGCTCCCGAGCGGGGTGACGGCCTCGACGAAGCCGACGTCGCTGTCGAGGTACGCCACCGTGAAGACGGGCTCCCCCGTCTGCCGCGCCACCACGGTGCCGCCGCCCACGGGCCGGTCGGCGTACTGCACCGCCGCCCACTCCCCGGCCAGGTCCTCCCCGTGGCAGGCTTCCTCGAAGCCGGCCGCCCCGGCGATGCCGAGCAGCTCTGCCGCAGCGCAGCGGGCCACGATCATTCCCCCGGAATTTCCCATGCCCGGACGGTAAGGCCCGCCACCGACAGCTGGTGCTGTGGCCGGAAAGGTTCACCGGGTCACGGCGCCCGGCACGGCACCTCGCCGCGTTGTCGGACCACGCAGGTACGTCCAGTACGAGACGTGGCCCTCCGCCTTGCGATGCACCGCACCGGACACCGCGACCCGGCAGACCCTTCCGGCCACAGCGCTAGGGAAGCTCGATGCCCAGGTCCCAGCCGTCGTGGGCGTGGGTGCACAGGCAGTCCCGGGACTCCGTCTCCGGCAGGGCGGCGACCGCGTCGAAGAGGACCTTGCGCAGGCGGCCCACGTTCTCGCCGAACACCTTCAGGACCTCGGTGTGGGAGACGCCCTCACCCGTCTCGGCGCCCGCGTCCAGGTCGGTGACCAGGGCCATCGAGGTGTAGCAGAGCCCCAGCTCGCGGGCGAGGACGGCCTCCGGGTGGCCCGTCATGCCGACCACGGACCAGCCCGCCGCCGCGTGCCACTGCGATTCGGCGCGCGTCGAGAAGCGCGGGCCCTCGATGACGACCATGGTGCCGCCGTCCACCGCGTCCCAGCCCTGCTCCCGGGCCGCCGCGAGCGCCACGGACCGGCCCACGGGGCAGTACGGGTCGGCGAAGGTGGTGTGCACGACGTTCGGGACGCTGCCGTCGGGCAGCGGCTCCCCGTCGAAGAAGGTCTGCGCACGGGACTTCGTACGGTCGACCAGCTGGTCCGGGACGAGGAGGGTGCCCGGTCCGTACTCGGCCCGCAGGCCGCCCACCGCGCAGGGGCCGAGCACCTGGCGGACGCCGACCGAGCGCAGGGCCCACAGGTTGGCGCGGTAGTTGATCTTGTGCGGCGGGACGGTGTGGGTGCGCCCGTGCCGGGGCAGGAAGGCCACCGTGCGGCCCGACAGCTCGCCGACGTAGAGGGAGTCGCTCGGGGGTCCGTACGGGGTGTCCACCTGTATCTCGGAGACGTCCTCCAGGAAGGAGTAGAAGCCCGAGCCGCCGATGACACCGATCTCTGCGTTCGCCATGCAGGTCACCCTAACGGGGTCCACCCGGGCATGCCCGAGGCCCCGCTGCCCGGGAGGGCTGCGGGGCCTGAGGGAAAGGCGATCGGACGGTCAGGCCGCCGAGGTGGAGCCGGTGCTGCTGCCCGAGCTCGACGACGTCGAGGAGGACGAAGCGGCGGGAGCTGCGGCGGCGGTGGCCGTCGTGGACGACGGCGTCGACGACTTCGAGGCGGGGGTGCTGCTCGACGAGGCGCCGCGGCTGTCGTTCCGGTAGAAACCGGAGCCCTTGAAGACGATGCCGACCGCGGAGAACACCTTCTTCAGGCGTCCGTCGCAGCTCGGGCACACGGTCAGCGCGTCATCGGTGAACTTCTGCACGGCCTCAAGGCCCTCACCGCACTCGGTGCACTGGTACTGGTAGGTCGGCACGAATTTCCTCCTGGCACTCTGACTCAATGAGTGCTAACGACGCTCCATGGTGACGTATTCCGGCGTTTCAGTCCACCGTCACCGGCACGCGGTGACCCATCCCACGCTCGGTCGCCGTGTTCCGGATCACCTTCGGGGCGACCGGGGCGGACGACTTCACGATCCGGCTCGGGGCCTTCGGGGCCAGCTTCCCGCGCAGCAGCAGCAGCGTGGTCAGCGCGAGAACGGTGGCCGCCGCGGGCACCAGGAAGCCGTACGAGGACCCGTGCGCGTCCGTCAGGCGGCCGGCCAGGGTCACGGCGATGGCCTGCCCGAAGGCGATCGAACCGGTCAGCCAGGTGAAGGCCTCGGTCCGGGCGTTCGCGGGGACCAGCTGCTCGACCATCGTGAAGCCCGTGATCAGCGCCGGGGCGATGCACAGGCCGACGACCAGGCCGAGCGCGCCCAGCAGGACCGCCGAGTGCGCGGCCCACAGGACGGACACGACGGCGGTGAGGCCGACGTAGCCCAGGATCAGCCGGCGGCGCGGTCCGGTCTTCCAGGTGATGGCGCCCATGGCGATGCCGGCGATCATGTTGCCGGCGGCGAAGATGCCGTAGAGCAGGCCGTTGGCCCCGGGGTTGCCGATCTCGTTGGCGAAGGCGGCGAGCGAGACCTGCATGCCGCCGAAGACGGCGCCGATCCCGAGGAACGCGAAGATCAGTACGCGCAGGCCGGGGGAGGAGAGTGCGAAGGCGCGCTTCTCGCCGGAGGCCGACGGGGCGTGCGGCTTGGGCTGG
The DNA here is from genome assembly GCF_044541755.1 of Streptomyces sp. NPDC085524. Classification (NCBI taxonomy): domain Bacteria; kingdom Bacillati; phylum Actinomycetota; class Actinomycetes; order Kitasatosporales; family Streptomycetaceae; genus Streptomyces; species Streptomyces sp. NPDC085524. The sequence continues at coordinate 59,020 of NZ_JBITTH010000019.1, forward strand.
GTGGCCCGCTGGGCCGCGAAGAGCAGGCCGCCGAGCAGGGTCAGCGTCGCCTCGGTGAACAGGCCGGCCGCCGGGTGGACGCCGGTGCACAGGGCGGTCGCCAGGACCGGGCCGACGACGAAGGTGAACTCGTCGCTGACGGACTCGAAAGCGGCGGCCGTCGGCATCAGCGGCGACCCCTGCAGCTTGGCGGCCCAGCGCGCCCGGACCATCGGTCCGACCTGCGGCACCGAGGCGCCGGTGGGGACGGCGGCCAGGGCCAGCGCCAGTACGGGGGCGTCCATCAGCGCGAGCACCGCCAGGGCGCTGACGGCGGCGGCGTGCGTGAGGACCACGGGGACCAGGACGGCGCTCTGGCCGAAGCGGTCGGTGAAGATGCCCATCAGCGGCGCGGACAGCGCCATCGAGATGCCGGTGACGGCGGCGACGATGCCGGCGCTGCCGTAGGAGCCGGTGGTGTGCTGGACCAGGAGCAGGATGCTGATGGTCAGCATGCCGAAGGGGAGCCGGGCTGCGAAGCCGGGAAGTACGAAGCTGAGGGCGCCGGGCGTGCGCAGGAGCTGCCCGTAGCCGGGGCGGGCGGACTTGTCGGTCGTGACCGCGGATGTCACGGCCTTGCCTTTCCGCTGCCTGGTAGAGCGTCCCCGTCTGCGGACGGTGCTTCGCCTTGTGAGCGACCGCACCCGTACATGTGGGAGCCCCGAGAGCTGTCCTCTTGCGCAGAACCGAGTGATACCTGGGCGCCCACTGCGGGAGGGAGCCACGGCCGCTTTGCGGTCGCGCCAGCTCTGCGTCAGGCAGAGTTGGTTCGATGTGTTGTGCCTTCATCATACAGGGAGGGTGGCTACCAGGCCCTGTGATTACGGCGACAAGGGATGTCTTCACCTGCGATTAACTGGAACTTCGCATTCAGGAACCCCAGAAAGGCGGGTAAATCCGGGCAGGATCCATCGAAAACATCGAATTAGAGCGACGCTCTAACGCTGGGTGACATCCCTTGCGCCCCTTGCGCCCTTCGTGTCCTAGCGCCGGGCGGCGCCCCGCCCCGCTCCGTTGCCGGACCCGTTGCCCGTGCCCAGCCACCCCGCGAGCTTGCCGCCCCGGGCCACCGCCCGCAGCCGCGCCTCCGCCGCGTCCCGCACCGGGTCCGTGGCGACGACGAGCAGCTCGTCCCCGCGCCGCAGCACGGTCGACGGCGCCGGTACGAAGCTCTTCGCGTCCCGCACCACCAGGGTGACCGAGGCTCCGGCCGGCAGCCGCAGCTCGCTCACCTCCACGCCGTGCATCCGCGAGGCCGGCGGGATCGCGAAGGACAGCAGGTGTCCGCGCAGCTTCTCCAGCGGGGCGGACTCGATGCCGAGGTCGGAGGCGCCCTCGCCGGTGTCGCCGAGCCGCAGCTTGCGCGCCAGCCAGGGCAGCGTCGGCCCCTGCACCAGGGTGTAGACGACGACGAGCACGAAGACGATGTTGAAGACCCGTTCGCTGCCCTCGATCCCGGACACCATCGGAATGGTCGCCAGGATGATGGGCACCGCTCCGCGCAGGCCGGCCCACGACATCAGGGCCTGCTCCCGCCACGGGAGCCGGAAGGGCAGCAGGCTGACGAAGACCTCCAGCGGGCGCGCCACCATCGTCAGCACCAGCCCGATGATCACCGCGGGCCAGAAGTCGTTCACCAGCTCGTGCGGGGTGACCAGCAGCCCCAGCAGCACGAACATGCCGATCTGGGCGATCCAGCCGAGCCCGTCCGCGAACCCCCGCGTCGCCGGCCAGTGCGGCAGCTTCGCGTTGCCGAGGACCATGGCCGCCAGGTAGACGGCGAGGAAGCCGGATCCGTGCGCCAGCGCGCCGGCCGCGTACGCCACCATGGCGATGGCCATCACGGCGATCGGGTAGAGGCCCGAGGCGGGCAGGGCCACGTGCCGCAGCGTGTAGGCGCCCAGGAAGCCCACGGCCAGGCCGATGGCGGCGCCCAGCAGCAGCTCCAGCGCGATCTTGCCGACCAGGACGTACCAGGGGCCCACCGGGCCGACCGTCGCGAAGGCGACGACCAGGATCACGACGGGTGCGTCGTTGAAGCCGGACTCGGCCTCCAGGACGCCCGTGATCCGGGAGGGCAGCGGGACCTTGCGCAGTACGGAGAAGACGGCCGCGGCATCGGTCGAGGAGACGACCGCGCCGATCAGCAGGGCCTGGCGCCATTCCAGCCCGACCAGGTAGTGCGCCCCGGCAGCCGTCACGCTCACGCTGACCGCGACGCCCACCGTCGACAGCACGATCGCGGCCGGCAGGGCCGGCTTGATCTCTTTCCACTTGGTGCCCAGACCACCCTCGGCGAGGATCACGACGAGTGCGGCATAGCCGATGACCTGGGTCAGCTCGGCGTTGTCGAATACGACGTTGCCTATGCCGTCCTGGCCGATCGCGATGCCTATGCCGAGGTAGATGAGCAGGCTGGGGAGGCCGCTGCGTGAAGAGATGCGTACCGCCGCGACGGCGACGAGCAGCACGAGCGAGCAGACCAGCAGAAGCTCATTGAGCGTGTGGACAGTCAGTGGGCGACCCTTCCTCAAAGCGCACGGCGGAGCCGGTGGACCGCTCCTCCGCGCGACAGGTTCGGCAAGTAGTTCGTTACCTTACCTAATCTTTGACGCTCTCTTTACGTGATAACCACATTGTGAAACGTGTGTTTGCCCCTGTCCTCAGCACCTGGACCCCTGGCGGATCACCGGGACCGGTCCTGCGCCTATGGTTGCTCCCAGCACTCCCAGGACCACCCTGCCCCTCTAAGGACAGCGATGCCCGCCAACGAAACCGCTCCTCCCGTCAAGAAGAAGGGACGACGAGCCCGTCTGATCGTGCTCGTGCTGGTCCTGGCGCTCTTCGCGGGCCTCGGCTACGGGGCGTACTGGGCTGTGGACGGCGTGCGCGCTTCGTTCCCCCAGACGACCGGCTCCCTCAAGGTGCCGGGCCTGACCGGGACCGTCGACGTCAAGCGCGATGAGCACGGCATTCCCCAGCTCTACGCCGACAACGACGAGGACCTCTTCCGCGCGCAGGGCTTCGTCCACGCCCAGGACCGGTTCTGGGAGATGGACGTACGCCGCCACATGACCTCCGGGCGGCTCTCGGAGATGTTCGGCTCCGGCCAGGTCGAGACCGACGCCTTCCTGCGGACGCTGGGCTGGCGCCAGGTCGCGCAGGAGGAGTTCGACAAGAAGCTCTCGCCCGAGACGAAGAAGTACCTCCAGGCCTACGCCGACGGGGTCAACGCGTACTTGAAGGGCAAGTCCGGCAAGGACCTCTCCGTCGAGCACGCCGCGCTGAAGCTCAGCTCCGACTACAAGCCCGAGCAGTGGTCGCCGGTGGACTCGGTGGCCTGGCTCAAGGCGATGGCCTGGGACCTGCGCGGCAACATGCAGGACGAGATCGACCGCGCGCTGATGTCGAGCACGCTCTCGCCGGCCCAGATCGACGAGCTGTACCCGCCGTACCCCTTCGACCGGAACCGTCCGATCGTCGAGGGCGGCAAGGTCGAGGGCGGCAAGTACGCGCCGCAGGGCACCCCGGCGGGCAGCGGCTCCAAGGACGGCACCGGCGCAGGCACCGCCACCGGCTCGAACGCGACCGCCAACGGCGGCACCAACGGCACCGGCCTCGCCGACAACGCCACCGCCCAGGGCGCGACCGTGGGCCTGCGCACCCGGATGACCTCCCTCGCCAAGACCCTGGACCAGATCCCCGCGATCCTCGGCCCCAACGGCAGCGGCATCGGCTCGAACTCCTGGGTCGTCTCCGGCAAGTACACGACCACCGGCAAGCCGCTGCTCGCGAACGACCCGCACCTCTCCCCGCAGCTGCCCTCGGTCTGGTACCAGATGGGCCTGCACTGCCGCGCCGCCTCGGCCCAGTGCCAGTACGACGTGGCCGGCTACACCTTCTCCGGCATGCCCGGCGTGGTCATCGGCCACAACGCCGACATCGCCTGGGGCATGACCAACCTCGGCGCCGACGTCACCGACCTCTACCTCGAGCAGGTCAGGCCCGAGGGCTACGTCTACGACAACAAGGTGCTCCCCTTCACCACCCGCGTCGAAGAGATCAAGATCGCGGGCGAGAAGAGCAAGAAGATCACCGTCCGCACCACCAACAACGGCCCGCTGATCTCCGACCGCAGCGACGAGCTCGGCACGGTCGGCTCCCGCGCCCCCGTCGCCTCCTCGGCCCCCGACCGCGGCACCGGCTACGCCGTGGCCCTGCGCTGGACCGCCCTCGACCCGGGCAAGTCCATGGACGCGGTCTTCAAGCTCGACCGGGCCAAGAACTTCGACGACTTCCGCAAGGCGGCCGCCGACTTCGAGGTCCCCTCCCAGAACCTGATCTACGCCGACAACAAGGGCCCCAACGGCAACATCGGCTACCAGGCCCCCGGCCGGATCCCCGTGCGCGGCGCGGGCGACGGCCGCATGCCCGCCCCGGGCTGGGACCCCAAGTACGCCTGGAAGGGCACCCCGGGCAGCGCCACCGGCTGGATCCCGCAGAACGAGCTGCCCTGGGACCAGAACCCCCAGCGCGGCTTCATCGTCACCGCCAACCAGGCGGTCGTCGAGAGCGGCACCGGCGCCGGCAAGTACCCGAACATGCTGACCACCGACTGGGGCTACGGCGCCCGCAGCCAGCGGATCAACGACCTCATCGAGGCGAAGATCAAGGACAGCGGCAAGATCTCGACCGACGACATGCGCGCCATGCAGATGGACAACAGCAGCGAGATCGCCGCGCTGCTCACCCCGATGCTCGCCAAGATCGAGGTCAAGGACCCGGACGTGCGCTCCGCGCAGAAGCTGCTGGAGGGCTGGAACTACACCCAGGAGCCCGACTCGGCGGCGGCCGCCTACTTCAACGCCGTCTGGCGCAACATCCTCAAGCTGGCCTTCGGCGACAAGATGCCGAAGGAGCTGCGCATCGAGGGCAGCTGCATGAACGTCCACGACCAGAGCAGCGGCCCCAACGACGACCTGGCCGAAGTGGTCCGCGAATGCGGCATGCGCGGCAGCGACTCGGCGCAGCCGGACGGCGGCGACCGCTGGTTCGAGGTGGTCCGCCGCCTCGTCAAGGACGAGAAGTCGCCCTGGTGGGCCGCGCCCAAGAAGAACCTCACCGTCCCGGCGACCACCACCCGCGACGAGCTGTTCGCGCGGGCCATGGAGGACGCCCGCTGGGAGCTGACCGCCAAGCTCGGCAAGGACCAGTCCACCTGGAGCTGGGGCCGGCTGCACCAGCTGACCCTGAAGAACCAGACGATCGGCACCGAGGGCCCCGGCTTCATGCAGTGGCTCCTCAACCGCGGCCCCTGGAACCTGGGCGGCGGCGAGGCCACCGTCAACGCGACCGGCTGGAACGCCTCCAGCGGGTACGGGGTGACCTGGGTGCCGTCGATGCGGATGATCGTCAACCTCAACGACCTCGACAAGTCCCGCTGGATCAACCTCACGGGCGCCTCGGGGCACACGTACCACTCGAACTACACCGACCAGACGACGATGTGGGCCAAGGGCGAGCTGCTGGAGTGGCCCTTCGGCAAGGAGGCCGTCGACAAGGCGACGGTCGACACCCTGACCCTCAAGCCCTAGCGGCCCGCAGGTCTCAGAAGCGGAGCACCCCGGAAGGGGTGGCCACCGCCTGGACGGGGTGGTCGTGCGGTTCCTCCGGGACCCGCGCGACCACCTCGTCGTCGTAGAGGAGCACCACCAGCGCGGGATGCACCCCCGCGCGCTCCAGCCGCTCCAGCACCCGGTCGTACGAGCCGCCGCCGCGGCCGAGCCGCATGCCGCGCCGGTCCACCGCGAGCCCGGGCAGCAGCACGGCCCCGGCGCCGGTCACCGCTTCCGGCCCGAGCGCGGGGCCGGACGGCTCCAGCAGCCGCATCTTCCCGGGGTGCGCGGCCTCGGCGAGGCTCGCCGGACCCTCGTACACGGCCCAGTCGAGATCGTTGTCGGGCAGCAGCAGGGGCAGCAGCACCCGCTTGCCGGCCGCGCGCAGGGCGTCGAGCAGATCGCGGGTGCCCGGCTCCGTGCCGACGGAGACGTACGCCGCCACCGTGCCCGCACCGGCCAGTTCGGGCAGTTCCAGGGCCCGGCCGGCGAGCGACGAAGCCGCCGCACGGCAGGCATCGGGGGACAAGGCGCGTCGGGCGGCGAGGAGTTCCCGGCGCAGCTCGGCCTTGGTGGAGGCGGCGGTGTGCGGGTGCTCATTCACAGCGGAACCAAATTTCCTTTGCAATATGGACATAAGTGGATCTACCTACCGCGATCCCGTTGAGCGTACGGCGGAACCCACTATCGTTCTGGCCATGACTATGTTGCACCCCGTGATCAAGAAGGCCGTCATTCCGGCCGCGGGCCTCGGTACTCGTTTCCTTCCGGCGACCAAGGCGACCCCCAAGGAAATGCTCCCGGTTGTGGACAAGCCGGCCATCCAGTACGTGGTCGAAGAGGCCGTGGGAGCCGGACTCGACGACGTCCTCATGATCACCGGGCGTAACAAGCGTGCCCTGGAAGACCACTTCGACCGGAACTACGAGCTCGAGTCCGCCCTCATCGCCAAGGGCGACGACGACCGGCTGAAGAAGGTCCAGGAGTCCAGCGACCTGGCCACCATGCACTACGTCCGCCAGGGCGACCCGCGCGGCCTCGGCCACGCCGTGCTGTGCGCCGAACCGCACGTCGGCAAGGAGCCCTTCGCCGTCCTGCTCGGCGACGACCTCATCGACCCGCGCGACCCGCTGCTGCGTCAGATGGCCGACATCTACTCCCGCACCGGCGGCACCGTCATCGCCCTCATGGAGGTGGACCCGGCCAACGTGCACCTCTACGGCTGCGCCGCCGTCGAGGCCACGGACGAGGAGGACGTGGTCCGGATCACCGGTCTCGTCGAGAAGCCGGACGCCGCGGACGCCCCCAGCAACTACGCGGTGATCGGCCGCTACGTCCTCAACCCCGCGATCTTCGACATACTGCGGGAGACCGAGCCGGGCCGCGGTGGGGAGATCCAGCTCACCGACGCCCTGCAGAAGCTGGCCGCCGACGAGACCGTCGGCGGTCCGGTGCACGGCGTGGTCTTCCGGGGCCGTCGCTACGACACCGGGGACCGCGGCGACTACCTGCGGGCCATCGTCCGTCTCGCGTGCGAGCGTGAGGACCTGGGTCCGGAGTTCCGCACCTGGCTTCACCGTTACGTCACGGAGGAGATGTAGCACCTTGAGCAGTTCCGCACCGCAGGAGACCGGCCACCGTCTGTGGTCCGTGGACGAGCACCTCGCGGACGTCCTCGCCGCCGTCCGCCCGCTGGAGCCGATCGAGCTCCAGCTGCTGGACGCCCAGGGCTGTGTCCTGGTCGAGGACGTCACCGTGCCCGTCGCCCTCCCGCCCTTCGACAACAGCTCCATGGACGGGTACGCCGTCCGGGTGGCCGACGTCCAGGGTGCGAGCGAGGAGTTCCCCGCGGTGCTGACGGTCGTCGGGGACGTCGCGGCGGGCAGCGGTGAGCTGCCCACCGTCGGCCCCGGCGAGGCCGCCCGCATCATGACCGGCGCCCCGCTCCCGCCCGGCGCCGAAGCCGTCGTACCGGTCGAGTGGACCGACGGCGGCACGGGCGGCGGCGCGGCCCTGGGGATGACCCCCGCCAGCACCGCCCCCGAGGGCGCGGCCGGCGAGGTGCGCGTGCACCGCGCCGCCGAGGCGCGGGCGCACGTCCGCTCCCGCGGCAGCGACGTACAGGCCGGGGACCTCGCCCTGGCCGCGGGGACCGTGCTCGGCCCGCCGCAGATCGCCCTGCTCGCCGCCATCGGGCGCGGCACCGTCCGGGTGCGGCCGCGGCCGCGCGTGGTCGTGCTGTCCACGGGCAGCGAGCTGGTCCAGCCGGGCGAGGCGCTGACAGCCGGGACGATCTACGACTCCAACAGCTTCGCGCTGGCCGCGGCCGCGCGGGACGCCGGGGCCATCGCCTACCGGGTCGGGGCGGTCGCGGACGACGCCGACACCCTGCGCTCCACCATCGAGGACCAGCTGATCCGGGCCGACCTGCTCGTCACCACGGGCGGGGTCAGCGTCGGCGCGTACGACGTGGTCAAGGAGGCGCTGTCCTCGATCGGACAGTCCGACGCGGGCGCCGACGGCACGGACGCCGCGGACGTCGACGGCGGGCGGATGGACTTCCGCAAGCTCGCCATGCAGCCCGGCAAGCCGCAGGGCTTCGGCACCATCGGCCCCGACCACACCCCGCTGCTGGCCCTGCCCGGCAACCCGGTGTCCTCGTACGTCTCCTTCGAGCTGTTCGTGCGCCCCGCCATCCGGGCGCTCATGGGGCTGCCCGACTCCGAGGTGCGCCGCCCCAGCGTGCGGGCGGTGCTGACGGCCGACAAGGCGCTCGGTTCCCCGGCCGGCCGCCGCCAGTTCCTGCGCGGCAAGTACGACGCGGAGAGCGGCACGGTCAGCCCGGTCGGCGGATCGGGCTCCCACCTGATCGCCGCGCTGGCGCACGCCGACTCGCTGATGGTCGTACCGGAGGACGTCACTTCGGTGGAGCCGGGCACCGAGCTGGAAGTGGTCCTGCTCGGCTGAACCGGGGCCGTTGCCGGTAGCGTGTGTCGCACCACACAGGCCCCGCGCGGGCCCAGAGCGGAGCGGCACAGCAATGAGTACCCAGAGCAGGCTGACCCACATCGACGAGGCCGGTGCGGCCCGGATGGTCGACGTCTCCGAGAAGGACGTCACCACCCGGACGGCCCGGGCCAGCGGACGGGTACGCGTCTCCCCCCGGGTGATCGAGCTGCTGCGCGGCGAGGGCGTGCCCAAGGGCGACGCCCTCGCGACGGCGCGGATCGCCGGGATCATGGGGGCCAAGAAGACCCCCGACCTGATCCCGCTGTGCCACCCGCTGGCGGTCTCGGGCGTGAAGGTCGACCTGAAGGTCGCCGACGACGCCGTCGAGATCCTCGCCACCGTCAAGACGACCGACCGCACGGGCGTCGAGATGGAGGCGCTGACCGCCGTCGCGGTCGCCGGACTCACCGTGATCGACATGGTGAAGGCCGTCGACAAGGGCGCCGTGATCACGGACGTCCGCGTGGAGGAGAAGACCGGCGGCAAGTCCGGCGACTGGGCGCGCTCGTGAACCCCCCGCGCGGCGGCGAGGTCCACAGCCACAGCCACAGCCACGCCGAACCCGCTCCGGCAGCTCCCGCGCCCGCTTCCACGGGCCGGGCGCTGGTCGTCACGGCCTCGAACCGGGCCTCGCAGGGCGTGTACGCCGACAAGGGCGGCCCGCTGCTCGCCGAGGCGCTGGGGGAACTCGGCTTCGCGGTGGACGGCCCCCGGGTCGTCCCGGACGGCGATCCCGTCGAGCAGGCGCTGCGCGAGGGCGTGGCCGCCGGGTACGACGTCATCCTGACCACCGGCGGAACCGGCATCTCGCCCACCGACCGCACCCCCGACGCCACCGCCCGGGTGCTGGACTACGAGATCCCGGGCATCCCGCAGGCCATCCGCGCGGAGGGCCTCGCGAAGGTGCCGACCGCCGCGCTGTCCCGGGGGCTGGCGGGCGTCGCCGGGCACACACTGATCGTGAACCTGCCGGGTTCCACGGGCGGCGTCCGCGACGGCCTCGCCGTCCTCTCCCGCGTCATCCCGCACGCCGTGGACCAGATCCGCGGCGGTGACCACGCCAGACCGGCGGAACCCTCCGGGAGCACGAGCTGAACGGCCCCACCTGGCCGGTGGTCCTGACCGACGGCGACGTCACCCTCCGGCCGATAAAACTGCGGGACCAGAAGGCCTGGCGGGAGGTCAACCGGCGCAACCGGGACTGGCTGCGGCCCTGGGAGGCCACCATTCCGCCGCCCGCCCCGTGGGGGCCGGTGATACAGCGGCCGACGTACCGCCAGATGGTCCGGCATCTGCGGGCGGAGGCGAACGCGGGCCGGATGCTGCCCTTCGTCATCGAGTACCAGGGCCGACTGGTCGGCCAGCTCACCGTCGCCGGGATCACCTGGGGCTCGATGTGCGCCGCCCACGTCGGCTACTGGGTGGACCGCGACGTGGCGGGCCGCGGGGTCATGCCCACGGCGGTCGCGCTCGCCGTGGACCACTGCTTCGCGAAGGTCGGACTGCACCGCATCGAGGTGTGCATCCGCCCCGAGAACGGGCCGAGCCGGAGGGTGGTGGAGAAGCTGGGCCTGCGCGAGGAGGGACTGCGTCCGCGCTACCTGCACATCGACGGCGCCTGGCGCGACCACCTCGTCTACGCGGTCACGGCGGAGGAGGTGCCGGAGGGGCTGCTGCGGCGCTGGCAGCGGTCCCGGCAGTCGGGTGCCCCGCCGAAATAGATAATCGATTATCCGTTCGATTTACCGAGGCTCGTATGCCCCCGGCAACCGATTTGCCCATAACCTGATCCGAAGAATCACAAAAAAAGTCCGTGATATCAGCGAGAACGCGCGACACACCGGCCCAATTGGCCGATCCCGTAGGCCGCGCCCCTCTACGGTGTGAGGTGTGAGCAGCAGCGGCCTCATCTACGCAGTCATTGTCGGGGCCTGGGCCGCCTACTTGGTGCCCATGTGGCTCCGGAGGCAGGACGAGCTGAACGAAGCCCGTCCGACGGAACGCTTCTCCACTGCCATTCGGCTGCTTTCCGGCCGGGCGGGAATGGAGCGCCGTTACGCCAAGGGGCTGCGTGAGCGCGGTGCCGAGGAGGCGGAGCCCCAGCCCCACGCGGACCCGGACGCGGTCACGGAGACGGTTGATTCCGTCGACGCCGACGCCCGGGCCCTTGGCGTGTCCCCGACCAGGGCGGAGCCGAGAGCGGCCACCGCCGAACGGGAGCACCGCGCGGAGCGGGCCCGGCGCGAACAGCGCCTCCAGGTCCTCGCGCGCCGCCGTCGCACCACGGCGCTCCTCTTCCTCGTCTTCACCCTCGGCGCGGTCGTCGCCGCGGTCGGCGGCGTGCGCTACCTGTGGGCCCCCGCCGTGCCCGCCCTGCTGCTGAGCGCGTACATCGTGCACCTGCGCGTCCAGGAGCGGCGCCGCTACGAGTTCACGATGGACCGGCGCCGCGCCGAGGCCGCCGCGCGCAGCCTGAGGGAGAACCGCCCGCGCCGCCGCGACCCCGAGGAGCCCGCGACACCGGGCGCCGAACCGGACCCCGCGCCACCGGTCTCCCCGCAGGAGGCCGGCCGGCGCGCGCTCGTCGAACAGACCGACCACGCCGAGTGGGTGGACCAGCAGCGCGAACGCGACCGCGGCCCCGGGCGCGGTGACAGCTGGGAGCCGGTCCCGGTCCCGCTGCCGACGTACGTGACCGCCCCGGTGGCCCCCCGCGCCACGGGCCCGGCGACCCCGGACGCCTGGAGCGCGACCCGCTCCAGCACGGCCGAACCGACGGACCCGCGCCTGCGCGCCCAGCTGCAGCCGCAGCCCGCGCCCGCGAAGCAGGAGCCGAAGCCCCAGTCCACCCCGCGCCCGCGAGGCCAGGGCCGGGGCCGCACGCCGCTGTTCGACCAGTACGAGAGCGACGACCGCCCGCGTGCCGCGAACGAGTGATGGGTGACCTGCGGGGACGCTCCGGGATACGCGTTTTGGAGCACCGCCGCAGGGATGCTAATGTTTCACACGTCGCAAGGGCCTGTGGCGCAGTCTGGTAGCGCACCTCGTTCGCATCGAGGGGGTCTGGGGTTCAAATCCCCACAGGTCCACAGACGACAGTTCGCGAGTAGCTCTCGGGAACGTCACGAGATCCCGTCCGGTCGGAAGACCGGGCGGGATCTCGGCGTTTTGGATCCCGTTCGAGACGGTGCCCCTGCGGGGCGCAGCCTTGTGAATCGTCCGGGATCGGCCGGGACGGCGGGCGGTTCGGCTGCGTGGGGCGTGGGTGCTGCTGTCGGACAGGCGTGAGCCCCTTGTGTGGTGCCGGGTTGTCAGGTGCGCGTGCCGGCCTTCATCGGCGGCCGGGGCGCTTCTCTCGGTCAGGCCCGCAACTGCTCGGTCAGACCGAGCTGGCTCATGATCGCTCCGGTGTCCAGATAGGCCCGGCCCTCCTGGATCTTGCCGTCCTTGACCTCGTAGATGTCGCAGGCGTGCAGTGTGACGTGACGTCCGGTGGCGGGCACGGTGCCCGCCTGCAGGACCAGGTCCCCGGTCTGTGTCCCGCTGCCCGTGTACTCGACGACCACCGTGTCCCCCTGGGACGTGAGGCGATCGAGGGTGAACGTGCCGTCGGGCATCGCGTTGAACAGGGTTTTGGCGAGCCAGGTGAACCCCTCCGGCCCCTCCAGCTTTCTCCCGCTGCCCTTGTCGATGAGAGTGCAGTCCGGAGCGACTGCCCCGGCGATGGCGTCGTAGTCCCGGTCGTTCCACGCCGTGAAGAGATCGCGGACGAGAGTCTCGTGGTCAGTCATGGGAACCTCCGCTCGGAGACATCCCCCTTCTTCCATGCTGACCCGCCGCGTTCGACCCCGCAGTCCAGACGCGACCGGCCGGGCGCCTGTCCGTCCCGTCCGGAACCCCGCATGGGGAGAGCAGCCGATCGATCCGTCACTCCTGTCGGCCCCGCGGTGCGGTCCGGCTCCGGCGGGGCATGAGCACGTACGCCGCCACGGCCAGGGCGAGCGGCAGGAGGCTCGTGACCAGCATGGTGAGCCTCAGGCCGTCGGTGAAGTCCAGCCCGAGGTCCAGTCCGGACTGCCGGAGCAGGTTCGGGTCGTATCCGGCGGTGCCCGGACTGTGCGCCATGGCGCTCCGTGTCGCGTCCACGGCCTGCTCGGCCTGGGTCGCCGACATACCGCGCGCATCGGCGTCGCTGAGCCACTGCCGTTGGAAGAAGAGGTTGAGCAGCAGGAGGTAGACGGCGGGGCCGAGCGCGTAGCCGGTCATTCCGAACGCCGGCTGAACGGAGGCCACTGCACCGGCCTTTCCGTCTGGGGCGTGCGAGAGGATGGTCTCGGCCACCGAGGCGGAGGCCACCAGCGAGCCGAGGTTGGTGAGCCAGGTGGCCAGTACGAGGATCCACAGCTCCATCGTGGGCGCGGCGGTGGCCGCCATCAGCAGCCCGCTCGCGACCAGCAACAGCAGGGCGGTGATGAGGACCGGCCGGGGGGTGTACTTCTCGATCAGGCGCCCGGCGAGGATGACGGCGCCTGCGATCAGCAGGGTGCCGGGCAGGAACAGCAGGCCGATCGTCTGCGGGGGCAGCGAAAGGATCACGCTGCCGAACTGCCCCAGGACGAAACTGAACCCCGCGGCGGCGAAGTTCAGCGTCAGACTGGACAGCGCGGCCACGGTGAACGCGCCGCTGCGGAACAGCGACAGCTCCAGGACCGGTTCGGGTGTCCGGCGCTCATGGAACACGAACAGCACGCCGGCGACCGCACTGATCACCAACGGCAGCCAGGCCTCGATCCGGGTGATCCCGTTCTCCGCCTCGGCGATGCCGTGGACGAGGGTCAGCAGGGCGAGGCCGACCAGGCTGACGCCGCCGACGTCGACTCCGCGGCGCTGCAGGACGGGAGGCTCGGTGACGAACCGGGCCGTCAGCCCGAGCGCGATCAGCGACAGCAGTGGGGCGACCAGGAACAGCCATCGCCAGCCGAGCGTCTCCGCCAGCCAGCCCCCGGCCGCGGGGGTCACCCCGCACAGCACCATCTCGATGGCCATGAAGATGCCGATGGCCGCCGGCCGTCTTTCCGCCGGCACCGACGCCTTGAGCAGGGCCAGCGACACTCCCAGCATCGCGGCCAGCGCCAGGCCGTCGAGGAGGCGCATCACCAGCAGGAACATGTAGCCGGGGGAGAGCGCGGAGAGCAGGTTGACGACGATGTCGCCGACCAGCCCCAGCATCAGCAGCCGCTTGAGCCCGAAGGCGTCCCCGAGACTGCCCACGGCGAGCACGGCGGCGGCGACGACCAGCGTCGCGGCACCTCCCAGGAACCCGACGACGTCGGGCGGCACGTTGAGGGCCCGGCTGATCTGCGGCATGTTCAGGCTGAGGATCAGCGGGTCGACGGCCGTGACCGTGAAAGCGAGGGAGAGCCCCGAGATGATGGGGAGGACCGCGATGGTGGATGGGGTCTCCGAAGTCGACACCGCAGCTCCCGTACGTCGGCCGACGCCGACCGCTCGTCGGACCGGCTGCAATCCGGTCCCGCTTCAGGCCCTTCTTCTCGCGGCCGAGCTGCGCGGCCCGATACCGGGTTCGTGAGGATGCGGATCCAGCACCGCTGCCGGCCGCCCTCCGCCCGTCCCGGTAAAGGCGTTGGAAGGATTCCGGTCCAGCCTTTCAGGGCGTCGGCCACGGTGCGTTCTCATCCGTACGCGGCCGGGGCAGGTTCACTCACCTGCACGCCGAATACGTCCGCTCCCGCTCCCGCACGTGAGAACCGCATGGTCCCCGCTGCTCGGCTCGCCGATCGTGGCCCTTCGGCTGCCTCGGCTGACACAGCACTCGATCCCGGCATTTGCGGGGCGCGTTCCTTGCGGCTGCCCGGGAGACCGCCCGGCTACGGCTTGGGGGCGGTCTCGCGGTGTGCGAGGAGGAGCAGGGTGACCGGGATCAGGCCGAGGGGGAAGCCGGCGGGTTCCAGGATCCAGCCGCTGAGGAGGACCCATGCGGCCAGGGTCCAGGGGACGTAGCGCGGCACCTCCTGGCCCGTGCGGGCCATCCGGGCGAGGAGCAGGCCGAGCAGGATCAGGGGTACGGCGAAGCTGCCCGGCAGGGACCAGAACAGGCGGAGCGAGTCCGTGTTGGCGGGAGTAATTACGGCACTGCTAGTTCCGATGCTCATAGTTTCGTGTGATGACCCCGTCGAGCCTTCGAAGCAACCCCCCGGCCGGCCGCGGGACGCCCGCGTGGACGAGGCGACCCGTGACGCCGTACGCGAGTTGGTGCCCGAAGCGGGGTACGCCGCGCTGACCATGGACGCCGTCGCCGCCAAGGCGCGGGTGGGCAAGGCGGCCATCTACCGCCGCTACGCCTCGCGCGGCGAACTGGTCTTCTCCGTGCTCGTGCACGGGCGCCGGCCGCAGCCGCTGCCGGACACCGGGACACTGCTCGGGGACCTCGCCGGGCTCGCCGGAGTGGTCCTCGCGGTGTTCTCCGATCCCGTCGTCGTTGCCGCGACCCCGGGGCTGCTCGCCGATCTGAAGCAGCAGCCCGAGATCGCCGCCCGCTTCCAGGAGACCTTCATCGCCGGGGAGCGCGAGCAGGTGGTGGCGCTGCTGGAACAGGCCCTGGAGAGGGGCGAGTTGAGCGCCCTGCCGGACCCGGTGATGGTGCACGCGGCCGTGCTCGGGACCGTCTTCGCGTGGGTGTTCCTGCTCGCGGGGCCGCCCGGGCCGGCACTCGCCCCGCGCATCGCCTCGATGGTGGCGGCCGGGATCGCAGAATGGGTCCATGACGATCGCTGATGCGGGTGGGCGGGACGGGGGCCTTGCGCAGGCCTGGGCGGCACTCGGCGGGGCGCCGGGCCTGGCGGGGCGCGTGCGGTACCGGGGGTCCGGGAATCTCGGCGAAGGGCCGCTGCCCGTTGCGGAGTTGGCGCGGTCCACGGTCGGGGCGTGCGCGCTGGCGGCGGGCGAGCTGGCCGCCGTACGGGCCGGAGGCGGGCCGCAGGACGTGGCTCCGGTGGTGGTGGACGAGGGCGCGGTCGCAACGGCGTTCGTCAGTGAGCGGCACCTGCGGGTGGCCGGGCGGGCCCCGGTGAACTTCGCGCCGCTGTCCGGCTTCTGGCGGGCGGCCGACGGGTGGGTGCGGACCCATGCCAACTACCCGCATCACGAAGCCGCGTTGGTGCGGGCGCTCGCGCTGCCGTCCGCGACGCCGGAGGCGCTGCGCGCCGCGGTGGAGCAGCGGCCGGCCGTCGGGGTGCAGGAGTCCGCGTACGCGGCGGGCGGACTGGCCGTCGCCGTGGCCGTGGCCTACGGGGAGCCGCAGCCGCTCGTGGAGCCCGTACGGGAATCGGGCGCGCGGGGGCGGCCGCTGGGACCGGCCCCCGCCGGGCGGCCCGCGGCCGGGGTGCGGGTGCTGGACCTGACCCGGGTCATCGCCGGGCCCGTGGCCACGCGGACGCTCGGACTGCTGGGCGCGGACGTGCTGCGCATCGACTCGCCGCGGCTGCCGGAGGCGGACGACGCGCACGCGGACACCGGCTTCGGGAAGCGGTCGGCGCTGCTGGACCTGGAGGCGGCGGAGGACCGGGCGGTGCTCGAGGGGCTGCTGGCCGAGGCCGACGTGGTGGTCTCGGGGTACCGGCCGGGGACGCTGGAGCGGTACGGGCTGGGCGCGGCGCAGCTGCTGGAGCGGTGGCCGGGGCTGGTGGTGGCCGAGCTGTGCGCGTGGGGGTGGCGGGAGTGGGGCCCGTGGGCCGGGCGGCGGGGGTTCGACTCGCTGGTGCAGGCGGGGTACGGGATCGCGGCGGCGTGCGCGGATTCGGGCGGGGTGCCCGGGGTGCTGCCGGCGCAGGCGCTGGACCACGGGACGGGGTACCTCGTGGCGGCCGGGGTGCTGAGGGCGCTGGCGGAAGGGGGCGGGCGGGGGCTGCGGTTCTCCCTCGCCGGGACGGGGTCGTGGCTGGTGCGGGGGCTTGCGCCGGCCGGGGCGGGCGGGGAGTACTCGGCGGAGCCGTGGCTGCGGGAGGCGGACTCGGGGTACGGGGTGCTCCGGTACGCCGCCAGTCCCCTCGGGGAGTGGGGGCGGGGGCCGTCCCGCTGGGGCACCGACGAGCCGGCCTGGCTCCCCCGGGGGTAGCGGGAGTGGGTGCGGCGCCGTTGCCGGGGGCGCTGCCCCGGACCCCCGCGCCTCAAACGCCGGAGGGGCTGGATTCACCTCCGGCGGGGTTGCGTCTGCCCGGCGGGGGTGGCGGGTGCGGCGGCTCGCGCTAGCGCAGGGGCTTGGACATGCAGCGGCTCGAGTCGTAGTGGCGGTAGAAGCCGAACTTGGCCGACATCGCGTAGCCCGAGGACAGGTACAGGGCGATCGCCTCCGGCTGCTGGTCGCCCGTTTCCAGGACCATGCGGGTGCGGCCCGCCTCGCGGGCGTCGTCCTCCAGGACGGCCAGGATGCGGCGGGCCAGGCCGAGGCCGCGGGCCTCCGGGACGACGTACATGCGCTTCAGCTCGGCGTCGCCGTCCGAGTAACCCTCGTCGTTCTCCTCCTGGCTGCGCCAGCCGCCGCTCGCGACCGGGGCGCCCGAGGCGTCGTAGGCGATCAGGTAGAGGCCCCGCGGCGGTACGAACATCGCCGGGTCAAGGAACGTTTCGTCACCCTCGCCGTCGTACCGCTCCTGGTATTCGAGCTGTACCTGGTCGTTGAGCTTGACCGCGTCCGGGTGGTCGTACGGCACGGCGCGGAGGTTTATACCGTGAGACATCCGAACATCTTACGGACCGGGCTCACCGCCCGAGCCCGGCGTGAGGGCTGCGCATGGTGGCAGGCCCCCGGAGGGTGCAGGTGCTACTTGCCCTTCAGGATTTGATCGACGCGACCGGTCGAGAGGCTGAGCTGCTCGGCGATCTCTCGCAGCTTGAGAGTCTTGCGCAGCTCGGTCACATCGTCCGTGCGGATCTTCCGCAGGTCCGCTTGCGCCTCCCGCAGGGTGCCGAGCAGTTCGGTCGCGGCAACTGCGCGCTCCGCCCCGGCGGGCATGGCGCGCACGGCTTCGATGGCCGTGCGGAGGAGAGTGGCGGGGGCCTGAGTGTCCATGTCAGAGATCCTAGCCCCCTCGGGATTTCGCCCTCTAGGGGCCTTGAATTTGTTTCTAGGTGTCTATAAATTCGACGTATTCGGAGCGCCGTGGGGGAGCCGGCGTGCCTTGTGTGCCAGTGAACAAGGGGGATTGCGTCTGATGAGTGCACCGGTCCGGTCGTCCAGGTCTGAGCCCTACGTCGGCTACATCAGGGTCTCCACCTGGAAGGAAGAGAAGATTTCACCGGAACTGCAGAAGGCGGCGATCGAAGGCTGGGCCCGCCGTACCGGACGTCGGATTGTCGAATGGGTTGTCGACCTCGACCACACCGGCCGGAACTTCAATCGTCAGGTCATGAGAGCCGTCGCCATGGTCGAAAAGGGCGAGGCGCTGGGCATCGTGGTCTGGAAGTACAGCCGATTCGGACGCTCTCGTGACGGCATTGCGATCAACCTCAAAAGGCTTGAGGATGCGGGCGGCCAACTGTTGTCGGCAACCGAGCAGGTTGATGCCCGGACGGCAACCGGGCGCCTCCAGAGGGGCATCCTGTTCGAGTTCGCGGCCTACGAGTCCGACAAGCTCGGTGAGCAGTGGCGCGAGACCCACGACCACCGCCGCTACAAGCTGGGGGTCCCTGCCGCCGGGCGCCCCCGCGCCGGCTACGTCTGGCACCCGCGCCGGGTGCCGGACGGCAAGGGCGGCTGGACCGTTCAGGAAGAACGCTACGAACCCGACATCGACAACGACGGGCCCGTCTACGCCGAGGCGTACCGCCGTTACGTCGATGGTGCTTCGTACTACGCCCTGTGCGGCTGGCTCAACACCGAGGGGCACTTCACGGTGCGAGGCAATCCCTGGAGCGTTCAGGTGCTCACGCGGTACATGGACTCCGGATTTCCGGCCGGCCTGCTTCGCGTGCACGACCCGGAATGCGCCTGCGGGCAAGCCGGCCGCTGCCTGAACCGCATCTTCGTCCCCGGCGCGCACGACGGGCTCATCTCGCCGGAACTCTGGCAGCAGTACCAGGACGAGCGCGATGGGAGGAGGAAGGCGCCACAGAGGTCCGCCAGACCCCTGTATCCGCTCACCGGCCTTGCCAGATGTGATCACTGCCGTGGTACCGCCCCGGTCGAGTCGGGAGAGCGCAATGGGCCGGACGGCCGGAAGGAGCTCGTCCGCGGGTACTCCTACTGCTGCGGCCGGCGCTCGGTGACGAGCACGCACGGGTGCCCCGGCTTCTGGGTTCGTCGATCCGTGGTCGAGCGTGCGCTGCACGACTGGATCGTTCGCGAAGCCGCGTCCGACGCCGCGCCGGCCGCCCGGTGTCAGCGCCCGACGGGGCAGGACGACAGGGTGTGGGCAGTAGGGGAACGTGTACGCCTGCAGATCGTGCTCGACAAACTCGACGCTGGACTCAGCAGGCTGCGCGCCGATCATGCCGTCAACCCGGACGACTATGCGCCGGGCGATTACGAATCGGCCCGGGACCGCATCAAAGAGCAGCGGAACCTCACGATCGCCCAGCTCGAAAGGATGGCTGCGGACGAGGGGGCAGGGGATCGTGCCGGCTTCGGGCCTTTGATCGCCGGGCTGGCAGAGGAGTGGGAGACGCTGCCGGACCCTGAAAAGAACGCGCTGCTCAAGCAGCTCGTTCGTCGAGTTGCCTTCAGGCGGGGAGAGGGGGGACCTGTGATCATCACTGTGCATCCGTTATGGGAGCCGGACCCTTGGGTCGACGGTGATGAGACGAACAGGCCTCCAGAGGGCTGTGGCGAGTAGGCTGCTCCCGTTTTGTGCGATGTGGGGAGAATTCTTTGATCACCGTTACCTCCGTGAATGTGAATGGGATCCGCGCCGCGG
Source organism: Streptomyces sp. NPDC085524 (assembly GCF_044541755.1). NCBI lineage: Bacteria > Bacillati > Actinomycetota > Actinomycetes > Kitasatosporales > Streptomycetaceae > Streptomyces > Streptomyces sp. NPDC085524. The sequence continues at coordinate 78,614 of NZ_JBITTH010000019.1, forward strand.
CCAAGAAGGGGTTCGTCCCGTGGCTGGCCGGGTCGGACGCCGACGTGGTCTGCCTGCAGGAGGTGCGGGCCGAGGAGGGGCAGATTCCGGAGGAGGCCCGGAAGCCCGAGGGGTGGCACACCGTGTTCGCGCCGGCCGCCGCCAAGGGGCGGGCGGGGGTCGCGCTGTACACGCGGCGGGTGCCCGAGCGGGTGCAGGTGGGATTCGGGAGTGACGAGTTCGACACCAGCGGGCGGTACATCGAGATCGATCTGCCCGGCGTGACCGTGGCCAGCCTCTACCTGCCCTCCGGGGAGGCCGGGACCGAGAAGCAGGACGAGAAGTACCGGTTCATGGGGGAGTTCCTCACCTACCTCGCCGAGCTGAAGGCACGGGCAGCCGCCGACGGGCGCGAGGTCGTGGTGTGCGGTGACTGGAACATCTGCCACCAGGAGGCCGACCTCAAGAACTGGAAGACCAACCGGAAGAACGCCGGCTTCCTGCCCGAGGAGCGGGAGTGGCTCGGGAAGGTGTACGCGGAGGCCGGGTACGTGGACGTGGTGCGCGGGCTGCACCCCGACACCGAGGGGCCGTACTCGTGGTGGTCCTACCGCGGGCGGGCCTTCGACAACGACGCCGGCTGGCGCATCGACCTCCAGGTGGCCACCCCGGGGCTGGCCGCGAAGGCCGTGAAGGCCTTCGTCGAGCGGGCCGAGACGCACCCCGAGCGGTGGTCCGACCACGCGCCCGTCACGGTGGTCTACGAGCTCGGGGTCTGATTCCCGTCCCCGCGGGACAGCAGGCGGTCCATCGCCATCGTGAGTTCCGCCTCGACGACGCTCTTCGCCAGCGGGCGCAGCCGGGTCACCGCGTCCCCGCCCGGTATGTGCGTGGCGATGAGCTCCGTGAACAGGGCCGCCATCGCGTCCGCGTGCGCGCGGACCTGGCGGCCCGTCTCCAGGACCGCCGCCAGCGGCACGCCCTCGCGGACGAGGTCGGAGGAGACGTCGAGCAGGCGGCGGCTCACGTGCACGATGGCGTCCCCGTCGATCGCCAGGTAGCCGAGGTCGAGCGAGGCGGCCAGGTTCTCCGGGGTGACCTCGCCCTCGAAGTAGTCGGCGAGGGCCTCGGGGGTGAGGCGCACCGGGGTCTCCTCCGACCAGCCGATGCCGAGCAGTTCGCCGAGCTGGCCGGCGTCGCGGCCGCTCTCGAACGCGGCGGTGAGTTCGGCGATGCCGCCGAGGGTGTGGCCGCGTTCCAGCAGGGCGGCGATGGTGCGCAGCCGGGCCAGGTGGTGTTCGTCGTACCAGGCGATCCGGCCCTCGCGGCGCGGCGGCGGCAGCAGCTTGCGCTCGCGGTAGAAGCGCAGGGTGCGCACGGGGATGCCGGCCGCCTCGGCCAGTTCCTCCGTACGGTACTCACGCACTGTGTCTGGTTCCGTCTCATCCTTCGCCACGGGCGCAGCCTATGGCGTACTGGCGGTAACTTTCCGCGCGCGACCCCTACCCATGAGTACGGGCCTGCTCTACTCTCCCGATTGTGCCAGTGATTGCTGGCAGTGTTGCAGATGCGGAAGGCGGCGGCATGGGCGGCATGGGCAAGGGCGAGCGCGTGCGTGAGCACGTACGCGTGGCGGTGATCGGGTCCGGGTTCGGCGGGCTCGGCGCGGCCGTGCGACTGCGGCGCGAGGGGATCACCGACTTCGTCGTACTGGAGCGGGCCGACTCGGTCGGCGGGACCTGGCGCGACAACAGCTACCCCGGGTGCGCGTGCGATGTGCCCTCCCACCTGTACTCGTTCTCGTTCGCGCCCAATCCCGACTGGCCCCGTACCTTCTCCGGGCAGCCGGCCATCCGCGCGTACCTCGAACACGTCGCCGACACCTTCGGGCTGCGCCGCCACATCCGGCTGGACCACGAGGTCCGGATGATGCGCTGGGACGCGGACGAGCTGCGCTGGGAGATCGAGACCGCGGGCGGGGACCTGACCGCCGACGTGGTCGTCTCCGCCACCGGTCCGCTGTCCGACCCGAAGATGCCGGAGGTCCCGGGGCTCGCCGAGTTCCCCGGCAAGGTCTTCCACTCCGCTCGCTGGGACCACGACTACGACCTCGCGGGCAAGCGCGTCGCCATGATCGGTACGGGTGCCTCCGCCATCCAGATCGTGCCGGCCATCGCGCCGGACGTGCAGCGGCTCACGCTGTTCCAGCGGACCCCTCCGTGGGTGATGCCGCGCACCGACCGGGCGATCACGGCCGTGGAGCGCTGGCTGCACCGCCAGCTGCCCTTCACCCGGGCGGCGCGGCGCGGGCTGCTGTGGGGGATCCGGGAGCTTCAGGTCAGCGCGTTCACGAAGCGGCCGAACCAGCTCGGGATCATCGAGTCGCTCGCCAAGGCCAACATGGCGCGCTCGATCAAGGACCCGGCGCTGCGGGCCGAGCTGACGCCCTCGTACCGGATCGGCTGCAAGCGGATCCTGCTGTCGAGCGAGTACTACCCGGCGCTGGCCCGGCCCAATGTGGACCTGGTCGCCTCGGGGCTGAAGGAGATCCGGGGCTCGGTGCTGGTGGCCGCGGACGGGACCGAGACCGAGGTAGACGCGATCGTCTTCGGTACGGGCTTCCACGTCACGGACATGCCGATCGCCGACCGGGTGGTGGGCGCGGAGGGCCAGACCCTCGCGGACGCCTGGAAGGACGGGATGCAGGCGCTGCGCGGGGCGACGGCGGCCGGCTTCCCGAACTGGATGACGATCATCGGCCCGAACACCGGGCTGGGGAACAGCTCGATGATCCTGATGATCGAGTCGCAGCTGAACTACATGGCGGACTACCTGCGCCAGCTGGGCGTGCTGGGCGGGAGGGTCGCGCTGGCGGCGCGGCCGTCGGCGGTGAACAAGTGGAACCGGCACGTGCAGGCGCGGATGGAGCGGACGGTGTGGAACACCGGCGGCTGCACCAGCTGGTACCTCGACGCGCAGGGGCGCAACACGACGGTGTGGCCGGGGACGACCGGGGAGTTCCGCCGCGAGACCCGGGCGGTGGACCTCTCCGAGTACGAGGTCGTACGCCTCCGGGACCGTGAGCGGGTCCCAGCCGCCGTGGGGGCCGGTGCGGCGCCGTTGCCGGGGGCGCTGCCCCCGGACCCCCGCGCCTCAAACGCCGGCGGGGCTGAATTCGCCCCCGGCGGGGCTTCGGAGAACGGCGGGGCCGGGATTGCCCCCAGCGGGGCCGGAAAGGGTCGGCCCGCCGACCAGGTGAAGGCGAAGGCGGCGCCCAGGGCGCCGAAGGGCCGTCCGGGAGCCGGGGCTGCCGCGGGGGACCAGGAGGGCGCGGCATGAGCCGCGCAGCGCACGTCACCTCCGGGGTCTACGCGCCGCCCGTCGCGCGGCGGGAGGCCGTCGCCGTGTCGGCCGACGGGGCCCGGCTGCACGTCGAGGTGCACGGGGAGGAGGGGGCGCCGGCCGTGGTGCTGGCGCACGGGTGGACCTGTTCCACCGCCTTCTGGGCCGCCCAGATACGGGAACTGGCCAAGGGGCACCGGGTCATCGCCTACGACCAGCGCGGCCACGGCCGCAGCCCCGCCGCGGCCGCGCACAGTACGACCGCCCTCGCCGACGACCTCGTCGCGGTGCTGGGGGCCACCCTGGCCCCCGGGGAACGGGCGGTCGTCGCCGGGCACTCCATGGGCGGCATGACGATCATGGCGGCCGCCGGGCGGCCGGAGTTCGCCGAGCACGCCGCCGCCGCGCTGCTGTGCAGCACCGGCAGCTCCCGGCTGGTCGAGGAGGCGCGGGTGCTGCCGCTGCGCGCCGGGCGCGCGCGGACCCGTATCACCGGCGCGGTACTCGGCTCCCGGGCCCCGCTCGGGCCGGTCACGCCCGTCGCCCGGAAGGTGCTCAAGTACGCCACCATGGGCCCCGGCTCCGCCCCCGACCGGGTCGAGGCCTGCGCCCGCATCGTGCACGCCTGTCCCACCAAGGTGCGGCACGCGTGGTCCGAGGTGCTGGCGGGGCTCGACCTCGACGCGGACCTGGCCGCGCTCACCGTGCCCACCGCGGTGATCGGCGGCACCGCCGACCGGCTCACCCCGGTCGTGCACGCCCGCCGCCTGGCCGCCGCACTGCCGGACTGCGCCGGGCTGACGGAGCTGACCGGCATGGGGCACATGACGCCGGTCGAGGCCCCCGAAGCCGTCACCCGCGTGATCCGCGAACTCGTCGACACGCACTTGAACACGGACGTGAAGGAGAAGACGGCATGAGCTCCCACCGCAGTCTGGAAGGCCAGGTCGCCGTCGTCACCGGCGCCGCCCGCGGGGTCGGCGAACTGCTCGCCCGCAAGCTGTCCGCGCGCGGCGCGAAGATCGCGCTCGTCGGGCTCGAGCCGGAGGCCCTCAAGGAGGTCTCCGAGCGGCTGCACACCGACAGCGACCACTGGTACGCCGACGTCACCGACCACGAGGCCATGGCGCGCGTGGCACAGGAGGTCAAGCAGCGCTTCGGCAAGGTCGACATCGTCGTCGCGAACGCGGGCGTCGCCGCCGGCGGGCCGTTCACCGACTCGGACCCCGACGCCTGGCGCCGGGTCATCGAGGTCAACCTCATCGGCGGGGCCGTCACGGCCCGCGCCTTCCTGCCCGTACTGATGGAGAGCCGCGGCTACTTCCTGCAGATCGCCTCGCTCGCCGCGATCACCCCGGCCCCGATGATGACCGCGTACTGCGCCTCCAAGTCGGGCGTCGAGGCCTTCGCACACTGCCTGCGCGCCGAGGTCGGCTACAAGGGCGTCAAGGTCGGCGTCGGCTACCTCTCCTGGACCGACACCGACATGGTGCGCGGCGCCGACCAGGACGAGGTGATGCGCGAGCTGCGCCAGCGGCTCCCGTGGCCCTCCAACCGCACCTACCCGCTGGGCCCGGCCGTCGACCGGATCGTGGCGGGCATCGAGCGGCGCTCGGCGCACGTGTACGCGCAGTGGTGGCTGCGCGGCATGCAGGGGATGCGCGGCTACCTGCCCGGGATCATCGCGACGGTCGGACAGCGGGAGATGAAGCGGTTCGAACCGCGGCTGGCCGGTGTATCCAAGGGGCTCGTGGGCGCGGGCGGGGCCGCGGACGAGAAGGAGCGCACCGTCGGCCGCTGATCGAAATGCGCGGTTCGTCCCGTCGTGCAAGTCTGATCGGGCCCCACCCCCTACACCCCGCACGGAGTGAAAGCATGGGTATCAAGGACCAGTTCCAGGACAAGGCCGAACGGCTCGGGCAGAAGGCGAAGCCGGAGGCCGGCGGAGCGAAGGACGAAGCCGCCGCACGCTCTTCGCAGGCCGCGGAACGGGCGAAGGGGCAGCCGCGGGAGGCGGGCGACAAGGCCCGTGCCCGGTTCGACGACGACTTCGACGCCTGACCGCGACACGTACGGCGCCGAGGGGCGCGGTTCCCGCAGCTGCGGGAACCGCGCCCCTTCCGTGTGCGCCGGCTGCTGTGCGCCGGCTACCGCGGCGGCAGCTTCGGGCGGCGGCGGTCCGGGACGTCCGTGTAGCCGGGCGGGACCGCGGCCGGGTCCTGTTCCAGCAGCTCCAGCGCCAGGTGCACGGCGTCGTCGAGCTGGGCGTGCCGGCCCTCCGCCCAGTCGAGCGGGGTGCGCAGGATCTCCAGGTCGGGTTCCACGCCGTGGTTCTCCACCGACCAGCCGTACTCGGGGAACCAGGCGGCGTTCATCGGCACCGTGATCACCGTGCCGTCGCCGAGGGTGTGCCGGCCCGTCATGCCGACCACCCCGCCCCAGGTGCGCTGGCCGACCACCGGGCCGAGGCCCAGCAGTTTGAACGCCGCGGTGATCATGTCCCCGTCCGAGGAGGTCGCCTCGTCGGCCAGCGCCACGATCGGACCGCGGGGCGCGTTGGAGGCGTAACTGACGGGCTGCGCGTTGCGCGTGAGGTCCCAGCCCAGGATGGAGCGGGTCAGCTTCTCCACCACCAGCTCGCTGATGTGCCCGCCCGCGTTGCCGCGTACGTCCACGATCAGCGCGGGCCGGGACATCTCCATGCGCAGGTCGCGGTTGAACTGCGCCCAGCCCGAGCCGCCCATGTCGGGGATGTGCAGGTAGCCGCACCGGCCGCCGCTGAGCTCGCGGACCACCGCGCGCCGCTTGGCGACCCAGTCCTGGTAGCGCAGCGGCCGTTCGTCGATCAGCGGAACGATCGCCACCCGGCGGGCCGGGCCCTCGCCCTCGGCCGGGGTGAAGGTCAGCTCGACGGTGGTGCCGCCCGCCGCCGACAGCAGCGGGTAGGGCCCGGTCACCGGGTCCACGGGCCGGCCGTCGACGTGGGTGAGCACGGCGCCCTCCCGGATGCCGGTGCCGGCCAGCGGGGAGCGGGCCTTGGAGTCGGAGGACTCGCCGGGCAGGATGCGGCTGACCACCCACGCCCCGTCCCGGGGGACGAGGTTGGCGCCGAGCAGTCCGATGGCGCGCTGGTAGTGCGGGGGGCCCTCGTTGCGGCGCGCGGGCGAGACGTAGGCGTGCGAGGTGCCCAGTTCGCCGAGGACCTCGCGCAGCAGGTCTGCGAACTCGTCGGGGGAGGCGACCCGTTCGACCAGGGGGCGGTACTGGCGCAGTACGCCGTCCCAGTCGATGCCGCACATCTTCGGCTCCCAGAAGTACGCGCGGATGATCCGCCCGGCCTCCTCGAAGGCCTGGCGCCACTCGGCCGCCGGGTCCACCTCGTGCAGGATGCGCCGCAGGTCGAGGTAGACAGTCGAGTCGCTGTCGCCGGACTCGGTGGCGGGTACCGCGCGCAGGTCGCCGTCGTCGTTGATGACGAGCCGGGTGCCGTCGCCGCTGACTGCGAACCAGTCCAGCCCGGAGGCCAGTTCCGTCTTGCGGGCCTTGGTGAGGTCGAAGTACTCCAGTGTCGGCTTGCCGCTGATGTCGTTCGGGTTGGCGAAGGTCTCGCCGAGCGCGCCCGAGATGGGCCAGCGCAGCCAGACCAGCCCGCCGCCGTTCACCGGGTACAGGGCCGAGTACTTGGACGCGGTCACGGGGAAGGGCGTGACCCGGCTCTCCAGCCCCTCCACCTCGACGGTCACCGTGCCGTCGCCCGTGTCGCCCTCCGCGGGGTCGAGTCCGCCCGCGGCGGGCCGGCCCTCGGCGGAGAGCGCGAAGGGGGAGGGGGTGGCCGAGGACAGCGGCACCAGGTAGGGGCGGCAGCCCAGGGGGAAGGAGAGGTCGCCGGTGTGCACGTCGTAGACCGGGTCGAAGCCGCGCCAGGACAGGAAGGCCAGGTAGCGGCCGTCCCGGGTGAAGACCGGGTTCTCGTCCGCGAAGCGGCCGTTGGTGACGTCGACGATGACGTGCGGCCCCGGGCCGGAGATCCGGGCCATCTTGATCTGCCGCAGCGAGCGCCCGATGCCCGGGTGCGACCAGGTCAGCCAGGCTCCGTCGGGGGAGAACGCCAGGTCGGTGACGGGCCCGTTGATGGACGTGATGAGCTCGGTGACCTCCCCGTCGGACTCCTCCGCGGCGTCGATGAGCAGCAGCCGCCCGTCGTCGGAGGCGATCGCGAGCCGCTCCCCGTCCGGGTCGGACAGCAGTTCCAGTACGCGGCCCAGCTCGCCGGAGGCCAGCCGGCGCGGCTCCCGGTCGCCGGAGGCCCGGGGGAGGTAGGCGATCTCGATCGCGTCCTCGCCCTCGGCGTCCGTCACGTAGGCGACCTGGCCGCCGGAGCCGAGCATCTCGGGCAGCCGCACCCGTACTCCCGGGGTGTCGGCGATGGTCCGGGCCGGCCCGTCGCGGTGGGTCAGCCAGTACAGGCTGCCGCGCACGACGACGGCGCTGGCCCGGCCGGTGGTGTCGACGGAGAGGGAGTCGACGTGGCTGGCGGCCGGCACCTGGTAGGTGCGCCGGCCGGCGCGCGGGCCGCCGAGCCGGACGTCGAGCTTGCGCGGCACGGAGCCGGGGGCGAGGGAGTCGACGAGCCAGATCTCCCCGGCGCACTGGTAGACGACCCGGCGGCCGTCGCTGGAGGCGTGCCGGGCGTAGAACTCCTCGTGGTCGGTGTGGCGGCGCAGGTCGGTGCCGTCGTGCCGGCAGGAGTACAGGTTGCCGACGCCCTCGTGGTCGGAGAGGAAGGCGATGCGGCCGTCCACGAACATGGCGGCGTCGAGGTGGCCCTCGACGTCCTCCAGCAGCCGTTTGCCGTGCAGCCACAGCCGGCCGGTGGCGCCGCCCCGGTAGCGCTTCCAGGCGGCGGGTTCGTGCGGCGGCTTGCCGGTGAGCAGCAGGGTGCGGTGCTCCCCGTCGATGTCGGCGACCTGGATGTCGGAGACGGGCCCCCAGGGCAGGCGCCCGCCGGGGCTGCCGTCCGTCGGCACCTTGTAGGCCCAGGAGTAGTAGGAGAAGGGCTGGCCCTGGGAGGTGACCGCGAGGACGTTGCCGTCCGGGTCCCATCCGCAGACGCGGGTGTCGGTGGCGCCCCAGTAGCTCAGCCGGCGGACCGGCCCGCCGTCCACGGGGGCGAGGTGGATCTCGGGGTCCAGGCTGCGCCAGTTGGTGTAGGCGATGTGCCTGCCGTCGGGGGAGAAGCGGGGGTGGCCGACCCGGGTCCGGTCGACGGTGAGCCGCCAGGCCCGGCCGACCGGATCTCCAGGGGGAACCAAGGGTGCGACCCAAAGATCGTCCTCGGTGGCGAAGCACAGGAGGTCGTCGTGCAGATGCGGGAAGCGGAGGTACGCGACGTCGTGACTCACCCCACAATGCTTTCCGCGCCGGAGGGGCCTGGCAACTCGTACAGGTGATCCAGACCACTCCCATTATCGAAACGGAACGGTTTCGTTTCGCTGGGGCGAGGGGGTATGGTCTTATGAGTACGAAGTAGTTTCGTTCGGATGGGAGGTGCGGAGATGACCGAGGCGAGTGCGTCGCGGCGCAGCCGGATCACCCCCGAACGGCAGGCCGAACTGCACGAGGCGGTCCTCGACCTCCTGCGTGACGTCGGCTACGAGGCGCTGACCATGGATGCGATCGCCGCTCGTACGAAGTCCAGCAAGGCCACCCTCTACCGCCAGTGGGGGAGCAAGCCCGAACTGGTCGCCAAGGCCCTGCGATGCACGCAGCCCGTCTCGCTGCGGGAGATCGACACGGGCAGCCTGCGCGGGGACTTCGCGCGCATGGTGGAGCACTCCGACGACGCGCAGATGGCCAAGGACACCGCACTCATGCGGGGTCTGACCCACGCCATCCACGAGAGCCCGGAACTCCACAAGGCACTGCGCGACCTGCTCGTCGACCCGGAGATCAACGGTCTCCAGCTGATGCTGCGGCGTGCGGTGGACCGGGGCGAGATCAGCCCGGACTGCCGTGCCCTCGACTTCGTACCCCACATGCTCATCGGGGCGTTCATCGCGCTCCCGCTGATCGAGGACCGTCCGGTGGACCGGACCTTCCTCGGTGACTTCATCGACGCCGTGGTGTTCCCCGCCCTCGGCGTCTGATCCTCCCCGCTTCGCCCAGTCCCCACAGCTCGTCGCTCGCTGCTGCTCCTGACACGCCGCTCTCGTCGTCGGGCCGGCTCATCCTGCCTTCCATCCCACGACCTGAACGGGAGAACCACCCTCGTGGCCACCTTCCTCTACCGGCTCGGCCGCGGCGCTTTCCGGCGCCGCGGGCTCGTCGCCCTCATATGGGTGGCGCTGCTGTTCGCCGCCGGATTCGGCGCGGCCTCGGCCGGCGCCCCCAGCTCCGGTTCCTTCTCGATCCCCGGCACGGAGGCCCAGAAGGCCTTCGACCTGCTGGACAAGCGCTTCCCGGGCATGGCCGCCGACGGCGCCACCGCCCGCATCGTCATCAAGGCCCCGGCGGGCGCGAAGGTCACCGACCCCGGCCCCAAGGCCGAGGTCCAGAAGATCATCGACGACCTCAAGTCCGGCCCGGGCAAGGACCAGATCTCCTCGGTCACCGACCCGTACCAGGCGCAGGCCGTGAGCCAGGACGGTTCGACGACCTACATCAGCACCAAGTACAAGGTCAGCGGCATGGAGCTGACCGACGCGACCCGCGAGGCGCTGAAGGACTCCGGCACGGAGGCCCAGGAGCACGGGCTGACCGTCGAGATCGGGGGCGACGCCCTGATGGCGGCGCCCGAGACCGGCTCCGGCGAGGTCATCGGCATCCTGATCGCCGCGATCGTCCTCGTCATCACCTTCGGCTCGCTGATCGCGGCCGGCCTGCCGCTGCTGACCGCGCTGATCGGCGTGGGCATCGGCATCTCCTCCATCACCGCGCTCGCCAACGTGCTGGACCTCGGCTCCACCACCTCCACCCTCGCGATGATGATCGGCCTCGCGGTCGGCATCGACTACGCCCTCTTCATCGTCTCCCGCTACCGCACGGAGCTCGCCGAGGGCCGGGAGCGCGACGAGGCCGCCGGCCGCGCCGCCGGAACCGCCGGCTCCGCCGTCGTCTTCGCCGGTCTGACCGTGGTCATCGCCCTCGTGGGCCTGTCCGTCGTCAACATCCCGATGCTGACCAAGATGGGCGCCGCGGCCGCCGGTACGGTGGTCATCGCGGTGCTCGTGGCGCTGACCCTGGTCCCGGCCATCCTCGGCTTCGCCGGCAAGAAGGTGCTGCCGGCCGGCCAGAAGAGCAAGCTGTTCGGCAAGGGCAAGCCTGCGGGCGACAAGCCCAAGGTCAACGGCGGCACCCGCTGGGCCCGCTTCGTACTGCGCCGCCCGGTCATGGTGCTGCTGGCCGGTGTGATCGGCCTCGGCGTCGTCGCGATCCCCGCGAGCAAGCTGGAGATGGGCCTGCCCGACGACGGCGCCCAGCCGGTCTCCACCACCCAGCGCAAGGCGTACGACCTGCTGTCCGACGGCTTCGGCCCCGGCTTCAACGGTCCGCTGATGGTGGTCGTGGACGGCGGCAAGGAGCTCGCCGACAAGACGGTCGACCAGATCAAGGGCCTCGACGGCGTGGCCGCGGTCACCCCGCCGATGCTCAACAAGGACGGCGACGCGGCGATCATCAACGTGATCCCGAAGGACCGGCCCTCCTCCACGCAGACCGAGGACCTGGTCCACGAGATCCGGAACGGCAGCGGCGACGAGGTCCTCGTCACCGGGGCCACCGCGATGAACATCGACTTCTCGCAGAAGATGAACGACGCGCTGCTGCCCTACCTCGCGCTCGTCGTCGGCCTCGCCTTCCTGCTCCTGATGCTGGTGTTCCGCTCCGTCCTGGTCCCGCTCAAGGCGGCCCTCGGCTTCCTGCTCTCGGTGGTCGCCGCCCTCGGCGCGGTCGTCGCGGTCTTCCAGTGGGGCTGGCTCGGCTCGCTCTTCGGCGTGGAGCAGACCGGCCCGATCATGTCGATGATGCCGATCTTCATGGTCGGCGTGGTCTTCGGCCTGGCCATGGACTACGAGGTCTTCCTCGTCACCCGCATGCGGGAGGCGTACGTCCACGGCGAGCGCCCCGGCCAGGCCGTGGTGACCGGCTTCCAGTACAGCGCCCGGGTGGTCGTGGCCGCCGCCGTCATCATGATCGCGGTGTTCGCGGGCTTCATCGGAGCCAGCGAGCAGATGGTCAAGATGATCGGCTTCGGCCTGGCCGTCGCCGTCTTCTTCGACGCCTTCGTGGTCCGCATGACCATCGTCCCGGCGGTGCTCGCCCTGCTCGGCCACAAGGCCTGGTGGCTGCCCAAGTGGCTCGACCGGCTGCTGCCGAACGTGGACGTCGAGGGCGAGAGCCTGCGCAAGCACCTGGCCGCTGAGTCCGCGGACGGCCCGGAGGGCCCGGGCAAGGACCGCGAGCTCGTCAACGCGTAACCGCTCCCGCACGACGGCCCCGGCCCCGCACCCCCTGATCACCAGGAGGTGCGGGGCCGGACCCGTTCACCCGAGCCGGCGCCCGGCGGGGGCGGGGGCGTTCGTACGGCGCAGGAAGCGGCGCAGGGCCGCGATGTCGAACTGCACCACCGCCACGCCGTCCGGGGAGTGGAACTCGACGACCGCCTGGACGCGGCCGCAGGGCCAGACGCGTACGTCCCCGGTCCCGCTCGGAGCCTGGAGCCCGGCCTCCAGCAGGGCCCGGGGGAACACCCACTCGTTCTCCGTGCCCTCGGGGGACAGCTCGGCGGGGAAGACGATCCGCACGGCCAGCGGTTCGGACTCGGCGAAGCGCAGGGCCACCGGAATCTTCCGGTAGAGGGGGTCGTCGCTGATCACGCGCGCGATCACGCGCTCCTCGACGGAGGTGGCGGTCGCTGGGGGATTCTCGGCGGTGGCTGACACGACAAGACTCCTCTTTTCGGCACATATGCGTCCGTTTGCCCTCCAGCCTCGCACATCCCAGCGAAACCGCACGGGGTCATTTGTGCTGCAGACGCTGTTGCCAACGGTTTGCAACTAGGCACTATTCTTGGACGGCTGAAAACTGCGAGAAAGCGGAGCCCCCATGCACGTGCCCGACGGATTCATCAACGCACCCGTATCGGTGGCCGCCGGAGTGGTGGCGGCCGGCGCGGTCGCCGTCAGCCTGCGGGGCGCCCGCCGCGAACTCGACGAGCGCACCGCCCCGCTCGCCGGGCTCGTCGCCGCCTTCATCTTCGCCGTGCAGATGCTCAACTTCCCCGTCGCGGCAGGCACCAGCGGACACCTCCTCGGAGGGGCGCTCGCCGCGATACTCGTCGGCCCCTGCACCGGCGTGCTGTGCGTGTCGGTGGTCCTCCTCATGCAGGGCATCCTCTTCGCCGACGGCGGGCTGACCGCCCTCGGCGTGAACATCACCGTCATGGGCGTCGTCACCGTCGTCGTGGCCTACGCGGTCTTCCGCGGTCTGCTCAAGGTGCTGCCGGCCACCCGCCGCTCCGTGACCGCCGCCGCGTTCGCCGGAGCCCTCCTCTCGGTGCCCGGCGCGGCCGCCGCCTTCACCGCGATCTACGCCGTCGGCGGCACCACCGACGTGCCCATCGGCAAGGTGCTCACCGCGATGGTCGGCGTCCACGTGCTCATCGGCATCGGCGAAGCCGCCATCACCGCGGCGACCGTGGGCGCCGTGATCGCCGTACGGCCCGACCTGGTGCACGGCGCGCGCGGGCTGACCGCCCCGCTGAAGCTCCGCGTCGGCGGGGAACTCGTCGACGCGCCCGCGGCCGCCGCGCCCGCCGCCGCCCGCTCCGCCACGAAGGTGTGGGTCACCGGCCTGGTCTCCGCCCTCGTTCTCGCCGGCTTCGTCTCCTTCTACGCCTCCGCCAGCCCCGACGGCCTGGAGAAGGTCGCCGCCGACCAGGGCATCGACGCCAAGGTCCAGGAGCACGCCGCCAAGGACTCCCCGCTCGCCGACTACTCCGTCAAGGACGTCGCCGACGCCCGCCTCTCCGGCGGCCTCGCGGGCGCCCTCGGCGTCGGCGCGACCGTCGCCGTGGGCACCGGGATCTTCTGGGCCGTGCGCCGCCGCCGCACGTCCGAGCCGTCGGCCGCGGTCTGATGGGCGCGGGACACGCCCACAAGCTCTACCGGCACGCCCACACCCCCGTCCACGACCTCCCCCCGCACTGCAAGCTGGCGGCGACGTTCGCGTTCGTCGTCGCCGTCGTGTCCACACCGCGCGAGGCGGTGTGGGCCTTCGGGGTGTACGCGCTCCTCATCGCGGCCGCCGCTGCCGCCGCCCGGATCCCGGCCGGCTTCCTGCTGCGCCGGCTGCTGATCGAGATCCCCTTCGTCGCCTTCGCCGTGCTCATGCCGTTCGTCGCGCAGGGCGAGCGCGTGGAGGTCCTCGGCATGTCGCTCAGCGTTTCCGGCCTCTGGGGCGCCTGGAACGTCCTGGCCAAGGGAACGCTCGGCGTCGCCGCCTCCGTCCTGCTCGCCTCGACGACGGAACTGCGGGCGCTGCTCCTCGGCCTGCAGCGGCTGAAGCTGCCCCCGCTGCTCGTGCAGATCGCCTCCTTCATGATCCGCTACGGCGACGTCATCAGCGACGAGCTGCGCCGGATGTCCATCGCCCGCCGCTCCCGCGGCTTCGAGGCCAGCGGCATCCGCCACTGGGGGGTGCTGGCCAAGACGGCCGGCGCACTGTTCATCCGCTCCTACGAGCGCGGCGAGCGGGTCTACCTCGCGATGGTCAGCCGCGGCTACGCCGGCTCGATGCCGGTGACCGACGACGTCGTGGCGACCCGAGCCCAGTGGGCGTACGCGGCCGTGCTCCCGGTGACGGCCCTCGCCGTCTGTCTGATGGGATGGTCCCTTTGAATCCTCCCCTTCCCGAGGGAGGGGATTCCTGGCTCACGTTGCCTGGTGGACCGGCGGCCCGTCAGGTCTTCCACGATCAGCGCCAGCCGGGTTGAAACCAGCCCGGACAACAGCAATGCGAAAGGTGACGTGCGTGCTTGGTTCTCGCTGCGCACTGTCTGTAGTGAAGTGTATCGGATTCTGTGACCGGAGGTCCAAGTGAACCACGAGCCCTCGCTCGAAGTATCCGGACTCGCCTACGCCTACCCCGACGGCCACCAGGCCCTCTTCGGGGTGGACCTGAGCGTCGGGCGCGGCGAGCGGGTCGCCCTGCTCGGCCCCAACGGCGCCGGCAAGACCACCCTCGTGCTGCACCTCAACGGCATCCTCGGCGGCGGGGTCGGCTCGGTGGCCGTGGCCGGGCTGCCGGTGGAGAAGCGGAACTTCGCCGAGATCCGCCGCCGGGTCGGGATCGTCTTCCAGGACCCCGACGACCAGCTGTTCATGCCGACCGTCCGCGAGGACGTGGCCTTCGGCCCCGCGGCCGCGGGCCTGCGCGGCGCGGAGCTGGAGGAGCGGGTGCGCGGGGCGCTGGACCAGGTCGGCATGGCGGACTTCGCCGACCGGCCGCCGCACCACCTGTCCTTCGGCCAGCGCCGCCGGGTGGCCGTCGCCACGGTCCTCGCGATGCGGCCGGAGATCCTCGTCCTCGACGAGCCCTCCTCCAACCTCGACCCGGCTTCGCGCCGCGAGCTCGCCGACATCCTGCGCTCCCTCGACGTGACCGTGCTGATGGTGACCCACGACCTGCCGTACGCCCTGGAGCTGTGCCAGCGCTCGGTGATCCTCAGCGAAGGGGTCATCGCCGCCGACGGCCGCACCCAGGAGCTCTTGTGCGACGAGGAGCTGATGCGGGCCCACCGGCTGGAGCTGCCCTTCGGCTTCGACCCGCGCACGCCCCTCCTGACGCCCCCCTCGCACTGACCGGCGCCGGGCCCGGGGAGTCGTTCCGGGGACCCGGGAAGCAGGGCCGTCCAGCAGGCGTTGCATTGTGTCGTGGGCGCCGTCGGGGCGCCACGGCAGGTGCTGGGAGTAGACGTGGATGTCCACGGGTCGGTGGCGGAGGGCTTCGAGCCGGTCCGCGAGGCTTTCGTACGCAACTTCGACGTGCTCGGTGACCGGGGTGCGGCCGTGGCCGTGTACCGGGACGGCCGCAAGGTCGTCGACCTGTGGGGCGGCACCAAGGACGCCGAAGGCGGCGAAGGCTCCGAGCCCTGGGCCGAGGACACCGCGCAGATAGTCCGCTCCGCCACCAAGGGCGTCGCCGCCGCCGTGCCGCTGCTGCTGCACCAGCGCGGGCTGCTGGACCTGGACGCGCCGGTCGGTTCGTACTGGCCGGAGTTCAAGACGGGCGGCAAGGAGAAGACGCTCGTCCGCGACCTCCTCGCGCACCGGGCCGGCGTTCCGGCGCTGGACCGGGGGCTGACCGTGGCCGAGGCCGCGGACGGGGTCACCGGGGCCCGCGCGGTCGCCGCGCAGCGGCCCTTCTGGGAGCCCGGCACCGAGCACGGCTACCACGCGCAGACCTTCAGCTGGCTGGTGTCCGAGCTGGTGCTCCGGGCCACCGGCCGCACCATCGGCTCGTTCCTCGCGGAGGAGATGGCCGAGCCGCTGGGGCTGGACTTCTGGATCGGCCTGCCGGAGACGGAGTCCCACCGGGTGGGACGGGTCGCGCCCGTCGACCCGCCGGAGAGCGCGGGCCTGCTGAAGACCCGGCCGCGGCGAAACGTTTCCGAGGCCTACGCCGACCCGGACTCCCTCACCCGCCGCGCCTTCGCGGCCATCGACCCCCAGCCGGACGAGAACGACCCCGCCTACCAGGCCGCCGAGCTCCCCGGCTCCGCCGGCATCGGCACGGCCCGCGCCCTGGCCCGCTTCTACGGCGCCACCATCGGCGTGGTCGAGGACGGCGCCCGCATCTTCACCCCGGAGACCACCGCCCTGGCCGCCCGCGAGCTCTCCTCGGGCCCCGACCGGGTGCTGATCGTCAACACCCGCTTCGGGCCCGGCTACATGCTGCACGGCCCGGCCTCCCCGCTGCTCTCCCCGGCCTCCTTCGGCCACCCGGGCCGCGGCGGTTCCCTGGCCTTCGCGGACCCGGACGCGGGCATCGGCTTCGGCTACGTCACCAACGCCCACGCCAAGTCGGTCACGGCCGACCCCCGCGCGCAGGCGCTGGTACGGGCCCTGAAGTCGGCCCTCTAGCCCTGGGAGGCCCCTTCCCGCACATCGGCGAGCGTGGCGCCCGCGTGCGCGATGAGCTCCCCGGGGGCCATCGGGAACACGCTGTTCGGGGTGCCGGCCGCCGCCCAGACCTCGGTGTGGGCCAGCAGGGACCGGTCGGCGAGCACGCGCGTGCGGGTCCGGTGCCCGAAGGGCGGGACGCCGCCGATGGCGTAGCCGGTGGTTTCCCGGACCACGGCCGCGTCCGCCCGGGTGACCTTCCCGGCGCCGAGTTCGCGGCGCACGGCCTCGACATCGACCCGGGAGGCCCCGTCCATGAGGACCAGTACGGGGACCCCGTCCGCGGCGAAGATCAGCGACTTCACGATCTGGCTGAGCTCGCAGCCGATCGCGGCGGCCGCGTCGGCGGCCGTACGGGTCCCCTCGGGGAAGGTCCGGACGGCGGGGTCGAGCCCCAGCCCGGCCAGGGCCTCGGCGAAGAGGGGGTGCGTGGAGGTCGTCATACCGGGACGCTAGCGCCGCGCCTCCGCCCGGGTCGAGCCGTTTCCCTCCCGGGCCGGGTCGGGCAGGTTCGCGGGCACCCTCCTGGCGGGGCGCGGGGCAGCGCCCCGGCAACGGCGCCGCACTCCAGGAGCGGCCCGACCCAGCCCGGGAGGGAAACGGCCCGGGAGGGCTACCCGGCGTTGAGGACCTGCGCCACGATCGGGCCCGCCGCCTCGCCGCCGTGGCCGCCCGCTTCGACCATGGCCGCCGCGGCCACGTCGCCACTGAAGCCGGTGAACCAGCTGTCCGGGCTGCCCGCGCCGTCGACCTCGGCGGAGCCGGTCTTCGCGCCCTTGTCCGAGCCGCCGACCGAGGACATCGCCTCGCGGCCGGTGCCGCTCGTCGCGGTCAGCTTCATCATCTTCACCAGCTGCGCCGACACCCCCGGCTTCAGGGCCCGCGAGGCGGTGGCGAGGGTGCGTCCGTCCAGCGAGGCCTTGACGATCACCGGCTGGCGGAACACCCCGGTCCGGGCGGTCGCCGTGATCGAGGCGACGTTCAGCGGGTTCATCGTGACCGTGCCCTGGCCGATGTACGCGGCGGCCGCGCCCGCCCCCGAGTCCTGCGGGACCGACCCGTCCCGCGAGACGATCCCGGTCTTCCAGTCCAGCCCGATGCCGAAGACGTCCTTCGCCTCCCGCGGCAGCGCCCCGTTGTCGTGCACGTCGTCGATCAGGCTGATGAAGGCGGTGTTGCAGGACCTGGCGAAGCTCGATGCGAAGGTCTCGCCCTCCGACTTGAAGTTGCCGAGGTTGTGGAAGGTCCGCCCCTCCCACGTGGCGGTGGCCGGGCAGGCCGCGGGCTTGTCCGCCGACACCAGGCCCTGCTCGATCAGCATGGCCCCCGTCACGATCTTCATCGTCGAGCCCGGCGCCCGCGCCCCCCGCATCGCCGCGTTGAAGCCGTCCTTGCGGTGGTTGGCCACGGCCAGGATCTCGCCCGTGCTCGGCTGGATCGCGACCACCGAGGCCTCGGCGTACTTCGCCACCGCCTTCTCCGCCGCGGCCTGCACCTCGGCGTCCAGCACGGTCGGGATCTCCCCCGGCTTGCCCTCGGACAGCGTCATCAGGGTCCGCTTGGGGTCGTTCGGGGTGAACGGCTCGATCCACACCTCCGCGCCCTTCGTGCCGCCCGCCTTCTCGCCGTACGCCTTGCGCAGGTCGTCCAGGACCGCCCGCAGCGAGGGGTACTGCTCGGCGGTCAGCTCCTTGCCGTTGCGGTCGAGCGCCTTCACGGGCGGGGTCGCGGGGGCGCCGGCGCGCAGCCGCTCGCCGCGCTGGAGCTGCGGGTGGATGATCGAGTCCTTCCAGTCGACCAGCGGCTTCCCGGTGGTCAGCCCGCGCACCACGGTGAGCTCGGAGTCGTAGGCGAGGGGCTTGGTCGTGCCCTCGTACGTGATCTCCGCCTCGACCTTGAAGGGCACGGTGGTGCCGTTGTGCGCGCCGGGGGTGATCACGGCCTTGGACACGAGCGCCCTCGTCTTGAACTCGCCGACGGCGGGCTGCGCGTCATGCGCGTTGTTCGTCAGCGCGGCGGCCGCGGCCGAGTCCCCGGCGGCCCACGCGGCGAGGAAGGCCTTGGCGGTCTCCACCGTCTCCTTCTCCGTCACCGGCCCGCTGCCCTTGCCCGCCTGGACGGAGGTCGTGCCGTCCTTCGCGCCGCTCTTCCCGCCCTGGCCGCCGTCCCCGACCAGCGTGTACACCCCGTACCCGGCGCCGCCGACGAGCGTGAGGAACACCCCGCCGACGATGGCGCCCTTTGCCGCCCCGTTCATGTCGCATCCTCCCCCGAACCACAGTTCTCTGAACGCGTTCAAAGAACCCTTGGTGCGGACCTTACGCCCCGTCGCCGTGCGACTTCGCTCTCGTTACCGGAACGGAACCTCGATGGCCGAAAGGGAGCGGGAAATGGCAAGAGGGCCCGGCGTATTGGGGCGGCCACTCGTTCGGGTTGGGTGTTTTGGTTCGGGGGACCGAAGTCGGCTGCGGCACTAGGTTGGCGTCGTGACGGCGTTGGCGGAGGTCGGGGAGGGCGGGCACGCCCGGTACACCTTCCGGCTGCGTGTGTCGTCTATCGCCCGCACGGCTCTCTTGAGTGAGTGGGACCGGTGTCGGTGGGTGTGGAACCAGTGCGTGGCGGAATCCAGGGCGGCACACAAGGCCAAAGAGAAGTGTGGTCCTGCCCGGTTGGACAGAATGCTGACCGGATGGCGCGGCGAGCATGAGTGGCTGCTGACCGGATGGCGCGGCGAGCATGAGTGGCTGCGCGCCGGTGGGAGCGTGCCGCAGCAGCAGATCATCCGGGACTTTGCCACGTCCCGTTCCAAAGCGGTGAAGGACATCAAGGCCGGGTTGCCTATGCGGCGGCGCGCGGGGATGCCCCGCTTCAAGAAGAAGACGGTCGCAGGTCCGACGCTTAACTACACCCGGCGTGGTTTCCGGCTGAAGGATGGGCGGCTGTGTCTCGCAGGCGGAATATCGCTGACGGTGGTGTGGTCGCGTGATCTGCCCTCTGACCCGTCCAGCGTGCGTGTCTACCTTGACACTCTCGGCCACTGGTACGCCTCCTTCATTGTTCAGACGGACGTGCAGCCATTGCCGGAAACCGGTGAGGCGATCGGCATTGACTGGGGAGTGAAGGAGACCGCGACCACCACCAGCGACGAACACGACCTTCCGCACCCCGGGTACGGCCAGCAATCCGCTGGGAAGCTGGCCGGGTATCAGCGGATGATGGCCCGCCGGAAGCCGAAGTCCGGGCAGGCCGCGTCGAAGGGGTACCGGAAGGCGAAGCGGCAGGCCGCGAAGGCGCAGAAGAAGATCGCCTGGCAGCGGCAGGACGCGGCCCGCAAGTGGGCCAAGCGCGTGGTGACGGACTTCGACCGGATCGCGGTTGAGGACTTCCGGCCGAAGTTTCTCGCCAAGTCAGCCATGGCCCGCAAGGCGGCCGACGCGGCGATCTCGGCCACCAAGCACGAATTGATCAACATGGCGCGCAAGCACGGCCGCCACCTGCGGCTCGTGCACCCGGCGCACACCACCATGGACTGCGGGCGGTGTGGAGCGAGAGCCAAGCACGCACTGCCGCTGTCGGAACGTACCTACACGTGCACCGCGTGCGGAGCCGTCTCCCCCAGGGACAAGAACTCCGCACGCGTGATGCTCGTCCGGGCTGGTCTCATCCCGGCTGCCGTTGATCGTGGAAGACCCGACGGACCGCCGGTCCGCCAGGCAGCGTGAGGTAGGAATCCCCCTCATTTGCGAGGGGGAGGGTTCAAACCCAGGTGTCCAGCCACATCCGGCCCCGCCACGAGTCCATCGGCAGGCTCTGGCCCGTGTAGATCGGCCAGAAATAGATGAAGTTCCATGCGATCAGCAGCACCAGCGCACCCGCCCCGATCGCGCCCAGCGCCCGCCGCCGCTCGCTCGAGCCGGCCGGGCCCAGCAGGGCGCCGATCATCATCGCCACCGCCAGGCACAGGTACGGGACGAAGACGACCGCGTAGAAGTAGAAGATCGTCCGCTCCTGGTAGTTGAACCAGGGCAGCAGGCCCGCACCCAGCGCGCACGCGATCGCCCCCGCCCGCCAGTCGCGGCGGAAGAACCACCGCCACAGCACGTACAGCAGCGCGAAGCAGCCCGCCCACCACAGCAGCGGGGTGCCCAGGGCCAGCACCTCGCGGGCGCACTTGCCCGTCTCGGTCGCCGGGCAGCCGTCCGTGCCGGGCGCGGGGGACTCGTAGAAGTAGGAGACGGGCCGGCCCAGGACCAGCCAGCTCCACGGGTTCGACTCGTAGGTGTGCCCCGAGGTCAGGCCGACGTGGAACTTGTAGACCTCGGTCTCGTAGTGCCACAGGCTCCGCAGCCACTCCGGCAGGAACGACAGCGAGCTCTTCTGGTCGTACTTGGCCGCCCAGTCGCGCAGGTAGCCGCCCTTGCCGTTGTCCGGGCTGAAGATCCAGCCCGACCAGGAGACCAGGTACGTGACGACCGCGACCGGCACGGTCGACAGGAAGCCCGGCAGCGCGTCGCGCCGCAGCATCGACGCGTACGGGGCCCCCGCACCCGCGGTGCGGCGCGCGGCCGCGTCCCACAGCACGGTCAGGACGCCGAAGAACGCCAGCGCGATGAAGCCGTTCCACTTCGTGCCGGCGGCCAGGCCCAGGCAGACGCCCGCCAGGATCCGGTACGGGCGCCAGCCCAGCCGCAGCGTCTCGGCGATCCTCACATCGGGCCGGGTGCGGCCCTCCTCGTCCACCGGGAGCGCGTCCGCGAGCCGGGCCCGGGTCCTGTCCCGGTCGATGAGCAGCGCCCCGAAGGCGGCCAGGACGAAGAACATGAGCACCAGGTCGAGCAGGGCGGTGCGGCTCATCACCAGGTGCAGGCCGTCCACTGCGAGCAGCGCGCCCGCCAGGCAGCCCAGGAAGGTGGAGCGGAACAGGCGGCGCCCGATCCGGCACAGCATCAGCACCGACAGGGTGCCGAGCAGGGCGGTCATGAACCGCCAGCCGAAGGGGTCGAAGCCGAACATCCACTCGCCGAGGCCGATGACCCACTTGCCGACGGGCGGGTGCACCACGTAGCCGGCGTCCGCCGGGAGGGCGACCCCGTGCGGGTTCTCGAGGATCAGCTTGTCGATGTCCTTGGGCCAGCTCGCCTCGTAGCCCTGCTTGATCGTTGCCCAGGCGTCCTTGGCGTAGTACGTCTCGTCGAATATCACCGCCTTCGGGCTGCCCAGGTGCACGAACCTCAGCACTCCGGCGACCAGCGCCACCAGCAGCGGCCCCGCCCACGCCAGGATCCGGTTCCACGTCCCCCACACCTCGGGCCGCAGGCCGAAGGTCATCCACAGCTGCGGGGACGGCTGGGCGTACGGGGGCACCAGGCGGCCGCGGAGGTCCGTGCGCGCTCCTGCGGGCGGCGCGTAGCCGAAGCCGCGCAGGCGGCGCAGCCAGGTGGGCTGCTCTTCGGCCCGCCCCGACGGCAGGGCGGGAGGGGCCCCCGCGGGGCTGGGCGGCGGCGTCGCGGTACTGGTCACCGGCACATCGTAGGGAAGAGATCTGTGTGTGCCCCAGTACCCGGGGGGCGGCGGGCCACGGGACTGAGAGGATGGGCGGGTGACGACTGACCAGCCCCTCCGTACCGCACCCTCCTCCGCGACGGCCACGGCCGCAGGCCTGACGGGCGTGCTCGTCCTCGCCGGGACGCCCATCGGCGACCTCGCGGACGCCCCGCCGCGGCTCGCGGCCGAGCTGGAGCGGGCCGACGTGGTCGCCGCCGAGGACACCCGCCGGCTGCGCCGGCTGACCCAGGGGCTCGGCGTGCACACCACCGGGCGGGTCGTCTCGTACTTCGAGGGCAACGAGTCCGCGCGCACCCCGGAGCTCGTCGAGGCCCTGGAGGAGGGCAAGCGCGTCCTGCTGGTGACCGACGCCGGCATGCCCTCCGTCTCCGACCCCGGCTACCGGCTCGTGGCCGCCGCCGTGGAGAAGGACATCAAGGTCACCGCCGTCCCCGGGCCCTCCGCCGTGCTGACCGCGCTCGCCCTGTCCGGGCTGCCCGTGGACCGTTTCTGCTTCGAGGGGTTCCTGCCGCGCAAGGCGGGGGAGCGCCTCGGCCGGCTGCGCGAGGTCGAGGGCGAGCGGCGGACCCTCGTCTACTTCGAGGCCCCGCACCGGCTCGACGACACCCTGGCCGCGATGGCCGAGGTCTTCGGTGCGGACCGGCGGGCCGCCGTGTGCCGCGAGCTGACGAAGACGTACGAGGAGGTCAAGCGCGGCGGTCTCGGCGAACTGGCGGCGTGGGCGGCCGAGGGGGTGCGCGGGGAGATCACGGTCGTGGTCGAGGGAGCCCCGGCGGCCGGGCCCGGAGACGTGGACGCCGAGGAACTGGTGCGCCGGGTCCGGGTGCGCGAGGAGGCGGGGGAGCGTCGGAAAGAAGCCATCGCGGCGGTCGCGGCGGAGGCCGGAGTACCCAAGCGGGAAGTGTTCGACGCGGTCGTCGCGGCAAAGAATGCGGCTCAAAAGATGCCGTAGGTCGGTAAAGAGCTAACCTGAAAAGCAAAGCTCAGACCGCGCACCGGGCGCTTTGGGGCATGAGTCGCCCAAAGACCGTCCAACAGTCGGCAGGGCCTGATGCGCTCCCGCCCGAAGAGGCGTCCACTGGCAATGGCACCAGTGGAACAAGAGGAGCTGGCATGAGTGAGATCGCTGACACCCCGGTACCCGTGGCCCGCGCGGTACCCGCAGCCGTTTCCACCCCTCCCGTGCAGACCGTGCACGAGGCGTACTCGTTCGCGTGCATGAAGTGCGGATACGCCTGGGAGCAGGCCTACGCGATCGAGCACCACGTGGACGGCAGGGGCGAGCCCTTCATCATGTGCATGGTCAACGGCGAGCGGGTGCCCTCCCCGCTGTCCAACCCGACGTGCATGAACTGCGGCGGGCACGTCGTGCGGATCATGCGGGCCGGCCAGGTCTCCTCGGTGCTCGGCACGATCGACCGGCTCTACCACCACCGCATCGCCCCCGGAATCGCCGGGCCGGTACCGGCCGGAGCGGACGTCCCCCGCACCCCCAGGCCGCGCACGCACGAAGGCCCCGGACCCGTCCCGGTGGACGAGGCGGAACGCGGCCGGAGCCTGCTCTCCCGGCTGATGGGGGTCTTCCGCCGGTCATAAGATCGGCCGCATGAGCTCCTCCTCGAAAGACGCACCGCCGCCGCTGCCCGAACCCCTCCGGGTGGCGGTCGCGGACTCGCACACCCACCTGGACATGCAGTCCGGCACCGTCGAGGAGGGCCTCGCGAAGGCCGCCTCGGTCGGGGTGACCACCGTCGTCCAGGTGGGCTGCGACGTGAAGGGCTCCCGGTGGGCCGCCGAGACCGCGGCGGCGTACGAGAACGTCCACGCCGCCGTGGCCCTGCACCCCAACGAGGCCCCCCGCATCGTGCACGGGGACCCCGACGGCTGGTCCCGGCAGGGCGCGAGGGCGGGCGGCGGCGACGCGGCCCTCGACGAGGCGCTCGCGGAGATCGAGGCGCTGGCCGCCCTCGGCCACGTCAAGGCCGTCGGCGAGACCGGGCTGGACCACTTCCGCACCGGACCGGAGGGGATGGCCGCGCAGGAGCGTTCCTTCCGCGCCCACATCGAGATCGCCAAGCGGCAGGGCAAGGCCCTCGTCATCCACGACCGCGAGGCCCACGCGGACGTGCTGCGCGTCCTGCGCGAGGAGGGCGCCCCGGAGCGGACCGTCTTCCACTGCTACTCCGGGGACGCCGACATGGCCCGCGAGTGCGCCGCCGCCGGGTACTACATGTCCTTCGCCGGGACCGTCACCTTCAAGAACGCGGCCCCCCTGCGCGAGGCCCTGGCCGTGGCCCCGCTGGAGCTCGTCCTCGTGGAGACCGACGCCCCGTACCTGACCCCGGCGCCGTACCGCGGACGGCCCAACGCGCCGTACCTCATTCCGCTGACGGTGCGCGCCATGGCCGCGGTCCGCGGCATCGACGAGGACGCGATGGCCACGGCCCTGGCGGCCAACACGGCCCGCGCCTTCGACTACTGACGCCACCCAGAGTAGTCGTACAACTTTGGAGTGTGACGACTCCTCCGCTATGGTGCCGTGCCCCGAACCAGCGGGTGCCGACCACCAGGGGAGCGAGCGTCGTGAGCGAAGCGCAGGGCAGTCACCGCCGCGGCCGTCCCGGGCCGGGGGCCGGACAGGCCGCCGCGGGTCCCTCCGGGCCCGCACCCGGCCCGGCCGGCCCCGAGGTCCCGGCCCCCCGGGACGCGGGGGGCCGCGGCTCGCGCCGGCGGGCCCGGGGCCGGAACACCGACCGGCCGGGCGCCGCACCGACGGCGCCCGGCCCGGCCCCCGCCACTCCGCAGGGCGCCGCCGCCCCACCCGCCGCCCCACCCGCCGCCCCACCCGCCACCGCGGCCGGCACCGGCCGCCGCCGCAGCCCGGCGAACGGCGGGACCTCCGCGACCACGGCCCCTGCCCCGCCGGGACCCGGGCGGCGACGCGGTGCACAGGCCGAGGCCGCCTTCGGCGGCCCCGCCGCCGCCCCGCCCGGCGGGGAGGCCCCGCCGGGGGCCGGGAGACGCCGCGCCGGGGCCCCCGCCCCCGCCGGACCCGGCACCGGCCGCCGCCGGAGCGGCGAACCCGCCACCCTGCCGGCCCCCGCCGGACCCGGCACCGGCCGGCGGCGGGCCGCGGCCGCACCCCCGCCCGCCCCCGGAGGGACCTGGCGGCGGATCGTGCCGCAGGCGCTCGTCGTCGCCTTCCTCGCCGGCGGCACCACCGCCTTCGTCGCCGCCGACAAGACGGTCCGGCTCACCGTGGACGGCGTCCCCAGGAACCTCCACACCTTCGCCGACGACGTCGATGAACTCCTGGCCTCCGAAGGCCTCGGCGTCGGCCCCCACGACCTCGTCGCACCTGCCCCCGGCGAACCGCTCGACGACGGCGAGGAGGTCGTCGTCCGCTACGGCCGCCCCCTGCGCCTGACCCTCGACGGACAGCCCCGCCAGGTGTGGACGACCGCGCGCACCGTCGAAGGCGCCCTGCGCCAGCTCGGCATCCGCGCCGAGGGCGCCTTCCTCTCCTCCCCACGCGAGGCCCCCGTCCCCCGCACGGGCCTCGCCCTCAGCGTCCGCACCGAACGCAGCATCACCTTCCTCGCCGACGGCAGCGAACGCACCATCCGCACCAACGCGGCCACCGTCCAGGAGGCCCTCGACCAGGCCGGCATCACCCTCCACGGCCAGGACGGCACCTCCGTCCCCGCGGACTCCTTCCCGCGCGACGGCCAGACCGTCACCGTGCTCCGCATCACCGGCACCCGCGAGGTCCGGGAGGAACGCATCCCCTACGCCGTCGAGAAGACCGAGGACCCCGGCCTCTTCGCCGGGACCGAGGTCGTCGAACGCGCCGGCCGGCCCGGCGCCCGGCGGGTCACCTACAGCCTGCGCACCGTCAACGGGGTCCGGCAGAAGCCCCGCCGCATCGCCGAGGAGGTGGTCCGCGAGCCCGTCACCCAGCTGGTCAAGGTCGGCACGAAGCCGCTGCCCACCACCGTCTCCGGCGCCGACGGCCTCGACTGGGCCGCCCTCGCCCAGTGCGAGTCCGGCGGGCGCCCCTCCGCCACGGACGCCTCGGGCACCTACGGCGGCCTCTACCAGTTCGACGTCCGCACCTGGCAGGCGCTCGGCGGCAGCGGCCGCCCGCAGGACGCGCCCGCCGCGGAACAGACGTACCGGGCGAAGAAGCTCTACGTGCAGCGGGGGGCGAGCCCGTGGCCGCACTGCGGCCGTAGGCTTGCCCGGTGAGCACCGCAGAGCAGCAGCCCAACGAGAACCCCTCCACCCCTTCCGACGCCCTCCTCGGCCCGGCCGACATCCGGGAGCTGGCCGCCGTACTCGGCGTGAAGCCGACGAAGCAGAAGGGGCAGAACTTCGTCATCGACGCCAACACGGTCCGCCGGATCGTGCGCACCGCCGAGGTGCGGCCCGACGACGTGGTCGTCGAGGTCGGGCCGGGGCTGGGCTCGCTGACGCTCGCTCTGCTGGAGGCCGCCGACCGGGTCACCGCCGTCGAGATCGACGACATCCTCGCGGCCGCGCTGCCCGCCACCATCGAGGCGCGGATGCCCGAGCGCAAGGACCGCTTCGCGCTGGTCCACTCCGACGCGATGCTCGTCACGGAGCTGCCCGGGCCGGCGCCCACCGCGCTCGTCGCGAACCTGCCGTACAACGTGGCCGTGCCGGTGCTGCTGACCATGCTCGACCGCTTCCCGAGCATCGAGCGGACCCTCGTCATGGTGCAGTCGGAGGTCGCCGACCGGCTCGCCGCCGAGCCCGGCAACAAGGTCTACGGGGTGCCCTCCGTCAAGGCCAACTGGTACGCGCACGTCAAGCGGGCCGGCGCCATCGGCCGCAAGGTCTTCTGGCCCGCCCCCAACGTCGACTCGGGCCTGGTCTCCCTCGTCCGCCGCACCGAGCCGATCAAGACCACCGCCTCCAAGGCGGAGGTGTTCGCGGTCGTCGACGCCGCCTTCGCACAGCGCCGCAAGACGCTGCGCGCCGCGCTCGCCGGCTGGGCCGGTTCGGCCGCGGGCGCCGAGGAGGCGCTGGTCGCCGCCGGGATCTCCCCGCAGGCGCGCGGGGAGTCGCTGACGGTGGAGCAGTTCGCCGCGATCGCCGAGCACAAGCCGCAGGCGGAGAGGCCCGCGCTGTGAACACGAGCACCAGCACGGGCGTGACCGTACGGGTCCCCGCGAAGGTCAACGTCCAGCTCGCGGTGGGCGCGGCGCGCCCCGACGGCTTCCACGACCTGGCCAACGTCTTCCTCGCCGTCTCCCTCTTCGACGAGGTCACGGCGACGCCGGCCGACTCCCTCACCGTCAGCTGCACCGGACCGGACGCCGACCAGGTGCCGCTGGACCGTACGAACCTCGCCGCGAAGGCCGCCGAGATCCTCGCGGCGCGCCACGGCATCTCCCCCTCCGTGCACCTCCACATCGCGAAGAACATCCCGGTGGCCGGAGGCATGGCGGGCGGCAGCGCGGACGGCGCGGCGGCCCTGCTGGCGTGCGACGCGCTGTGGGGGCTCGACACCCCGCGGGCCGAGCTGCTGGACATCTGCGCGGAGCTCGGCAGCGACGTCCCCTTCAGCCTCGTCGGCGGGGCCGCGCTCGGCACGGGGCGCGGGGAGCTGCTGACGCCCGTCGCGGCGGGCGCCTTCCACTGGGTGTTCGCGGTCGCCGACGGGGGGCTGTCGACCCCGGCGGTGTTCCGCGAGTTCGACCGCCTCGCCGAGACCGAGGGCCGGGAGATCCCGGAGCCGCAGGCCTCCCCGGAACTCCTCGCGGCCCTCGCCTCCGGCGA
The DNA here is from genome assembly GCF_044541755.1 of Streptomyces sp. NPDC085524. Classification (NCBI taxonomy): domain Bacteria; kingdom Bacillati; phylum Actinomycetota; class Actinomycetes; order Kitasatosporales; family Streptomycetaceae; genus Streptomyces; species Streptomyces sp. NPDC085524. The sequence goes on from NZ_JBITTH010000019.1 coordinate 106,483, forward strand.
CCCGGACGCGCTGGCGGGCGTGCTGGCCAACGACCTCCAGCCGGCCGCGCTGTCCCTGCGGCCGTCGCTGGCCGCGACGCTGGATGCGGGCGTGGAGGCCGGTGCGCTGGCCGCGCTGGTCTCGGGCTCGGGCCCGACCACGGCCTTCCTGGTCCGCGACCCGGAATCCGCGCTGAAGGTGGCCGCGGCCCTGGAAGCCTCGGGTACGTGCCGCACCACCCGCGTGGCCTCGGCCCCGGCCCCCGGAGCGGTGGTCCTGGCGTAGCCCCACGGCCGAGATGCCGCTGCGCGGCACCCTGGGCTCCGCCCAGACCCGCTCCTCAAATGCCGGCGAGGCTTTTCGGCTGCTGCCGTCCGCCAGGTGCGGCAAAATCCAGCCCCTCCGGCGTTTGAGGAGCGGGGGTTCGGGGGCGGAGCCCCCGCAACGGCGCCGCACGCGACGGCGAATCAGCCCCGTCGGCGATTTGACGCGCGGGGGTCGGGGCGGAGCCCCGGGAGCGCGCCGTACTCAGGCGGCAGTTGAGTACCCGCGCCCTGTCGGCGGAGCCGGCCGGCGGGCGACCGTGGGGGACATGACAGCCAGCGCACGCGACATCGCCGACGCCACCCCCGCCGGGCGGGACCGGTACGTGGATCTGCTGAGGGTCGCCTCCCTCGGCACCGTCATCGCCGGGCACTGGCTGATGGCCGCCGTCAGCAGCGGCGGCATAGGGAACCTCCTCGCCGTCGTGCCCGGGCTCCAGGTGCTCACCTGGGGACTGCAGATCATGCCGGTGTTCTTCTTCGTCGGCGGGTTCTCGCACGCGCTGTCCTACCGCTCCCTGGCGCGGCGCAGCGACGGCCGGCCCGTCTACGCCGACTTCCTGCGCGCCCGGCTGCGCCGCCTGCTGCGGCCCACGCTCGTCTTCGTCCTCGTGTGGGCCGCCCTCGCGCTCGCCGTGCAGGCCGCCGGGCACGGCGGCGGGGTGCTGAGCGGGGCCGCGCTGCGGATGGTCACGCAGCCGCTCTGGTTCATCGGGATCTACCTCGCCATGGTCGCCTTCACCCCGCCGCTGCTGAAGCTGCACGAGCGCCACGGCTGGGCGGCCTTCGCGGGGCTGGCCGGCGCGGCCGCCGCCGTGGACGTACTGCGCTTCGCGCTCGGCGTGCCGTACGTGGAGTTCCTGAACTTCGGCTTCGTCTGGCTGGCCGTCCACCAGCTCGGCTTCCTCCGCGCCGACGGCCGGATCCGCCGCCCCGCCCTCCTGGCCGCCGCGGGCCTGGCCGGGGCCGCGCTGCTGGTGGCGTACGGCCCGTACCCGCTGTCCATGGTCGGGATGCCCGGCGAGAAGGTCTCCAACATGGCCCCGCCCACCCTGGCCCTGCTCTGCCACGGCCTGTGGCTCGTCGGCGCCGTCCAACTGCTGGTTGAGCCCGCCACGGCCTGGCTGGCCCGGCCCCGGGTCTGGCGCGGGGTCGTCGCCGCCAACGGGATCGCCATGACCGCCTTCCTCTGGCACCTCACCGCCATGCTCGCCGTGTACGGAGCCCAGATCGCCCTCGGCATCGCACTGCCCGAGCCGGCCACCGCCGCCTGGTGGGCGCAGGTGCCCGTGAGGATCGCGGCCGCCGCCGTCCTGACCGGATGCCTGGTCGCCCTGTTCCGCCGCTTCGAGGCCCCGCCGCAGCAGGCCGGGGCCCCCACCGCCTCCGGCAGCGGTCCGCGCGCCGCCGCCGGCATCACCCTGTGCCTCCTCGGCATCCTCGGGCTCTCCATGACCGGCCTCGGCGGCCTGCTCGACGGCCACACCGCCACCCTGATCGCCGTTCCCGTCACCGCGCCGGCCGCCATCGCGATGGCGCTGTGCGGCTGGCTCCTGGTGGAACGGTCCGGCACTGCCCGGCGCGTTAGGCTGAGGGGCTGATCCACACCCCTTCCCTGGAGCGCGTCTGATGGCCGTCAATCTGGTCAATGTCGAGGCAGTCAGCAAGGTGTACGGCACACGTACCCTGCTCGACGGCATCTCCCTCGGCGTATCCGAGGGGGACCGGATCGGTGTCGTCGGCCGCAACGGCGACGGCAAGACCACCCTCATCCGCATGCTGGCCAAGCTGGAGGAGCCCGACACCGGGCGCGTCACCCAGTCGGGCGGCCTGCGCATGGGCGTCCTGACCCAGCACGACTCCCTCGATCCCTCGGCGACCATCCGCCACGAGATCATCCGGGACATGGCCGACCACGAATGGGCCGGCAACGCCAAGATCCGCGACGTGCTGACCGGCCTCTTCGGCGGGCTCGACCTGCCCGGCTTCGGCCAGGGCCTCGACACCGTCATCGGCCCGCTCTCCGGCGGTGAGCGCCGACGCATCGCGCTCGCCAAGCTGCTCATCGCCGACCAGGACCTCCTCGTCCTCGACGAGCCCACCAACCACCTCGACGTCGAGGGCATCTCCTGGCTGGCCAAGCACCTCCAGGAGCGCCGCTCCGCGCTCGTCTGCGTCACCCACGACCGCTGGTTCCTCGACCAGGTCTGCACCCGCATGTGGGACGTCCAGCGCGGAGACGTCCACGAGTACGAGGGCGGCTACAGCGACTACGTCTTCGCGCGCGCCGAGCGCGAGCGGATCGCCGCCACCGAGGAGCAGAAGCGGCAGAACCTGATGCGCAAGGAGCTGGCCTGGCTGCGCCGCGGCGCGCCCGCCCGGACCTCCAAGCCGCGCTACCGCATCGAGGCGGCCAACGAGCTGATCGCCGACGTGCCGCCGCCGCGCGACAAGTCCGAGCTGATGCGCTTCGCCAACGCCCGCCTCGGCAAGACCGTCTTCGACCTCGAAGACGTCAGCGTCCACGCCGGCCCCAAGGTCCTCCTCAAGCACCTCACCTGGCACCTCGGCCCCGGCGACCGCATCGGACTCGTCGGCGTCAACGGCGCCGGCAAGACCTCCCTGCTGCGCGCCCTGGCCGAAGCCGCCCGCACCCAGGGCGAGAGCCAGCCCGCAGCCGGCCGGGTCACCGTCGGCAAGACCGTCCGGCTCGCCTACCTCTCCCAGGAGGTCGGCGAACTCGACCCGTCCCTGCGGGTCCTGGAGGCGGTGCAGCGCGTACGCGACCGCGTCGACCTCGGCAAGGGCCGGGAGATGACGGCGGGCCAGCTGTGCGAGCAGTTCGGTTTCACCAAGGAGAAGCAGTGGACGCCCGTCGGCGACCTCTCCGGTGGCGAGCGGCGCAGGCTGCAGATCCTGCGCCTGCTGATGGACGAGCCGAACGTCCTCTTCCTCGACGAGCCCACCAACGACCTCGACATCGAGACCCTGACCCAGCTGGAGGACCTCCTCGACGGCTGGCCCGGCTCGATGATCGTGATCTCCCACGACCGGTTCTTCATCGAGCGCACCACCGACACGGTGATGGCCCTCCTCGGCGACGCGAGCCTGCGGATGCTCCCGCGCGGCCTGGACGAGTACCTGGAACGCCGCCAGCGGATGATCGAGGCGGCCGCCCCGGCGCCCGCGCCCGCCGCTGCCGCCGCGAAGTCCACCTCGTCGGGCGACTCCCGCGCGGCGAAGAAGGAACTCCAGAAGATCGAGCGCCAGCTGAACAAGCTCTCCGACCGCGAGAGCAACCTGCACGCGCAGATCGCGGAGCACTCCACCGACTACGACAAGGTCGCCAAGCTCGACGCGGAACTGCGCGAACTCCTCTCGGAACGGGACGATTTGGAGATGCGCTGGCTGGAACTGGCCGAAGAGGCCCAGTAGCCGGACCGCGCCGGCCGAACCGATAACGACGGCGTCACGGGCCGGTCCTCCCTTGGGAACAGGGGACGGACCGGCCCGTTGTGCACGTGCGGGCAGTGATAGAAAGGTCATCCCCCCACACCCGCCCGAAGCCGAAAGCGTGCGCTGATGACCGAGCCGCCCCAGCCGCCGAACCAGCCGCCGACTCCTTCCGGTTACGGGCACCTGCCCGGCCCGCCGCAGCCGTCCGCGTACGGCCATCCGCCGCAGGGCCCCAACCCGTACGCCCAGCCGCCCCAGCAGCCACAGCAGTTCCAGCACCCCCCACAGCCCCCGACGCAGCCGGGGTACGGGTACCCGCCGCCGCCTCCCGGCCTGCCGGGGATGCCTCCGCCCGCGCCCGGGATGCCGCCGAAGAAGAAGCTGACCCTGCTGGTCGCCGCCTCGGCGACCGCGCTCCTGCTCATCGGAGGCGTCGGCTGGGTCGCCCTCTCCCGCGGGGACGACGGCCCGGACAAGCCCACCGCGCAGAACTCCGTGCCCGCCGACGGCAAGCCCTCCTCGTCGCCTTCCGTGGACAAGGGCGACGGCAGCGGCAACGGCGCCCAGGAGGCCGACCTCAACGCCGGCCGCAAGCAGGGCGAGGACAAGGTCCTCTGGCTCAAGATGGTCAAGATCGACGGACCGGGCATGGGGGTCGACTCCCCGGGCCAGTGGGTGGTGGGCGACACCGTCGTCAAGGGCGTCTGGAAGTCCCTCACCGCCTACTCGGCCGCCGACGGCAAGGAGAAGTGGACGCTGCCCTTCCCGGCCCTGATCTGCGCCACCAGCCCGCAGACCACCACCGACGGCAAGACCGTCGTCATGTACAGGGAAGGCGAGTCGGACACCGCCTCCTGCACCCAGATGCGCGTCGTCGACCTGAAGACGGGCAAGGAGGTCTGGTCGAAGGAGGTGCCCAAGGAAGGGCTGTTCGACCTCTTCACCAGCCCCTCGGTGGACATCACCGGCGACACCGTCGCCATCAGCCGCGGCGGCAACGCCAGCGCCTTCAAGATCAGCACCGGTGACAAGCTGTTCGCGAGCAACCAGGGCGACGGGTGCCAGCCCGACTCCTACACGGCGGGCAACGGCAAGATGATCGCCCTCGCCACCTGCCAGGACGAGAACCGCACCGTCGAGGTCCACGGCACCGACCCGGTCACCGGCAAGCCGAACTGGACCTTCCGGCTCCCCCCGAAGTTCAAGGTCACCAGCATCTACTCGGTGGACCCGCTCGTCCTCGACCTCGGCAACGAGGAGAGCAAGGAGCGCTCCATCGTGGTCATCGGCCCCGACGGGAAGCAGACCGCCACCCTCACCGGCGAGGGCAACTTCCCCCTGGGCTGCGGCGACACCGGACTCTTCCGGTCCCTGACGACGTGCAGTTCCTCGGCCGTCGCCGACAACACCCTCTACCTGGCCACCAAGGAGCCGGACGGCAAGGCGAACGAGATCGTCGCCTTCGACCTGTCCACCGGCAAGGCCAAGTGGCGCACCCCGGCCGGGGACAAGCGCACCATCACCCCGCTCAAGGCAGCGGACGGACAGCTGATCTTCTACCGCGAGGCCGAGGAGGACAAGGGCGGCGAGATCCTCTCGATCCCCGCCGCCGGTGGCACCCCCACCGCGCTCCTGCGCAACCCCTCGGGCCCCGCCGCTCCGATCGAGCACTCGTTCCGTCTCCCGAAGGCCGACTACGTGGACGGACGGTTCTTCATCTCCACCGGCCACCTGAAGGCCGAGGGCAAGGACGAGAAGCTCCTCATGGTCTTCGGCAAGTGAACGTGTCCGACAGCCGCCCACCGAGAGGCAGTAGCAACGCATGAGTACCCCGCCGCCCCCCAGCCAGCCGCCGTCCGGCGGCTTCGGAGCGCCGCAGGATCCCCCGAACGGAGGGTTCGCCCCGCCCCCGCCGCCCGGGCCGCCGGCGCCTGCGCAGCAGCCTCCGGCCCAGCCCGTGCCGCAGCCGCCGACCATGCCGGTCCAGCCCGCGGCCCAGCCCGTGCCGCCGCCGGGCCCCCCGCCGGCCCCCGGACAGCCCGCGTACGGCTACCCGCAGCCCGGGCCCGGTTACGGCTACCCGCAGCAGCAGCAGCCCCAGCCCCAGCCCGTCACCGCTCCCATGTACGCCGCCCAGCCCCCGGCGACGGGCACTGCGGCCGCCGCCGGCGGCGGCAACGACAAGCGCACCCAGCTGACGATCGTCGGAGCGGCCCTCCTGGCCATCGTCCTGATCGTCGGCGGCGGACTCTGGTACACCTCCGGCGACGGCGGGGGCGACGGCAAGCAGACCACCGCGGGCGGCAGCTCCTCCACGGGCAACGACAAGCCCCAGGAAGGCGCTGCGGGCACGGAGAAGGTGCCCTCCAACCCCAAGGCGAAGACGCTCTTCAACCTGCCGAGCCCGCAGCCCGCCGAGCAGGTCGGCACCATCGGCTCCTGGATCACCGAGTCCACCTACGTGAAGTCCGACGTCTCCAAGGTCGTCGGATACAACCTGGTCGACGGCGGCAAGAAGTGGGAGATCCCGCTCCCCGGCGAGGTCTGCGGAGCGACCAAGCACGTCACCGAAAACAAGTCGGCGATCCTCTTCCGGCCCACCCAGCCGACGGCCGAGAACAAGTACCCCGCGTGCAGCGAGGTCGGCGTCATCGACCTGGAGGGCGGCAAGCTCCTCTGGTCCGGCAACGCCAAGAGCGCCAGCGGCGGTGACCGGCCCGCGAACCTGCGCGAGGTCACCATCAGCGGCAACACCGTGGCCGCCGCCGACATCTCCATCGGTGGCGCCGCCTGGAACCTCGCCGACGGCAAGCCCCTGTGGGTCCCCAAGGTCGACGCCGAGCAGTGCCGCGACACCGGCTACGCCGGCGGCGAGGCCCTCGCCGTCATCCGCAAGTGCGGCCAGAGCCCCAACTACACCCTGTACGCGCAGATCCTGGACCCGGCCACCGGAGCGCCCAAGGCCTCCTACAAGCTCTCCCCGGGCATCGACTACGCCGCCATCGTCTCCACCAAGCCGCTGATCGTCGGCGCCGACGTCGGCAAGACCGCGAAGAACGCCACCGGCGTCAGCGACCTCTTCGTCGTCGACGACAAGGGCGAGCTGAAGGCGCGCATCGCGCTCACCTCCGGGACCTTCGACGGCAAGTGCGCCGCCACCGAGGTCGAGAAGTGCACCGGCATGGTCGTCGGCAACGGCAAGCTCTACCTGCCCTCCTACGAGCACCAGGGCCAGGAGGGCAGCAGCCGCACCAACGAGCTGCTCTCCTTCGACCTGACGACGGGCAAGCAGACCACCGACCGCGCCGACGCGGGCGAGCGGTACCAGATCACGCCGCTGCGCATGGACGGGTCGAACATCATCGCCTACAAGGAGCCCCCGTACGACAAGGGCGCCCAGATCGTCAGCATCGACGGCAAGACGATGAAGGAGACCCTCCTCCTGGAGAGCCCGGGCGACAAGGCGAACCAGCAGGCCCAGATCGCGTTCTCGCCCGACTACTCCGAATACCGCTACCACAACGGGAAGCTGTTCATGTCGCGCACGTCGGTGCGCAAGCCGTACTCGGAGAAGAGCGACCCGGAGTACCTCTTCATCTCCTACACCGCGAGCTGACGCCCGCACCGTGTACGAAAGCCCCCGGAAGGTCCGTCCTTCCGGGGGCTTCTGTGCGGATACCGGCGCGCACCGTCGAACAAGCGTGTAGCTTGCCGGGTCAGATGATTCGGGGGTGGGTGCCTCAATGGGCGTACGCGTCGTGGTGGTCGACGACCACCGGCTGCTGGCCGAGGCGCTCGCCTCTGCCCTGAAACTGCGCGGCCACCGGGTGCTGGCGGCCGCCGCCCCGGCCGCGGGCGCCGCCGAACTGGTCATCAGCCGGGCCCCCGAGGTCTGCCTGCTGGGGACCGCGACCCCCGCCGAACCCGGTGCCTTCGAGCCCGTCGTGCGGATCAAGCGGGAGCGCCCGCAGATCGCCGTGGTCGTCCTGGGCCCGGTGCCCAGCCCGCGCGGCATCGCCGCCGCCTTCGCCGCGGGCGCCTCGGGGTACGTGCGCCAGGACGAGCGGATCGAGGGCGTGGAGCGCGCCCTGGCCAAGGCGCGGGCGGGGGAGCCGGCGATCGCGCCCCAACTGCTCCAGGGGGCGTTCGCGGAGCTCCTGAACCCCGCAGCGCAGCCCGACGACGAGGGCAGCAGGCTGCTGCGGCTGCTGACCCCGCGCGAGGTGGAGGTGCTCGTGCGGGTCGCGGAGGGCGAGGACACCCGGCTGATCGCGGCGGGCATGGCCATCGCCCCGAGCACCGCCCGTACGCACGTGCAGCGGGTCCTCATGAAGCTGGGCGTGGGCTCCCGGCTGGAGGCGGCCGCGCTGGCCGCCCGTACCGGCCTGCTGGACCGGGCGGCCCCGGTGCGGGGGGCCGGGCAGGCCTGATCCGGGGCCCGGATTTCCCCGCAGCGGCCTCATCCGGTAAGCCAGTCTCCTAGCACGCGTGTACCCCCGTGCGCGTTCCCGTGGGAGAGGCAGTAGTCGAGTGAGCAAGTACCTGGTAACCGGTGGCGCCGGATACGTCGGCAGTGTGGTCGCGGCGCACCTGCTGGAGGCGGGGCACGAGGTGACCGTCCTCGACGACCTCAGCACGGGCTTCCGCGAGGGCGTCCCGGCGGGCGCCTCCTTCATCGAGGGCCGGATCCAGGACGCCGCGCAGTACGTGGACGGCTCCTTCGACGGCGTCCTGCACTTCGCGGCCTCCTCGCAGGTCGGCGAGTCCGTGGTGAACCCGGGCAAGTACTGGGAGAACAACGTCGGCGGCACCCTCGCCCTGCTGGCCGCGATGCGCGCGGCGGGCGTGGCCAAGCTGGTGTTCTCCTCCACCGCCGCCACCTACGGCGAGCCGACGGAGGGCCTGCTGACCGAGGCCTCGGTGACCGCGCCGACCAACCCGTACGGCGCCTCGAAGCTGGCCGTCGACCACATGATCGCGGGGGAGTGCGTGGCGCACGGCCTGGCCGCGGTGTCCCTGCGCTACTTCAACGTGGCCGGCGCCTACAAGGAGTTCGGCGAGCGGCACACCCCCGAGACCCACCTGATCCCGCTGGTGCTCCAGGTCGCGCTGGGCGAGCGGGAGTCTATCTCGGTGTACGGCGAGGACTACCCGACCCCGGACGGCACCTGCGTCCGCGACTACATCCACGTGGCCGACCTGGCGGAGGCCCACCTGGCCGCGCTGGAGAACGCCGCCGCGGGCGAGCACCTGATCTGCAACCTGGGCAACGGCAGCGGGTTCTCGGTGCGCGAGGTCGTCGAGACCGTCCGCAAGGTGACCGGCCACGAGATCCCCGAGGTCGTCGCCCCGCGGCGGGCCGGCGACCCGGCGAAGCTGGTGGCCTCCGCGCGCACGGCCCACGAGCGTCTGGGCTGGACCCCGAGCCGCACGGACCTCACCGGCATCATCACGGACGCGTGGAACTTCGCGCGCAGGGACGCCTCCTGAACCACCCCGCTCATCCGCTTTCCCACGCGCCCCCCGCACCTGCCGGTGCGGGGGGCGCGTGCACGACCGCCACGCGCGGTGGGCGGGCGCTGTGCGCGGGCGCCCGGCGTGCACACGCCGGGTGAAATGCTCCCCGTGCAACTGCCCGTGGCACACGCCGGTGCGGATGCCGCCATCCGGACCTTCGGTGCAGTCGAATTCAAGCCACCACAAAGCCTGTTCGGGTCGTTCCCGCGGGAAAATCGCGGGAAAAACTTCTGCTATTCGGCCAACCGCGAGCCGCCCCCGGCCCTACGCTGATGCGTGACACCGGTGGGGGCCGGTGTTGATTCAGGGGTCGAGACAAGTCGGGTACGACGTCCGGTCCGGGGTAGTGCAGTGATGTCACGGCGGCGGCCGGGGCAGCTGCGGATCACCCGGTCCGGGCGCCGTACCCGCCGTCGTCCGTTCCCCGACCCTTGGGGGTTTTGTGGCTCGTATCCGGGTTCTCGTCGTCGACGATCACCGCATCTTCGCCGAATCGCTCGCAGCCGCGCTCGCGGCCGAGCCGGACGTGGACGTGTCCGCGGCCGGCAGCGGTCCGGCCGCCCTGCGCTGCCTCGAACGCGCGGTGGCCGAGGGCCGCCGCTTCGACGTCCTGCTCGTCGACGCCGACCTGGCCGCCGCGGCCGGGGCCCCGGGCGCCTCCGGGACCCCCGGGGTGGTGCCCGCCCAGCGGGAGCCGGGCTCCGGCTCCGTCTCCGGGGCCGCGCCGCCGGGCGCGGACGGGATCGCGCTGGTCGCCACCGTGCGGGGCTCCCACCCCGGAGTGCGCACGGTCGTCCTCGCCGAGCGCGACGACCCGCGCCGGGCCGCGCACGCGCTCCAGGCGGGTGCCTCGGGCTGGGTGGCCAAGGACTGCTCGCTCTCGCGGCTGCTGGCCGTCGTCCGCGGGGTCCTGCGCGAGGAGACGCATCTGCCGCCCGCGCTGCTCACCGGGGTGCTGCGCGAGCTGACGGCCGCGCGCAAGCACCGTACGGACAGCGAGCGGCTGGTCGAGTCGCTGACCCCGCGCGAGCACGAGGTGCTGCGCTGCATGGTGGCGGGGCTGGGCCGCAAGGACGTGGCGGCGCGGCTGTTCCTGTCCCCGCACACCGTCCGGACGCACATGCAGAACGTGCTGGGCAAGCTGGGCGTGCACTCCACCCTCGCCGCGGTGGCCCTGGCCCGGCGCGCGGGCGTACGGCCGGCCGATCTGGGGCTAGCCGGGGACGTTGTCGAACGGAGCGGTCAACTGGCGTAGCAGCCCGGCGAGATCCGCCCGTTCGTGCCGGGAGAGCTGGGCGAGGATCGCCCGCTCCTGGGCCAGCAGCCCGGCGAGGGCCTGGTCGGCGCGGTCGCGGCCCTCGGGGGTGAGCCGCACGAGGACCCCCCGGCGGTCGCTGGGGTCCGGGAGGCGTTCGACGAGGCCCTTCTTGGCGAGCCGGTCGATGCGGTTGGTCATGGTGCCGGAGGTGACCAGGGTCTGCGTCAGGAGCTGGCCGGGGGAGAGCTGGTAGGGGGCTCCGGCGCGCCGCAGGGAGGTCAGTACGTCGAACTCCCAGGGCTCCAGGCCGTGCTCGGAGAAGGCCAGCCTGCGGGCGCGGTCGAGGTGGCGCGCGAGCCTGCTGACGCGGCTCAGTACCTCAAGCGGTTCCACGTCGAGGTCAGGGCGCTCCCGGCGCCATGCCGCTACCAGTCGGTCGACCTCGTCCTCCATGCCGATCAGTGTAAGGGGTCTGTCGACATGAAGTCTCTTCACATCAAGCTTCTTGACCACAACTATCTTGACGTCGAGATATAATTGCTGCGAGGGTGGGGCATGGAGCGTCCCGGAACTGATTCCGCTTCCGACCGCCCCGCCAGCAGGGAGGCTCGAACATGTATTCCGATACCGCGCGCGCCGGGACCCCCACGTCCACCGCGCCGTCCGCACCCACCTGGGATCCCCAGCAGTACCTCCGGCACTCAGGCCACCGCACCAGGCCCTTCCTGGACCTGCTGACCCGCATACCCGAGCTCCCCACCGACCCCGCCCGCATCGCCGACCTCGGCTGCGGCCCCGGCAACGTCACCGCCCTCCTCGCCGACCGCTGGCCCGACGCCAAGATCACCGGCTTCGACCTGTCCCCGGAGATGCTCCACCGCGCCGAACAGGAACACGCCGGCCCCACCCCAGGCGGCGGCTGCCTCGACTTCCACCACGCGGACCTCGCCTCCTGGCTGCCCGACGAGCCATACGACCTGATCGTCTCCAACGCCGCCCTCCAATGGGTCCCCAGCCACCCCGGCTCCTTCGGCGCCTGGATCAACGGACTGCGCCCCGGCGGCACCTTCGCCTTCCAGATCCCCGCCAACTTCACCGCCCCCAGCCACGCCCTGCTCGCCGAGCTCTGCGACACCCCGCGCTGGCGCGCCCGGCTCGCCGGCCACGGAGCCCGCTACATCCACCTCCTCGAACCCGCCGAGTACCTCGCCCGCTTCACCGAACTGGGCTGCACCGTGGACGTCTGGGAGACCACCTACCACCAGCTGCTCCAAGGCCCCGACCCCGTCCTCGACTGGGTCAAGGGCACCGCCCTCAGGCCGGTCCTCACCGCCCTCGGCGACGACGAAGAGGCCGTCCGCACCTTCCTCGCCGAGTACCGCGACCGGCTGCGCGAGGCCTACCCGCCCGGACCGCGCGGCACCGTGTTCCCCTTCCGCCGCATCTTCGCCGTAGCCCGCAAGGAGGCCTGACCATGCTGACCGCCGTCGACCACGTACAACTCGCCGCCCCGCCCGGATCCGAGGCCCTGCTGCGCGCGTACTACACGCACGTCCTCGGGATGACCGAGATCCCCAAACCGCCCGTCCTCGCCGCCCGCGGCGGCTGCTGGTTCGCCGCCGGACCCGTACAGCTGCACCTCGGCGTCGAGGAGGACTTCCGGCCCGCCCGCAAGGCCCACCCCGGGCTGCGCGTGACCGGCATCGCGGAGTACGCGAGCAGACTGGAGGAGCGGGGCGCCAAGGTCGTCTGGGACGACAACCTGCCCGGGCACCGCCGCTTCTACTCCGAGGACCCCGTCGGCAACCGGCTCGAATTCCTGGAACCCCACACCCTGGAATCCTGCGCCTGAGCGCAGCGGACCGCACCACGCGACGGCGCCCCGCCACCGGATCTCCGGTGACGGGGCGCCGTCGCGTCCACGGGGCACGCGCTCAGTTCTTGCGGCGGCCCACCAGGTGCGGCTTCGACTCCAGACCGTCCAGGCCGTGCCAGGCCAGGTTCACCAGGTGCGCGGCCACCTCCGCCTTCTTGGGCCTGCGCACGTCCAGCCACCACTGCCCCGTCAGCGCCACCATCCCGACCAGCGCCTGCGCGTACAGCGGGGCCAGCTTCGGATCGAAGCCCCGGGCCTTGAACTCCAGACCCAGGATGTCCTCGACCTGCGTGGCGATGTCGCTGATCAGCGAGGCGAAGGTGCCGGTCGACTGCGCGACCGGGGAATCGCGGACGAGGATGCGGAAGCCGTCCGTGTAGGACTCGATGTAGTCCAGCAGCGCGAAGGCCGCCTGCTCCAGCAGCTCCCGCGGGTGCCCGGCCGTCAGCGCGCCCGTCACCCCGTCCAGCAGCTGGCGCATCTCACGGTCCACGACGACCGCGTACAGGCCCTCCTTGCCGCCGAAGTGCTCGTACACCACCGGCTTGGACACCCCGGCCTTCGCCGCGATCTCCTCCACCGAGGTGCCCTCGAAGCCCTTCTCCGCGAACAGCGTCCGGCCGATGTCCAGCAGCTGCTGGCGCCGCTCGGCGCCCGTCATCCGCACCCGGCGTCCACGCCTGGGCTTGTCACTGCTGGTATTACCGCCGTCGATCGCCACGTCCCCCATCATGCCGCGTTCGACGCGGTTTCCCTGCGCCGGGCGTCGATGCGGGCCGCCGAAGGCCAGCGCACGTCGGTGGCCCAGCCCAGCTGCTCGCACCAGCGGATCAGGCGCGCACTGGAGTCGACCTGCCCGCGCAGCACGCCGTGGCGGGCCGACGTCGGGTCCGCGTGGTGCAGGTTGTGCCAGGACTCGCCGCAGGAGAGCACGGCCAGCCACCACACGTTGCCCGAACGGTCACGCGACTTGAACGGACGCCTGCCCACGGCGTGGCAGATCGAATTGATCGACCACGTCACGTGGTGCAGCAGCGCGACCCGCACCAGCGAACCCCAGAAGAACGCCGTGAACGCACCCCACCACGACATCGTCACCAGACCGCCGACCAGCGGCGGGATCGCCAGCGAGAACATCGTCCAGTAGATGAAGTCGCGCGAGATGCGCCGGATCGCCGGGTCCTTGATCAGGTCGGGAGCGTACTTCTGCTGATCCGTCTGCTCCTCGTCGAACAGCCATCCGATGTGCGCCCACCACAGGCCCTTCATCAGCGCCGGCACGGTCTCCCCGAACCGCCACGGCGAATGCGGGTCCCCCTCGTGATCGGAGTACTTGTGGTGCTTGCGGTGATCGGCCACCCACCGCACCAGGGGCCCCTCCACCGCCATCGAACCCATCACCGCGAGCACGATCCGCAGCGGCCGCTTCGCCTTGAAGGAACCGTGCGTGAAGTACCGGTGGAAGCCGACGGTGATCCCGTGGCACGCCAGGAAGTACATGAACACCATCAGCCCGAGGTCCAGCCAGCTCACCCCCCAGCCCCAGGCCAGCGGAACCGCCGCCAGCAGCGCCACGAAAGGAACGGTGATGAACAGGAGCAGGGCGATCTGTTCGATGGACCGCTTGTTCTCGCCGCCGAGAGTCGCGGACGGCGCAGACCCGTCGGAGGACGCGGACACGTCCTCGATCAGATCGGGACTGGTGGTCATGGAGGTCCCCTGAGGGTGAGAAGTCGGCAGGCCCCGAGGTTACGGATGCGTAACCTACGGCATCGTAAGTATGGCAAAGGCGGACCCCGGGGCAACAGGCGCGCGGCCGGGGCGCGCAAAAGCACGACGACCCGTGCGCCACGACCGGCCCCACGACCGGCCCAAGACCGGCCCGCGACACCCGCCGCGCAAGCCGCCCACCTGCCGTCTGGTGAGACATTTGCCCAGGCACAAGCACGGGACACCTATCCTGTCCCCGGCGGACAGCGCGGTCCGCACGGGCAGCCCGAGCTGCGCATCAGGAAGCAGCAGCGCTGCGCGCGGTCGGGAGCCCACCGCCCAGTAGCGCTCGAAACACTGCAAGGAGCCGCACCCGTGAGCAGTGCTGACCAGGCCCCCGCCCACACCACGGACGCCGCGAACGCAGAGCTGCGCGCGGACATCCGCCGCCTCGGCGACCTCCTCGGGGAAACCCTCGTACGCCAGGAGGGCCAGGACCTCCTCGACCTCGTCGAACGCGTGCGCGCACTCACCCGCACCGACGGAGAGGCCGCCGCCGCCCTCCTCGGCGAAACCGACCTGGAGACCGCCGCCAAGCTCGTGCGCGCCTTCTCCACCTACTTCCACCTCGCCAACGTCACCGAACAGGTGCACCGCGGCAAGGAACTCCGCGCCCACCGCGCCGCCGAGGGCGGGCTCCTCGCCCGCACCGCAGACATGCTCAAGGACGCCGACCCCGAGCACCTGCGCGAAACCGTCAAGAACCTCAACGTCCGGCCCGTCTTCACCGCACACCCCACCGAGGCAGCCCGACGCAGCGTCCTCAACAAGCTGCGCCGCATCGCCGCCCTCCTGGAAGAGCCCGTCACCGGCGCCGGCGACCGCCGCCGCCACGACCTGCGACTCGCCGAGAACATCGACCTCGTCTGGCAGACCGACGAACTCCGCGTCGTCCGCCCCGAGCCCGCCGACGAAGCCCGCAACGCGATCTACTACCTCGACGAGCTCCACGCCGGCGCCGTCGGCGACGTACTCGAAGACCTCGCCGCCGAACTCCAGCGCGTCGGCATCGAACTCCCCGCCGGCACCCGCCCCCTCACCTTCGGCACCTGGATCGGCGGCGACCGCGACGGCAACCCCAACGTCACCCCCGACGTCACCCGCGACGTGCTGATCCTCCAGCACGAACACGGCATCACCGACGCCCTCGAACTCATCGACTTCCTGCGCGGCCTCCTCTCCAACTCCATCCGCTACACCGGAGCCACCGAGGAACTCCTCGCCTCCCTCCAGGCAGACCTCGAACGCCTCCCCGAGATCAGCCCGCGCTACAAGCGGCTGAACGCCGAGGAGCCGTACCGCCTCAAGGCCACCTGCATCCGCCAGAAGCTCCTCAACACCCGCGAACGCCTCGCCAAGGGCATCCCGCACGAGGAAGGCCGCGACTACCTCGGCACCGCCGAGCTCCTCACCGACCTCACCCTCATCCAGACCTCCCTGCGCGAACACCGCGGCGCCCTCTTCGCCGACGGCCGCATGGACCGCACCATCCGCACCCTGGCCGCCTTCGGCCTCCAGCTCGCCACCATGGACGTCCGCGAACACGCCGACGCCCACCACCACGCACTCGGCCAGCTCTTCGACCGCCTCGGCGAGGAATCCTGGCGCTACGCCGACATGCCCCGCGACTACCGGCAGAAGCTCCTCGCCAAGGAACTCCGCTCGCGCCGCCCCCTCGCACCCACCCCGGCACCCCTCGACCCCGCCGGACACAAGACCCTCGGCGTCTTCTTCGCCGTCAAGGACGCCTTCGAGAAGTTCGGCCCCGAGGTCATCGAGTCCTACATCATCTCGATGTGCCAGGGCGCCGACGACGTCTTCGCCGCCGCCGTCCTCGCCCGCGAAGCCGGCCTCATCGACCTCCACGCCGGCTGGGCCAAGATCGGCATCGTCCCGCTCCTGGAAACCACCGACGAACTCCGCGCCGCCGACGTCATCCTCGGCGACATGCTCGCCGACCCCTCCTACCGGCGCCTCGTCTCCCTCCGCGGAGACGTCCAGGAGGTCATGCTCGGCTACTCCGACTCCTCCAAGTTCGGCGGCATCACCACCAGCCAGTGGGAAATCCACCGCGCCCAGCGCCGCCTGCGCGACGTCGCCCACCGCTACGGCGTCCGCCTGCGCCTCTTCCACGGCCGCGGCGGCACCGTCGGCCGCGGCGGCGGCCCCTCCCACGACGCCATCCTCGCCCAGCCCTGGGGCACCCTCGAAGGCGAGATCAAGGTCACCGAACAGGGCGAGGTCATCTCCGACAAGTACCTCGTCCCGTCCCTGGCACGCGAGAACCTGGAGCTGACCGTCGCGGCCACCCTCCAGGCCTCCGCCCTGCACACCGCACCCCGCCAGTCCCCGGACGCCCTCACCCGCTGGGACGCGGCCATGGACATCGTCTCCGAGGCCGCCCACGGCGCGTACCGCGAACTCGTCGAAGACCCCGACCTGCCCTCGTACTTCTTCGCCGCCACCCCCGTCGACCAGCTCGCCGACCTCCACCTCGGCTCCCGCCCCTCCCGCCGCCCGGACTCCGGCGCCGGCCTCGACGGCCTGCGCGCCATCCCGTGGGTCTTCGGCTGGACCCAGTCCCGCCAGATCGTCCCCGGCTGGTACGGAGTCGGCTCCGGCCTCAAGGCCCTGCGCGAAGCCGGTCACGAGGACGTCCTCGGCGAAATGGGCGAGCGCTGGCACTTCTTCCGCAACTTCCTCTCCAACGTCGAGATGACGCTGGCCAAGACCGACCTGCGGATCGCCCGCCACTACGTCGACACCCTCGTACCCGAAGAGCTCAAGCACGTCTTCGACCGCATCGAAGCCGAACACGCCCTCACCGTCGCCGAAGTCCTGCGCATCACCGGAGGCGAGAAGCTCCTCGACTCCCAGCCGGTGCTCCAGCAGACCTTCGCCGTACGCGACGCCTACCTGGACCCCATCTCCTACCTCCAGGTCTCCCTCCTGGCCCGCCAGCGCGCAGCCGCCGCCCGCGGCGAGGAAGCCGACCCGCTCCTCGCCCGCGCCCTGCTGCTCACCGTCAACGGCGTCGCCGCCGGCCTGCGCAACACCGGCTGAACCCACCGCAGTCACGAGGAAGCCCCCCGCACCGTGGTCGGTGCCGGGGGCTTCCCCGTACGCGTCGCGACTAACGCATGCGGCGACGGCGCACCACGAGCACCCCACCGGCGGCCACCAGCGCCGCGGCCATCGCCGACAGCAGGGCCACCGGCAGGTCCGAACCGGTGCTCGCCAGACCACCGCCGCCCGTGGTGCCACCCGTGACCGGAGCCGGAGAACTCGCCGAGGAACTCGGGGAGACCGACCCCGACGGCGTACCGCCACCGCTCCGGCTCGCCGACGGCGAGGACGAAGCCGACGACGAGGCGCTGCCCGACGGCGTCTTCGACGGAGTGTGCGACGGGGTGTGCGACGGCGTCTTCGACGGAGTGCCGGACGGAGTCTTCGACGGCGTACCGCTCGGCGTCACCGCCGCCGGGCAGGTGTGCGACAGGTTGAACCACTCCACCGAGCCGCCCTCGACCACCGCCGAGGCCGCCGTGAGCTTGGCACCGGCGGCGGAGGCCGCGTACGCGTGCTTCTCCGACGGCGGACCGAAGACGGTGATCACCTGCGTGCCGCCCGGCTCGAAGGTCACCGTCAGCTTCTTGAAAACGGTCGAGCCGCCCGGCAGCACGAAGTGCCAGCCGTCCTTGGACGACGGGACATCCGCACACTTCGCTTCCTTCTCACCGAAGGAAGCCGCGGTGAGGGGAACCGCCTGATGCAGCGGAACGGTGTACGCGTCGGTCGCGAGAGCGGGCACGGCACCTGCGGCGAGCACGAGGGAAGCCGCGGCGGCAACCGCCGTGGCCGTCAAGCGCTGGCTGGGAATGGGCATGGGACACCTCTGGCACGGGCGAGGGATACGGGGCCGTGGGGGTGGCGCCGCCCAGCTTGCTGACGCCGCCCCACAGCGGTCAAGAGGTACGCACGAGTATTCGTGTGCTCTTGGGGGTCCGTGTGCCCTATGCCCGGAATGGCGCGGTCGGTCCACTCCGCCGACCGACCCGCACCCCCTAGGAGTTGTACGCCGACTGGGCCCGCTCCAGACCCTCCGTGATCAGGCACTCCACCGAATCGGCCGCCCGGTCCACGAACCAGTCCAGCTCCTTGCGCTCCGTCGAGGAGAAGTCCTTCAACACGAAGTCCGCGACCTGCATCCGGCCCGGCGGCCGCCCGATCCCGCAGCGCACCCGGTGGTAGTCCGCACCCATCGACTTCGTCATCGACTTCAGACCGTTGTGGCCGTTGTCCCCGCCGCCCAGCTTCAGACGCAGCGTCGGATAGTCGATGTCCAGCTCGTCATGGATCGCGACGACCCGCTCCAGCGGCACCTTGTAGAAGTCGCGCAGGGCCGTCACCGGACCCCCCGACAGGTTCATGAAGGACATCGGCTTCGCCAGCACCACCCGGCGGTTCGCCGGCCCCGGAGGCCCGATCCGGCCCTCCACCACCTGGGCACGGGCCTTGTGCGCCTTGAACTTGCCGCCGATCCGCTCGGCCAGCAGGTCCGCGACCATGAAACCGATGTTGTGCCGGTTCCCCGCGTACTCGCCACCCGGGTTCCCCAGGCCCACGACCAGCCAGGGAGTCGCCGCGTCGTCCGACATCAATAGCTCCTTACCGCCTTGGAAAACGAAGACGACCGCCGTCCCGCTCCAGTGGAGCCGGACGGCGGTCGGTCAGCAACTGCTGAGGGGTGAGGGCGAGACTCAGGCCTCGGTGCCCTCGGCCTCGGCGGCCGGCTCCTCGGCCTGCGGGGCGACGACCTGCAGGACGGCGATGTCGCCGTCGACGGCCAGGGTGGTGCCCGCCGGGAGGACCAGGTCCTTGGCGTGGATGGTGGCGCCGGCCTCCAGGCCCTCGATCGAGACGGTGACCTCGGTCGGGATGTGGGTGGCCTCGGCCTCGACGGAGACGGTGTTCTGGAGGGTCTCCAGCATGTTGCCGCCCGCGGCCAGCTCGCCCTCGGTGACGATCGCGACGTCGACGGTGACCTTCTCGCCCTTCTTGACGATCAGGAAGTCGACGTGGGAGATCGAGCGCTTCAGCGGGTGCTTCTGAACGGCCTTCGGGATGACCAGCTCGGTGCCGTCGCCCGCGATGTCCAGGGAGATCAGGACGTTCGGGGTACGCAGCGCCAGCGCCAGGCCGTGGGCCTCGACGTTGACGTGCTTCGGGTCGTTGCCGTGACCGTAGATGACGCCGGGGATCAGGGCGTCGCGACGGGCCTGGCGGGCAGAGCCCTTGCCGAAGGTGTCGCGCAGGGTGGCGGAAAGCTTGACCTCGGACATGCTCACTCCTCGTGGGGTGACGGAAAAAAGGACGAAGTCACCCGGCCGGAACGGCCTGCTACGAAGAGCGCGTCGATAACGGAGTGCCCGCACACGAAAGTGCGGCCTCCCTCGCCGAGCAACTTCATGAGTCTACCCGGCGGGAAGGCCGCACTTCAAAAGGATCTTCTAGAGGCTCAGTGGTCCTCTTCGAACAGGCTGGTGACCGAACCGTCCTCGAAGACCTCGCGCACCGCACGCGCGATCATCGGGGCGATCGACAGCACCGTGATCTTGTCGAGCTCCAGGTCGGACGGGTCCGGCAGCGTGTTCGTGAACACGAACTCGCTGACCTTGGAGTTCTTCAGACGGTCCGCAGCCGGACCCGACAGGATGCCGTGCGTCGCCGTCACGATCACGTCCTCCGCACCGTGCGCGAACAGCGCATCGGCAGCGGCGCAGATCGTGCCACCCGTGTCGATCATGTCGTCGACCAGGACGCAGACGCGGCCCTTGACCTCACCGACGACCTCGTGGACCGTCACCTGGTTGGCGACGTCCTTGTCGCGGCGCTTGTGCACGATCGCCAGCGGCGCGTCCAGGCGGTCGCACCAGCGGTCGGCGACGCGCACGCGGCCGGCGTCAGGGGAGACGATCGTCAGCTTCGAGCGGTCCACCTTCGCGCCCACGTAGTCCGCGAGGACGTTCAGGGCCGAAAGGTGGTCCACCGGGCCGTCGAAGAAGCCCTGGATCTGGTCCGTGTGCAGGTCGACCGTCAGGATGCGGTCCGCACCCGCGGTCTTCAGCAGATCGGCGACCAGGCGGGCCGAGATCGGCTCGCGGCCCTTGTGCTTCTTGTCCTGACGGGCGTACCCGTAGGACGGGACGATCACGGTGATGGAGCGGGCCGACGCGCGCTTCAGCGCGTCGATCATGATCAGCTGCTCCATGATCCACTTGTTGATCGGAGCCGTGTGGCTCTGGATCAGGAAGCAGTCCGCGCCGCGCGCCGACTCCTGGAAACGGACGTAGATCTCGCCGTTCGCGAAGTCGAAAGCCTTGGTCGGCACGAGGCCGACACCGAGCTGGTGCGCGACCTCCTCGGCCAGCTCGGGGTGGGCGCGGCCGGAGAAGAGCATCAGCTTCTTCTCGCCGGTCGTCTTGATCCCGGTCACAGCACTGTCTCCTCAGACGTGTTGAAAGCTGCTCGCCCCCATGTGCGTCCGTCCCGCACACGGTGAGCCAGCCGAATTGGGGCACCTATCACGGTACGCCGTCCTGAACGTACCCGTTTCCGGTCAGTTCACCTCAACGGGCGTCGGAGTCCACCTGGACCGCCGATTGAGCCGCCGTCGCCGCGGCGCTTCCCGGACGCTTGCGAGCCACCCAGCCCTCGATATTCCGTTGCTGGCCCCGGGCCACGGCCAGGGCGCCGGGCGGCACGTCCTTCGTGATCACGGACCCGGCAGCCGTGTAGGCACCGTCCCCGATGGTGACGGGTGCCACAAACATGTTGTCCGAACCCGTCTTACAGTGCGAGCCGACGGTGGTGTGGTGCTTGTGCTCACCGTCGTAGTTCACGAAGACGCTCGCGGCGCCGATGTTGCTGTACTCGCCGATCGTCGCGTCCCCGACGTAGGAGAGGTGCGGCACCTTGGTGCCCTCGCCGATCGTCGCGTTCTTCATCTCCACGTACGTACCGGCCTTGGCCTTCGCACCGAGGTTCGTGCCGGGGCGCAGGTACGCGAACGGGCCGACCGTGGCCTGCGCGCCGATGACCGCGCCGTCGGCCACCGTGTTGTCCACGCGGGCGCCCGCACCCACCTGGGTGTCCTTGAGCCGGCTGTTCGGGCCGACCTCGGCGCCCTCGCCGATGTGCGTGGCGCCGAGCAGCTGGGTGCCGGGGTGCACGATCGCGTCCTGGCCGAAAGTCACCGTCACGTCGATGAAGGTGCCCGCGGGGTCGACGACCGTCACGCCCGCGAGCATCGCCTGCTCCAGCAGGCGAGCGTTGAGGAGCGCCCGGGCCTCGGCGAGCTGCACGCGGTTGTTGATCCCGAGGATCTGGCGGTGGTCGGCGCCGACCGCCGCGCCGACGCGGTGGCCGGCCTCGCGCAGGATGCCGAGGACGTCGGTGAGGTACTCCTCGCCCTGGCTGTTGTCCGTGCGGACCTTGCCGAGGGCGTCGGCGAGCAGGGCCCCGTCGAAGGCGAAGACCCCGGAGTTGATCTCCCGGATGGCGCGCTGGGCGTCGGTGGCGTCCTTGTGCTCGACGATCGCCTTCACGGCGCCGCTCTCCGAGTCCCGGACGATGCGGCCGTAGCCGGTGGAGTCCGGCACCTCGGCGGTGAGCACGGTGACGGCGTTGCCGTCGGCGGTGTGGGTGGCGGCGAGCTGGCGCAGGGTCTCGCCGGTGAGGAGCGGGGTGTCGCCGCAGACGACGATCACGGTGCCGTCCGGCGCGCCGCCGAGCTCTTCGAGGGCCATGCGGACGGCGTGCCCGGTGCCGTTCTGCTCGTACTGGACGGCGGTGCGGACGTCGGCGTCGATGCCGGCGAGGTGCGCGGTGACCTGCTCGCGGGCGTGCCCGACGACCACGACGAGGTGCTCGGGGTCCAGCTCACGGGAGGCGGCGACGACGTGACCGACGAGCGAGCGCCCGCAGATCTCGTGCAGAACCTTCGGAGTCGCCGACTTCATGCGGGTGCCTTCACCCGCTGCGAGTACGACGACGGCTGCCGGGCGGTTGGCGCTCACGGGTGTGCCCTTCGGCTTTCGGGAGTGGACCCGTGAAGGATACCGGGGCGTTAAGGGCCGGAAACGAGGGCGGGTCCTGACCTTGGAGGTCAGGACCCGAACCTGAGCATCAGTGCTCTGTGAGCTCCCGGAGAAGGATTCGAACCCTCATTCAATGGACCAAAACCATTTGTCCTGCCTTTAGACGATCCGGGATGGTTCGCCCTCTATGTCCGATTCCGTTGATCAGGTTCGGACGTAGCCCCTACTATGCCGCACCACCAGCCTTCGATGCGACGGTACAGACCGGCGCTTTGGAGGACGCGAATGGCAAGGCAACCGTAGTGGTCCTCGCCGGTGTTCTTGCGGATGGTCTTGGGGTTGTGTCGCTTGATGGCTGTCTTGAGGAATTGCGAGGCGTCCGCACCGGCGAAGTCCATCCAGAACTGCTCCGCCCCTGCGATGTCGGCCGTCTCGTGGATCATGACGGAGTACCGCACCTGCTCGTCCTCCACGCCGAGCAGGCGCAGCCAGGCGAGGTAGACGCGGACCATGTCCGGGTCGCTGTTCACGAAGATCACGCGTTCGCGGCGGTCGTACGCCTTGTCCTTGGTCCCCTCGGCCCAGTAGAGGCCGACGCCCAGGACGAACAGTTCTCGGTCCGAGAGGGTCTCGATCTCGGCGGCCGCCTCCTGTTTGGCTCGGCGCCTTTCCTCGTCGCGCGTCTCGAGGGTGCGCTCCCACCCTCGCTTGGCCATGGCCGACCTCTCTTCGGCGGTGCGCGTGCGTTCCGGTTTCGGGAGGTCGCGGCCCCAGAGGGAGATCGAGCTCTTCGAGCAGCCCAGCTCGACCTGGATCTGGTCGTACGTGAGGCCCTGGAGGCGGAGGTCCCGGGCCTTCGCGCGGAGGTCGTCCTTGGCGTTCGGCCGCTCGGTCCACTCGGGGGCCGGCTCGCCGTCCAGGAGGCGGTTCAGGATTTCGTTGTTGTGGACGTGCAGGCGGTCGCGGATCTGGCGGCGGCTGAGGCCCTCGCGGCGCAGGGACACCGCCTGCTCGCGGAGGGATTCGAAGGTCGTGGTGCCGTGGCGGAGTCCGCCGGTGCCGTCGCCGGGGCGACGTCGGATTTCGGTCATGGGTTCAATGTCGTCCGGAATTCGGGATTCGGGTCTCGGATTCCGGGCTATTCAGTCGTATGTGCGATTACCCGGGGTTTGCCGGAATTCCGGTCGACCGTGTGCTGGGGCCCCTGCGTACGCTGGTCGGCATGACCAGTACGGGGGATGTGGAAGGCCGCGCCGGGCCGCCTGTGTGGTGGTGGGGGCGGCGGCGGGATGTCGTGGTGGACGTGGCCCTCGGTGTCGCGTCCGCCGTCGAGTGCGGGTGGGAGGGCGTGTCCTTCGCCCACGAGGCGGGGGTGCCGACCGCGGTCGGGGTGCTGTTCGGGCTGGTGGTGGGGGCCACCCTCGTGGTGCGGCGGCGGTGGCCGGTCGCCGTGGTGCTGGTGGGGATCGGTGTGACCCCGGCCGTGATGGGGTTCATGCTCGGGGTGGTGGGCCTGTACACGGTGGCCTCCTCCGAGGTGCCCCGCCGGATCACCGCCACGCTGACCTCGATGGCGCTGGTTGCGACCTTCGCCGTGATGTACCTGCGGACCAGCGGGGACACGGAGGCCGGCCGTACGTTCGTGCTCATGCTGTCCGTCTTCGTGGCGGTGGCGCTGACCGTGCCGCCGGTGCTGCTCGGGCTGTACATCGGGGCCCGGCGGCGCCTGATGGAGAGCCTCCAGGAGCGGGCGGACTCGCTGGAGCGGGAGCTGTCGCTGCTGGCGGACCGGGCGGAGGAGCGGGCCGAGTGGGCCCGTACGGAGGAGCGGACCCGGATCGCGCGGGAGATGCACGACGTGGTCGCGCACCGGGTGTCGCTGATGGTGGTGCACGCGGCGGCGCTGGAGGCGGTGGCCGCGAAGGATCCGGTGCGGGCGGCGAAGAACGCGGCGCTGGTGGGTGACATGGGGCGGCAGGCGCTGACGGAGCTTCGGGAGATGCTCGGGGTCTTGCGGCGGGAGGAGCCGGTCAGGGCCGTCCCGGTGGCTGCTGCCGTCTCCGTGGCGCTGGTGGGGGGCTCGGGCTCGGGCTCGGGTTTCGAGGACGGGCCTTCGCTCGGTGAGCTGGAGGCGCTGGTCGGGCAGTCCCGGGTGGCGGGGATGGCCGTGGAGATGGTGGTGCACGGGGAGGCGGCGGCCGCGTATGCGGCGGAGGTGGAGCAGACGGCCTACCGGGTGGTGCAGGAGGCGCTGACCAACTGCCACAAGCACGCGCCGGGCGCGCGGGTCGTCGTACGGCTCGCGCACCGGGAGGGGGAGGTGGCGATGCAGGTGGAGAACGGGCCGTGTGACGGGAGCGCCGCCGAGCCGGGGCTTCCCAGTGGGGGGAACGGGCTGG
The DNA here is from genome assembly GCF_044541755.1 of Streptomyces sp. NPDC085524. Taxonomy (NCBI): domain Bacteria; kingdom Bacillati; phylum Actinomycetota; class Actinomycetes; order Kitasatosporales; family Streptomycetaceae; genus Streptomyces; species Streptomyces sp. NPDC085524. The sequence continues at coordinate 131,161 of NZ_JBITTH010000019.1, forward strand.
TGGGGATGCGGGAGCGGGTGCTGGGGCTGGGCGGGGTGTTCGTGTCCGGGCCGACGGATGCGGGTGGGTTCAAGGTGTCGGCGGTGCTTCCCGTGGGGGCCGGGGGGTAGGGCCGCTTGGCGGGTTCGTGCGGCGCCGTTGCCGGGGGCGCTGCCCCCGGACCCCCGCGCCTCAATCCCCGGCGGGGCTGGTTTCGCCCCGGCGGGGTCAGCCCGTGGTGAGGCGGGTCGGCTGGAGGCCCGTCAGGAGGAGGGTGAGGGCTTCGTCCAGGTGGGAGCCGAGGTACCAGTCGCCCGTGTGGTCGATGCCGTAGACGCGGCCCTCGCGGTCGATGGCCAGGTGCGAGCTCCCGTCGGCCTCGGTGCCCAGGGGGCAGAGCTCCGTGGACAGGGCGCGGCCCAGGTCGGCGAAGGTGCGGGCCAGGTGGAGGCCGGTGGTGGGGTCGAGGCGGACGGTCACGGGGGCTATCTGGCGGCCGGGGCCGTGGGCGGTGACGGTGAGGCCGCCGAATTCGGCCCAGGCCTCGACGGCGGCGGGGAAGACGGTGTGCCGGTGGCCGGCGGGGGTGGTGTGGTCCCGGAGGGCGTCGGCCCAGTACTCGGCCTGCTTGATGTCCCAGCGGCCGGGCTCCCATCCGGCGGTGCGCAGGGCGGAGTCGACGGCGACGGGGAAGCGGGTGGCCGAGGAGCGGTCGTAGGAGGCTGAGGTGGTGGTCATGGCTACTCGGCGGGGGTGAGGTCGACGTGGCGTACGCCGAAGTGGGCGAGGAGGGCCTCGCAGGAGCGGCAGGGGGGTGCGTAGCTGCCGTGGAGGGGGTCGCCGTCCTCGCGGATGCGGCGTGCGGTGATCTTCGAGTGCTTCAGGGAGCGGCGGGCCTCGCTGGGGGAGAGGGGTTTGCGGGAGGCTCGCTTGGAGCGGGCGCCTTCGACGGTGGCGAGGTGGCGGGAGAGCAGGATCGCCTCGGGGCAGCGGCCGGTGAATCGTTCGCGCTGGCCGCTGGTGAGGGTGTCGAGGTAGTCCTGGACGAGGTGGTGGAGCGCGGGTGGCTGGTCGCCCTTGCCGGCGGTGCTGGTGAGGGTTTCGCCGCGGACGGAGAGTGCGGCGGCGATGGTGGGCAGGATGCCGTCGCGGCGGAAGCGCAGGACGGGCACGGCGGGGCGGCCGTTGGTGCTGCTCCAGCGCAGGCGGGGGTCGCCGGCGGGGCCTCCGGGTTCGGGGGCCGGTGGGGTGGCCGGGCCCGTGGCGGTTCCGGTTCCGGGTCCTGGTCCGGTCGAGTCGGCCCGGTCTGTACGTGTTGCCGTGTTGTGCATGCTCGCGCTTTCCCTCCCGTGGCCGCGGTTGTCGCCGCTGTGCGCACGCCCCCGTGCTGCGGGGACAGCCTGCCAAATGTCATCTGTCATACGGAAGCGGGGTCGAATATTCGTATCAATTCGGATGTTCCTGGCCCTCGGGTGGGTGCGCCGGTTGCGGGCGAGTGACGCTCTTGCCCCAGCGCATAGGCTGTGGTGAACCAGCCAGATCCAGCAGGGGGCTACCGCCATGACGACAGGTCGGCTCGGGCAGCATGCCGCGCCACCCAACGCCGCTTACTCGGGGCAGGTCGTGCATTTCCCGGACCCGGTCCGGGCTGCTCGGCATCCCCACGGAGTGCGGATGGGCGGCGCCGGGCATCCGGACTTCTCCGCGTACGCGCGCGCGGCGGTGGAGATCGCCGAACCGCCGGAGGGCTTCGGTGTGGACGAGCTGCGCCTGACGGACTACGTGTCCGCGAACGCCGCGATGAAGGCGACGGGGCACGAGCTGTGGGACACGGTCGGCCCGGTGGCGACCCCGCACGGCTGGACCTGGCACCACGTGGCGGGTTCGCGGCGCATGGAGCTGGTCCCCGTCGAGGTGAAGGCGCTGCTGCGGCACCATGCCGGTCTGGCGACGGCTCCGGTGGACCACGAGAAGCGTGGGACGCGGCCGTTGCAGGAGGTGCGTCCGGTGCACATGGGGCTGCCGAAGTCGGTGGTCTCGGTGTCCGAGTCGCAGGTGCAGGGTGTCGAGGAGGACCTCGGGTACCGGCTGCCGGAGGCGTACCGGTCGTTCCTCAAGGCTGCGGGCGGCTGCGCTCCGGTGGGTGCGGGGCTGGACGTGGACCTCGGGCTGCTGGTGGACCAGCCGTTCTTCACGGTGCGTGAGGAGGCGGCGGTCAACGACCTCGTCTACGTCAACAAGTGCCTGCGCGACCACCTGACGAAGGACTACCTGTGCGTGGCCTTCGCGCAGGGCGGGCTGCTCGCGCTGAAGGTCAAGGGCGAGTCGATCGGGTCGGTGTGGTTCTCCCCGTACGACGACGCGCGCGACCGGGACGGATGGTCCGTCCAGGAGCGCGTGGAGCGGCTGTTGCTGCCGTGCGGCGCTGATTTCGATGCCTTCCTGGAGCGTTTGGCGGGCAATCCGCCGGAACTGGAAACGGTGGCCGGTCTGATGGTGGACGGCGGATTCGCACGCTCGGTTCCCGTGGCGGGCCCGGCGCGGGTGGAGGGGTGAGCGCGCGATGGTGACGTTTGCGCAGGCGCAGGAGCGCGCCGAGGAGTGGATCAACGGGGACGTGCCCGGGTACCAGCACCGTGAGGTGCGGGTAAGGGAGTTCGGGCTCGGGTTCGTGGTGTGGGCTGAGGACCGTGCGGCCGGTCCGGTGTCCGGTGGTGGGCGGCAGCGGCTGGTCATCGCGCGGGACAGCGGTGAGGTGACGCTGTGGCCGGGGCTGCCGGTGGGTGAGGTGATCCGCCGGTACGAGGAGGAGTACGGGGCGGCTGCGGCCGCGTCGGCTTCGGAGGCTTCGGTTCCGCCGCCGCGGATCGATTCGGAGCAGACCTCGTTCATCCTGAGCCCGCCGGAGTGGTTGCAGGAGGCGGCGGACCGGGCGGGGATTCCGCCGGCGGTGACGCCTCCGGCTGGGGTCGGCGGTTCGGGCGCCGGTGGGTCGGCCGGTGCCGGTGCGTCTGGTGGTGTCGGTGTGGCTGAACGGGCTCCGGAGCCCGTTGCTGCGGCGTCCGTCGAGCCCGTCGATGCGGCTCCGGCGCGGGTCGTGGAGCCCGTGGATGCGGTGCCGCTGCGGCGCGGGGGCGAGATCCCGTACGAGCCGACCGCCAACGACGGGGTGCCGGCCGGGTCCACGCCGTGGGCCGGGACCGATGTGAACTCGGGCTCGGACGACGCGTCCGTGCCGCTGCCGGCGACCGTGTTCGCGCCGCCGCTGTCCGGGTCGGACCTGGACGACGCGCCGTCCTCCGGGGTGGCCCCCGAGGCGAAGACCACGCTGATTCCGGGGGGCAGCCGGCTGCCGAAGACCCGGGTCGTGCCGGCGCTCGGGTCGGAGGCGGCGGACATCGCCGACGCGCCGACGAGCAGGGCCCGGATCTCCCGCCCGGGCGACTCGGGCGGGGGCGCCGACGGCGTTGCCGGACCGGGTGCGGGTGTGCCGGCGGCGGGTGTGCCGGGTACGCCGGGAGCGGGTGTGCCGACGCCTCCGCCTCCGCCCGGGGTGCCGGGTGCAGCGTCGTCGGAGGGAGCGCAGGGAGGACAGGGAGTGCAGGGAGTGCAGGGTGTGCCGGCGGCGCCGGGATCGCCGGGAGTGCCGGCTTCGGGGGCTCCGGGCGTGCCGCAGCCGCCCGGTCCGCCCGGGGCTCCGGGGGGCGGGTCGCTCGGCGGCGGGTTCGACCATGCCGCGACGATGCTGGCGGGTCCGGCCGTGACGGGTCAGCCGCCGGCGCCTCCCGGTCCGCCCGGGGCGCCGCGCGGTGGTGTGCCGCAGCCTCCCGGTCCGCCGGGTGTGCCCGGTGGCGGGTCGCTCGGTGGTGGGCTGGACCATGCCGCGACGATGCTGGCGGGTCCGGCGGTCACGGGTCAGCCGCCCGCGCCTCCCGGTCCTCCGGGGGCTCCCGGTGGTGCTGCGCCGCAGCCTCCCGGTCCGCCCGGTGTGCCCGGTGGCGGGTCGCTCGGCGGTGGGCTCGACCATGCCGCGACGATGCTGGCGGGTCCGGCCGTGACGGGTCAGCCGCCCGCGCCTCCCGGTCCGCCCGGGGCGCCGCGCGGTGGTGTGCCGCAGCCTCCCGGTCCGCCGGGGGTTCCGGGTGGCGGGTCGCTCGGTGGTGGGCTGGACCATGCCGCGACGATGCTGGCGGGTCCGGCGGTCACGGGTCAGCCGCCGGCGCCTCCCGGCCCGCCTCCGGGTGGTCCCGTGGCGGCGCATCCGGCGCCCCAGGCTCCCCAGCCGCACCAAGCTCCGCAGGCGCCCCAGCCGCACCAGGCTCCCTCCGGTGTGCCCACGGTCGGGCCCGGCTACCAGGCCGTGCTCCGCTACCGTGCGCCCGACGGCTCCGAGCAGCAGCTCATCCGCCGCTCGGCGCCCGGTACCCCGCACCCGGAGTGGCAGATCCTGCACGAGCTGCGCGCCATGAACGTGCCGCCCCAGCAGGTGCTGGAGCTCCACACGGAGCTGGAGTCCTGTGAGCTGCCCGGCGGTTACTGCGCCCGGATGATCCGGGAGACGTGGCCGCAGGTGCGGATCACCAGCGTGGCCCCGTACGGCAAGGACCATGCGGGCCGTCAGCAGGGCATGCGGCATCTGCTCACCCATCAGGGCGAACTCCACCAGGTGGCGGACGGCCCGGCGCGTCCCGCGCCGGTGCGGGCGCCGCTGCCGCAGGTTCCGCTCCAGCCGGCGATCCCGCTGGACGCGATCGCGGCGGAGCTGGCGGGGGCGTTCGGTCCGCAGGGCGTGTTCCGCTTCGACCAGCGGGCCGTGTCCCGCCAGGGCGTGCCGGAGATCGTGGCGCAGACGCTGGTGTGGTCCGGCCTGCCGGTCGATTTCGGGCCGTTCTTCTGGGCGCAGGCGGTGCCGGGCCAGCCGGTGCCGACGCTGGCCGAGCTGGCGGCGCAGCGGCAGGTGCAGCCCGCGTCGGACGCGGGCTCGTACCTGGTGGTCGGCAGCGACTTCGGCAAGGCGCTGTGCGTGCAGTACGGGACCGCGCACATCGTGGCGGTGCCGGTGGAGGGCGGTCCGGGCGGTGCCCCGGTGCCGCCGCAGTTCGTGAACTCGAGCCTGCCGCAGTTCGTGCGGTCGCTGGCGATGCTGGGTCACATGTGGCGGCTGCGCCAGCATCTGACGCCGGAGCAGGCGGGCCGCTGGACGGTCGACTTCCAGGCGAACCTGGCGGGGCTCGACAGCGCGGCGCTGGCTTCGCCGGAGAGCTGGTGGTCGGTGCTGCTGGAGCAGATGTGGGACGGGCTGCTCTAGCGGAGGCCGGTTCGCAGTGAATGGCCGGGGCGGGCCCCTCGAAAGGGGCTTCGGCCCGGCCATTCGGGCTTCCGGGAGCAAATGGCGCATCCTTGACGGGAATCCCCGCGAGAGAGGCGCCCCCAGATGAGTGCACCCATTGCGATCGTGCGCGGCCGTGGCTACCGGGTGGAGGACGTGGACCGCTACCTCGCCCGGCTGTCCGGCAGCCGGGACGAGGCCTGGGAGCGGGTGGCGCGGCTGACCGTCCTGGCCAAGCAGATGGAGGCGGAGGCGGAGCGGCTGCGGGGTGCGGTGGCGGCGCTGGGGCCGCAGGCGCAGACGTACGACGAGCTGAGCGAGCGCGCCCGGCGGATCCTGCTGCTGGCCCAGGAGGAGGCGGAGACGCTGCGGATGGATGCGCGTGCGGACGCGTCGGCGACGCGGGGTGCGGCCGAGGCGCATGCGGACCGGGTGGCGGAGCTGGCGCGGCAGGACGCGGCGGCGGTGCGGGAGCAGACGGAGGTGCGGGCCCGTCAGGGGCTGCTGCGGGACCAGCGGGAGGCGGACGACGCGCGGGGTGCGGCGCGGGAGGACGCGGCGGCGTGGCGGGCGGAGGCGACTGCGGGGCTGGATGCGGTGCGGCGGAGGTCGGAGGCGCTGCTCGCGGAGCGGGAGCAGGAGCAGGTGGAGCGGTGGGACGCGGCGGAGCGGGAGCTGTCGGCGCGGGAGTCGGAGCTCGCTGCGCGGCATGCGGAGGCGGAGCGGCAGGCGGAGTCCCGGCTGGCGGAGGCGCGGCGGGGGTTCGCGGAGGCGGAGGAGGCGGCGCGGCACGGCCAGGAGGATGCGGAGGCGCTGGCCGCGGAGGTGCTGGCGGGGGCGCGGGTGGAGGAGGAGCGGGTGGGGCGGGAGACGGAGCGGGTCCTGCGGGAGCATGCGGAGGCGGAGGATGAGATGCGGGCCCATATGGACCACGTGCGGGCGAGTTTGGCGGCGCTGACGGGGCGGGCCCCTGCCGGTGGCTCCGCCGGGTGAGGCGGTTCTTCGGGCGGCGGGTGCGGCCGCGGGCCGTGCGCACGGGGCTCCGCCCCGGACCCCGCGCCTCAAACGCCGGCGGGGCTGGATTCGGCCGCTGCCGTCCGCCGTGCGCTGCGCGGGGCCTGTCCCCTACCGCCCTTCCACCGTTCCCCGGCTCGGCCGGGTCGTGGGGGCGGTCCCGCGCAGCGGTCAGGTGAGGAGGGTGGGGAGGAAGGCCGCGATGAGGGCGGCGATGGGCGCGAGGTGGGTTTCGAGGGCGAAGTGCCCGGCGCCGTCGAAGACGTGGACGGCGGCGTCCGGCGCGTCCCGGAGGTACGCCTTCGCGCCCGCGGGGGTGAAGAAGGGGTCGCCCGCGCCCCAGACGACCAGGACCGGCACGCCGGAGTTCCGCAGCCACGCCTGCCATTCCGGGTAGTGCCGGAGGTTGGACGCGTAGTCGAAGGCCAGGTCGGCCTGTGCGTCGGCGCGTCCCGGCAGGCCGAGGTAGTGGGCGTCGAGGGTCCAGTTGTCGGGGGAGATCAGGGAGGGGTCGGCGACGCCGGCTTCGTACTGGAAGCGGGTGCCCTCGAGGGTGAACAGGCCGCGGACCTGTTCCTCGTTGCCCGGGACGTCCCGGCGCAGGGCGGTGAACTCGCGGGCCATGTCGGAGAGGCCCTCGTCGTAGGCGTTGCCGTTCTGCACGATCAGGCCCGTGACCCGGTCGGGGCGGCGGGTGGCGAGGCGGAGGCCGACGGGGGCGCCGAAGTCGAAGACGTAGAGGGCGTAGCGGTCCAGGCCGAGTGCGTCGGTGAAGTTCTCGACGGTGTCGGCGAGCCGGTCGAAGGTGTAGGTGAAGCCGTCCGGGGCCTCGGTGCGGCCGAAGCCGGGGTAGTCGGGGGCGATCAGGCGCCAGGGGGTGTCGCCGAGGGCGTCCATCAGGCGGGCGAACTGGTGGGAGGCGGTGGGGAAGCCGTGCAGGAGCAGCAGGACGGGGGCGTCGGCGGGGCCGCTCTCGCGGTAGGCGACACGTACTCCGTCGACGTCGACGGTGCGGTGCTGGACTGCGCTCATCACATGCCTCCTGTGGACTTGGTTCCATTAGTCTTACCGACGATCATTAATGGGTCAAGAGCGGTTGGTAGCATTAGTGGGGTGACGACGTTTCCGCTCATCGGTGAGCCCCTCGCCCTGGACCTCCTCAACACCCGCACCGCCGTCGGCGATCTGGTCGCCGACCCGGCGGGTCTCGCGGCGTGGCTGGCCGAGCAGGAGGGGCGGCTGGCCCCGGTCGGGGAGGTCGGCGAGGCGGAGGTGGCCGCCGTGTGCGGCGTACGGGAGGCCGCGCGTGCGGTGATCGGGGCGGTGCGGGACGGGGAGCGGCCGCCGGCGGATGCGCTGGGCGTGCTGAACGGGGCCCTGGCCGCGGCGCCGGCCCACCGCGAGCTGGCCTGGGAGGCGGGGAGCGGCCTCGCGGCGGCCCCGCGCAGGGCGGCCGACCCGGCCCGGCGGCTGGCGGCGGAACTGGCCGATGCGGTCGCGGACCTGCTGACGGATCCCCGGGTGGGTTCGGTGCGCGCGTGCGAGGGGGAGGGGTGCGTGCTGCTCTTCCTGCCCGCGCACCCGCGCCGCCGCTGGTGCGTGGCGTCGGTCTGCGGCAACCGGGCGCGGGTGGCCCGCTATTACGCCCGGCACAAGGGTGAAGGCTAGGCCTCGATGAGGTAGGGGTCGCTGCGCAGGCCGCGGGCCGTGGTCACCACCAGGGTGAGCGGGGGTTTCGTCCCCTCGGGGAGGGTGGCCGTGAGGGTGCCCGTCGCGGGGTCGGAGGTGGCGGGGGTGACGGTGTCGTCGACCGTGAGGGTGGAGTCGGGGGTGAAGCCGCCGCCCTCGACGGTGAGGGCCGGGCCGGTGAGGGTGGCGCCGGTGATGACCGGGTTGGCGCGGACCGCCATCTTGTTGACCAGGTAGGCGCCGGCCGGGGCGCCCGTCAGGGCCCAGATCTCCTCGGGGAGGCGGGGGAGCCCGCCGTCGACGTCCGCGAGGAAGAACAGCACGACGTACGCCATCGTGACCGCGCTGAAGGCGACGTACTGGAGGTCGACCAGGTCGATGCGGCCGCTGTCGTTGGCGACGAGCTCCCGCAGGGGCCTGCGGCCGGAGGCGGTCGGCTTCGGGGCGGGTTTGGTCATGCTGCCGTTCTCCAGCCGCATGCCGACGACCGTCTTCGCGCCGATCAGGGCCACGTACGGGCCGCCGAGCAGGGGCAGGTAGACGGTCGTCAGGGTGGAGAGCGGGCCGTCGGCGCCCTGGAAGTACGCCACTCCGCCGCCCGCGGTGAGGCCGTGGGCGAGGATCGCGAGCAGCAGCCAGACGAGGATGACCGTCCAGGCCAGGGCCAGGACGGTCGAGGTGGAGAGGCGGCCGTCGCGGCCGGTGACGAAACCGGGGTGGTGGCGCAGGCGCAGGCCCACCGGAACGGTCGCTGCGGCGAGTAACGCCAGCGCGAAGAGTGCGGATGCCATGTCGTCCCCCCGGAAACGGTCCTGTTCACAGGGTCTCCGAATGGCTGGGGTCATGACAAGTGGCTACTGCTCCTGGTCGGGGAGGACCGGGAACCGGCGCGGGGCCACCAGCAGCAGGATCAGCAGCGCCGCCACGGCGGCCGCCGTCGCGCCGAGGAAGATGTGCTCCACCGCCACGGCCACGGCCTCGCGCAGGTACGCGGCGGCGGCCTGCGGGAGGAGTCCCGGCTGTTCGAGCGCCTTCGCCACGTCGTCCAGGTGGCCAGGCAGTCCGGCCACGGGGGCGTCCGCGAGCCGGGCGGCGAGGGTGGCGTTGGCGACGGCCGCCAGCAGCGCGGCGCCGACGCTCTGGCCGACCTGGCGGCAGAACAGCACGGAGGCGGTCGTGGTGCCGCGCTCGGCCCAGCCGACGGTGGACTGGACCCCGACGATCAGCGGGAGCTGGAAGAGGCCGAGGGCGCCGCCGAGCAGCAGCATGATCAGTGCGGGCTGCCAGGGGCGGGCGGGGTGGGGCAGCAGGGTGAAGGAGAAGAGGACGGCCGCGGCCAGGGAGATGCCGAGGGCGGCGGTGTTGCGGAAGCCGATGCGCCGGTAGACGTGCTGGCTGAAGGCGGCGCTGATGGGCCAGCTCAGGGTCATCACGGACATGACGAGGCCCGCGCCGACGGGTCCGAGGCCGAGCACGGACTGGGCGTACGTCGGCATGAACACCATCGGGGCGACCATCAGCAGGCCGAGCGCGCCCATCGCCAGGTTGACGGCGGCGATGGTGCGCCGGCGCCAGACCCAGCCGGGCAGGATCGGTTCCTCGGCCCGGCGTTCCACCCCGACGACCAGGGCGGCCAGGAGCGCGCCGGCGGCGAAGAGCCCGAGGGAGGGCGCGGACAGCCAGGGCCAGGCGACCCCGCCCTGGACGAGTGCGAAGAGCAGTACGCCGCCGCAGGCGAAGACGCCGACGGCGCCCGCCCAGTCGACGGGGCCCCGGCGGCCGGGGGAGCGTACGGGTTCGACGAGGTGGCGGGAGATCATCCACAGGGCGAGGGCGGCCAGCGGCAGGTTGACCAGGAAGATCCAGCGCCAGTGCGCGTACGAGGCCAGCAGTCCGCCGATGGCGGGGCCGGCCACGGCCGAGGTGGCCCAGACGGTGGACATGCGGGCCTGGATCCGCGGCCGTTCGGCGAGCGGGTAGAGGTCGGCGGCGAGGGTCTGGATCGTGCCCTGGAGGGCGCCGCCGCCCAGGCCCTGGACGATCCGGAAGGCGATGAGGGCGGCCATGTTCCAGGCGCTCGCGCAGAGCAGGGAGCCGGCGAGGAAGAGGCCCGTGCCGAAGAGGAGGACGGGCTTGCGGCCGAGGGTGTCGGACAGCTTGCCGTAGACGGGCAGGGTGACGGTGACGGCGAGCAGGTACCCGGAGAACAGCCAGGAGAAGACGGAGAACCCGCCGAGGTCGCCGACGATCTGCGGGACGGCGGTGGCCACGACGGTGCCTTCGAGGGCGACCAGCGCCATCCCGAGCATGAGCGAGGCGACGACCGCCCCGGGCGGCCGCCCGGCAGGCGCCGTCGCCGCGGTCCCGGTCGTGCCGGCCGCGCTTTCCCTTGCGCCCACCAAGATCCCTTCCCCGTACACGTATCTGCGGGGAACACCATCTCACCGCGGCGGTGCCCCCGGGTATCCCCCAGGACGCATCGTCCGAAGGGTGGACAACCCCTAAGGGGACCTCCGTATTTCGGGCCAGGGGCCGTTCGTCCCGGCGGAGGAGGAACCGGCCGCCGGCGGCTCCTTAACTGGAACGTACGGGCCGGGGGCCGGGGGTGGGGTTAACCCCCGGGTGGATACGGCGATGGGCACCAGGGCGCCGGACCCCCCTCCCGCCGGATGCTTCAGGACGACGGCAGCGCCGGCCGCACACCGCAGACCGAAGAAGGAGAAAGACCGTGACAACGGCTATGACCGAAACCAGGCACGGGGGTACTGGAGGGCATGAAGCCGTCGCGGCCCGGGCGCGGAAGGTCGTCAAGGCCTACGGCTCCGGGGAGACGCGCGTCGTCGCCCTCGACGACGTGGACGTGGACATCATGCGCGGCCAGTTCACCGCGATCATGGGGCCCTCCGGCTCCGGCAAGTCCACCCTGATGCACTGCCTCGCCGGTCTCGACACGGTGACCAGCGGCCAGATCTTCCTGGACGACACCGAGGTCACCGGGCTGAAGGACAAGAAGCTCACGCAGCTGCGCCGGGACCGGATCGGCTTCATCTTCCAGGCCTTCAACCTGCTGCCCACGCTCAACGCCCTGGAGAACATCACGCTCCCCATGGACATCGCGGGCCGCAAGCCGGACGCGCAGTGGCTGAACCGGGTCGTGGAGACCGTCGGCCTCGCCGGGCGCCTCAAGCACCGCCCGACCGAGCTCTCCGGCGGTCAGCAGCAGCGCGTGGCCGTGGCCCGCGCCCTCGCGGCCCGCCCGCAGATCATCTTCGGCGACGAGCCCACCGGAAACCTGGACTCGCGGGCGGGCGCCGAGGTCCTCGGCTTCCTGCGCCGCTCGGTCGACGAGCTGGGCCAGACCATCGTCATGGTCACGCACGACCCGGTCGCCGCCTCGTACGCGGACCGCGTCATCTTCCTCGCCGACGGCCGGATCGTCGACGAGATGTACGGGCCGACGGCCGACCAGGTCCTGGACCGTATGAAGGACTTCGACGCGCGCGGGCGGACCTCGTGAGCAACACCGTCCTGAAGACCTCGCGGCGCAACTTCGTCGCGCACAAGGGGCGGATGGCCCTCTCGGCCGTCGCCGTCCTGCTCTCCGTCGCCTTCGTCTGCGGCACGCTGGTGTTCACCGACACGATGAACGCCACCTTCGAGAAGCTCTTCGCGACCACCGGCGCGGACGTCACGGTCTCCGCGAAGCCCGTCGGAGCCGCGGACGACGACGTCGAGAACCCGCGCAACGCCCGGCCCGCGGTCATCCCCGGCGACGCCGTCCAGAAGGTCGCGGCCGTCCAGGGCGTCGAGTCCGCCCAGGGCAGCGTGGTCTCCCTGTCCGTGACGGTCGTGGCCGCCGGGAACAAGAACGTCGGCCCCACCTCCGGCGCCCCGACGATCGCCGCGAGCTGGAACGACAACGAGCTCAAGTCGATGAAGGTCAGCTCCGGCCACGAGCCGCGCGGCCCCACCGAGGTGATGGTCGACGCCGACACGGCGAAGAAGCACAAGCTGAAGATCGGGGACGAGCTGCGCACCATCGCCGTCACCGGTGACTTCCGCGCCACGATCTCCGGCATCGCCACCTTCAAGGTGACCAACCCGGGCGCCACCGTCGTCTACTTCGACACCGCCACCGCGCAGCGCGAACTGCTCGGCGCCCCCGGCACGTTCACCAACATCAACGTCACGGCCAAGGAGGGCGTCAGCGACGAGCAGCTCAAGACGAACATCGCCGCCGCCGTCGGCGCCGACACCTACAAGCTCCAGACCGCCAAGGAATCCGCGGACCAGGGCCGCAAGGACGTCGGTTCGTTCCTCGACGTCATGAAGTACGCGATGCTCGGGTTCGCCCTCATCGCCTTCCTCGTCGGCATCTTCCTGATCTTCAACACCTTCGCGATGCTGGTCACCCAGCGCACCCGCGAGATCGGCCTGATGCGCGCCATCGGCGCCGACAGCGGGCAGGTCCTGAACTCGGTCGTCCTGGAGGCCTTCCTCCTCGGTCTCGTCGGCTCGGTCGCGGGCGTCGGCGTGGGCGTGGGCCTGGCCGTCGGACTGATGAAGCTCATGGGCCAGATGGGCATGAACCTGTCCACGGACGACCTCACCGTCGCCTGGACCACCCCGGTCGCCGGCATCGTCCTCGGGGTCGTCGTCACCGTCGTCGCCGCCTTCGTCCCGGCCCGCCGGGCCGGCAAGGTCTCCCCGATGGCCGCCCTGCGCGAGTCGGGCACGCCGGGCGACAAGAAGGCCGGCGTGGTCCGCGCCGTCATCGGCCTGCTCCTCACCGCCGCCGGCGGCGCCGGGCTCTACATGGCCTCGGCCGCCGACGAGGCCGGACCCGGATCGCTCTGGCTGGGCCAGGGCGTCGTCCTCACCCTCATCGGCTTCATCGTGATCGGCCCGCTGCTCGCAGCGGGCGTGGTGCGGGTGCTCTCCGGCATCGTCCTGCGGCCCTTCGGGTCCGTCGGCCGGCTCGCCGAGCGCAACGCGCTGCGCAACCCGCGCCGCACCGGCGCGACCGCCGCCGCCCTGATGATCGGCCTCGCGCTGGTCGCCTGCCTGTCGGTCGTCGGCTCCTCGATGGTGGCCTCCGCCACCCAAGAGCTCGACAAGTCGGTCGGCGCGGACTTCATCGTGAACTCCCAGACCGGGCAGCCGGTCATGCCGCAAGCCGAGCAGGTGATGCGCGGCATCAAGAGCCTCGACCACGTCACCGCCTACCGGGAGGTCGAAGCCAAGGTCACCGCGCCCGACGGCACCGCCGAGGAAGACGGACTCGGCGCCACCGACCCCACGTACGCCAAGGACATCCGCCGCAAGATGGCCGCCGGCGAGCACGCGGCGGCGTACGGGGCGAACTCGATGTCGGTCGGTTCGGAATACGCCGCCAAGCACGGCGTCAAGCTCGGCGACGAGCTGACGGTCGCCTTCACCGGCGGCAACACCGTCAAGCTGAAGGTCGCGGCGATCACCAACGACGAAGGCAACCTCGACAAGGGCATGAAGTACATCAGCACCGCCGTCGCCGAGGCGAACGTCCCGGCGGACCGGCTGCCGCGCCCCTTCATGCTGCTGGCCAGCGCGAAGGACGGGCAGGACGAGGCCGCCGCGTACGAGGCGGTCAAGACGGGGCTGGCGGAGTACCCGCAGTACGCGGTCCGCAACCAGGCCGACTACAAGCAGTCCCTGAAGGACCAGGTCGGCCAGCTCCTGAACATCGTCTACGGGCTCCTCGCCCTCGCCATCATCGTCGCGGTCCTGGGCGTCGTGAACACCCTCGCCCTCTCGGTGGTCGAGCGGACCCGCGAGATCGGCCTGATGCGCGCCATCGGCCTCTCCCGCCGCCAGCTGCGCCGCATGATCCGCCTGGAGTCGGTGGTCATCGCCCTCTTCGGCGCCCTGCTCGGCCTCGGGCTGGGCATGGGCTGGGGAGCCACCGCGCAGCAGCTGCTCGCGCTCCAGGGCCTGAAGGTGCTGGAGATCCCGTGGCCGACGATCCTCGGGGTGTTCGCGGGCTCGGCCCTGGTGGGCCTGTTCGCCGCGCTGATCCCGGCCTTCCGGGCGGGGCGGATGAACGTCCTGAACGCGATCGCGAGCGAGTAGGCGGCGCCGCGGTCGAACGGGGGGCGGCGCCGGCCCGGGACCAGTGGTCCCGGGCCGGCGCCGTGCGTTTCCTACACGCGCCGCATCAGGACGACGCCCTCGGCCTCGCCCACGAGGGCGTACCGTTCGCCCGGGTGCAGCTGGGTGGCGTACGCGGTCGGGTCCTCGCCCGCCCACTTGGAGCCGTTGTCGATGGTGATCCAGTCGGGGACCAGGCCCTTGCTCCCGCCGATCCACAGCACCCGGCAGCGGGAGGTCAGCCGGGTCAGCGGCCCGGTGTCGGCCTCCACGGTCGCCCCGTCCGGGATCCGGTCGAGGAGGCGCTCGACGGCCGTCACCCGCGCGGGCTTCTCGTACGTCTTCGCCTCGACGAGCTTGGCCGTCGGCATCGAGGTCGCCGCCAGCGCGAGGGAGGCGGCGAGCACGGCGGTGGGCATGTGCAGGGCGTACGAGCGCAGCCACGGCCGCCCGCTGCGCCGCAGGATGTCGACGGCGTCGACGAGCGCGAGGGCGACCACGGGCATCAGGACGGCGCTGTAGTGCCAGTCCGTGGACCAGTAGTGGTCGTCCCCGGACAGGAACCGCCAGCCCAGGGTGGGGGCGGCGACCAGCAGCAGCGGGGAGCGCAGCGCGAGCAGCCCGGAGGTGGGCAGCAGCACCCAGGTCAGGGTGGTGAGCTTGGTGCCGAGGCCGTCGAGGGGGCCCGCGCCGTGGATCTTGTCCCAGTAGCCGTAGCCCGCGGTGGCGAAGGCCGGTATGAAGACGGTGAAGACGAGGACGGCGAAGACGGCGGCGGCGACGGCGACGCCGAGCGCGGTCCACACGGCCCGCCGGCCGGTGTGCCGGGCCCGCCAGGCCACGACGACCGCCAGGGCCGCGAGGGTGAAGCCGAGGTCCTCCTTGACGAGGACCAGCGGCAGCCCCCACAGCAGAGCGGCCCGCCAGCGGCCGGCGAGCAGCGCCTCCAGGGCGAAGGCGATCAGCGGCACGGCGAAGGCGATCTCGTGGAAGTCGAACTCCACGGCCCGCTGGATCCCCCAGAACAGCCCGTACGCGACCCCGACGGCGATCCCGCGCGGCCGGCCGAGCAGCCGGCTGGCGGCCCGGGTGACGGGGACCGCGGACAGCGCGAACAGGGCGGCCTGCACGACCAGCAGGGTGACGGGGCCGGGGAAGACCCGGTACACGGGCGCCACGGCCGCGATGACCGGGCTGAAGTGGTCCCCGAGGATGTTGGCCCCGGGCCCCTTCAGATCGGCGACGGGCGTCTGCAGGTGGGCGTAGGCGCGGATGGCCTGCTCGAAGATCCCCAGGTCCCAGGAGGCCCACTCCATCCGCCGGAACCGCCCGACGGACAGCACGAGGTAGACGAGGAACAGTGCGCCGGCCACCACGTACGGCCCCGGCCACCAGGCCCTGCCCGGCTTCGCGTCGGCCGGTGTCACCGGCGCCGGGCGTGCTATCGCGTCACTCGTCACGGAGTCGTGCCCCTCGGCCGGTCGGCGTCTCTCCGGCGACAGCGACGCGGCGAGCTCAGACGGTCAGTACACCGCCATCGTAGAGCGGGACGAACGCGTCCCGTCCGAGGAGCCCGGCGTGGCAGTGCGCGCCCCTTCCGTCACCCCACGGGGGACCGGAATCCCTCGCGCGGCGCAGGCGGGCGCGTCATAGAGTGGGAACCCCCGGCCCGTACGACGTGTCGGGTCCTTCGCGTTGCCCCCTCACCGGATGGAAGCCGTTTCATGAGCCTGCACGGACTGCTCGACGCCGTCACCCGGGATCCCGCGCTCGCCGAGGCGGTCACCGCGGCCGGGGACGGCAACCGTATGCACGTCGACGTCGTGGGGCCCGGTGCCGCACGGCCCTTCGTGATCGCCGCGCTGGCCCGGCAGACCGAGCGGACCGTCCTCGCGGTCACGGCCACAGGGCGCGAGGCGGAGGACCTGGCCGCGGCACTGCGGTCGCTGCTGCCGGCCGACGAGGTGGTGGACTTCCCGTCCTGGGAGACGCTCCCGCACGAACGCCTCAGCCCGCGCAGCGACACCGTCGGCCGCCGGATCGCGGTGCTGCGCCGCCTCGCGCACCCGAGCAAGGACGACCCGGCCGCCGGGCCCGTCTCCGTGGTCGTGGCGCCGATCCGCTCCGTGCTCCAGCCGCAGGTCAAGGGGCTCGGGGACCTGGTGCCCGTGGGGCTGCGGCAGGGGCAGAGCGCCGACCTCGGCGAGGTGACGCAGGCGCTGGCCGCCGCCGCGTACGCCCGTGTCGAGCTCGTCGAGAAGCGCGGGGAGTTCGCCGTGCGCGGCGGCATCCTCGACGTGTTCCCGCCCACCGAGGAACACCCGCTGCGCATCGAGTTCTGGGGCGACGAGGTCGAGGAGATCCGCTACTTCAAGGTCGCCGACCAGCGCTCCCTGGAGATCGCCGAGCACGGGCTGTGGGCCCCGCCCTGCCGCGAGCTGCTACTGACGGACGAGGTGCGGGAGCGGGCCGCGGCCCTCGCCGAGGCCCACCCCGAGCTCGGGGAACTGCTGAACAAGATCGCCGAGGGGATCGCGGTGGAGGGCATGGAGTCCCTCGCCCCGGTCCTCGTCGACGACATGGAACTGCTGATCGACGTGCTGCCCGCCGGGTCGATGGCCGTGGTGTGCGACCCCGAGCGGGTACGGACCCGGGCCGCGGACCTCGTCGCGACCTCGCAGGAGTTCCTGATGGCCTCCTGGGCCGCGACGGCCGGCGGCGGCGAGGCCCCCATCGACGTCGGCGCGGCGTCGCTCCGCGGGATCGCCGACGTCCGGGACCACGCCCGCGAGCTGGGCATGATGTGGTGGTCGGTGTCCCCGTTCGCCGCGGACGAGGCGGTCGGCGGCACGGTGACATCAGTCGGCGAGCCGACGGTGTTGAAGCTCGGCATGCAGGCCCCCGAGGCCTACCGCGGTGACACGGCCCGCGCGCTGGCCGACACCAAGGGCTGGATCGCCGACGGCTGGCACACCGTCTACCTCACCGAGGGCCACGGTCCCGCCGCCCGCACCGTCGAGGTGCTCGGCGGCGAGGGCATCGCGGCCCGCCTCGAGGCGGATCTGCGCACCCTGGAGCCGTCGATCGTCCACGTCTCCTGCGGCTCCCTCGACAACGGGTTCGTCGACCCGGCGCTGAAGATCGCGGTGCTGACCGAGACCGACCTGACCGGACAGCGCACCGCGACCAAGGACCTCGGCCGGATGCCGACCCGGCGCCGCAAGTCGATCGATCCGCTGACCCTGGAGGTCGGCGACTACATCGTCCACGAGCAGCACGGCGTCGGCCGCTACGTCGAGATGGTGCAGCGCACCGTCCAGGGCGCCACCCGCGAGTACCTCCTCGTCGAATACGCCCCCGCCAAGCGCGGCCAGCCCGGCGACCGCCTCTACATCCCCACCGACCAGCTGGAGCAGGTCACCAAGTACGTCGGAGGCGAGGCCCCGACCCTGCACCGGCTCGGCGGCGCCGACTGGACCAAGACCAAGGCGCGGGCGAAGAAGGCGGTCAAGGAGATCGCTGCCGACCTCATCAAGCTGTACAGCGCGCGCATGGCGGCCCCCGGCCACACCTTCGGCCCCGACACCCCCTGGCAGCGGGAGCTGGAGGACGCGTTCCCGTACGCGGAGACGCCCGACCAGCTCACCACCATCGCCGAGGTCAAGGAGGACATGGAGAAGTCGGTCCCCATGGACCGCCTGATCTGCGGCGACGTCGGCTACGGCAAGACCGAGATCGCGGTCCGGGCGGCCTTCAAGGCGGTCCAGGACGGCAAGCAGGTCGCCGTCCTCGTCCCCACCACGCTGCTGGTGCAGCAGCACTTCGGGACCTTCTCCGAGCGCTACAGCCAGTTCCCGGTCAACGTGAAGGCGCTGTCCCGCTTCCAGAGCGACACCGAGTCCAAGGCCACCATGGAGGGCCTGAAGGAGGGCTCGGTGGACGTGGTCATCGGCACGCACCGGCTCTTCTCGCAGGAGACCAAGTTCAAGGACCTGGGCCTGGTGATCGTCGACGAGGAGCAGCGGTTCGGCGTCGAGCACAAGGAGCAGCTGAAGAAGCTGCGCGCCAACGTGGACGTGCTGACGATGTCCGCGACGCCGATCCCGCGCACCCTGGAGATGGCGGTGACCGGCATCCGCGAGATGTCGACGATCACCACCCCGCCGGAGGAGCGCCACCCGGTCCTCACCTTCGTCGGCCCGTACGAGGAGAAGCAGATCGGCGCGGCGATCCGCCGCGAACTGCTGCGCGAGGGCCAGTGCTTCTACATCCACAACCGGGTCGAGTCCATCGACCGGGCCGCGGCCAAGCTGCGGGAGATCGTGCCCGAGGCGCGGATCGCGACGGCCCACGGCCAGATGTCCGAACAGGCCCTGGAGCAGGTCGTGGTGGACTTCTGGGAGAAGAAGTTCGACGTGCTCGTCTCGACGACGATCGTCGAGTCGGGCATCGACATCTCCAACGCCAACACCCTGATCGTGGAGCGCGGCGACAACTTCGGCCTCTCGCAGCTGCACCAGCTGCGCGGCCGCGTGGGCCGCGGCCGCGAGCGCGGGTACGCGTACTTCCTCTACCCGCCGGAGAAGCCGCTGACGGAGACCGCGCACGAGCGGCTCGCGACGATCGCCCAGCACACCGAGATGGGCGCCGGCATGTACGTGGCCATGAAGGACCTGGAGATCCGCGGCGCGGGCAACCTGCTCGGCGGCGAGCAGTCCGGCCACATCGCGGGCGTCGGCTTCGACCTGTACATCCGGATGGTCGGCGAGGCCGTGGCGGACTACCGGGCGGCCGTCGAGGGCGGGGTGGAGGAGGAGCCGCCGCTGGAGGTGAAGATCGAGCTGCCGGTCGACGCGCACGTCCCGCACGACTACGCGCCCGGCGAGCGGCTGCGCCTGCAGGCCTACCGGTCCATCGCCGCCGCGACCTCCGAGGCGGACGTCAAGGCGGTGCGCGAGGAACTCACCGACCGCTACGGCAAGCTGCCGGAGCCGGTGGAGAACCTGCTGCTCGTGGCCGGGCTGCGGATGCTGGCCCGGGCCTGCGGGGTCGGTGACATCACCCTCCAGGGTCCCAACATCCGCTTCGGGCCGGTGGAGTTGCGCGAATCGCAGGAGCTGCGCCTGAAGCGGATCTACCCGGGGTCGGTGCTGAAGCCCGCCACTTCGCAGGTGCTGGTCCCGCGTCCGAAGACCGGGAAGATCGGCGGGAAGCCGCTCGTCGGCCGGGAGCTGCTGGCCTGGACGGGGGAGTTCCTCACCACGATCCTCGGATCGTGACGGCGGCGGTGTGACGGCAGCGGGGTGACGGCCGTGCCGTGACGGCGCGTGGAGGCCGGGCCCGTCCGGGCCCGGCCTCCACGTACATCCGTCGCCGGGTGTCACTTGTCGGCGTCGATGACGTCCTTGCCGGTCGGGGCGTCGGCCTTCACCGGCTCGTTGAAGCCGCTGAAGGAGACGTCCGACGGCTCCTTGCCGGTGTTGCTCGCCTTGAGCAGGTACGGCTCCCCCTTGGTGGCCACCAGCAGGGTTTCGGTGCCGTCGGTGGTCTTGGTGGTGATGGTGAGGGCCTCCTGGCCGCCCAGGGTGGTCACCTTGCCCTTCTGGGCGCCCTGGCTGTTGTCGAACTCCTTCAGCAGCTCGTCCAGGTCGCACAGGGCGGACAGTTCCTTCGAGTCCTCGTCCGAGGCCTTCGACTTCAGCCAGTGGCCCGCCAGCTGCTTGACCGCGGCGTCCGCCTGCTCCTTGGGCAGGTCCTTCATCTGGGCGCGGTAGAAGGGCTCGTCGGCCTTGATGTACACGAACTGGGCGTTGCGTATCAGCTCGAAGGAGCCGTCCTGGCTGGAGATCGTGCCCTTGCAGTCACCGCTCTTGCTGACCGCCATGTTGAGCTGCATCTGCTTGCCCGCGTCCCAGACGTTGCCGCTGACGGTGAGCGACTGCGTGCCGCGCAGGGCGGTCACGGAGTCGTTGGCCACCTGGGAGCCGGTCTTGCCGGGGAACGGGCCGGAGTCGGCCGCCTTGAGCAGGGAGCAGCCGGTGAGGGAGAGGGCGGCGGCGCAGGCGAGCGCGGCGGCGGCGGTGAGGGGGCGAAGGGTGCGCATGGCGGGGGGACTCTCTCGGGCAGTGGATGGCAGGTGGGGGGAAGGCTAAAGGGGGAGGGAGAACAACCGGAAGGCGGGGGTCCGTTTAATCGGCGCGCGGGTTCGGTCGGGTGAGGTCAGGTCAGGCCGGGCCAGGCCAGGTGGGGCAGGCCGGGCCAGGCCAGGTGGGGCAGGCCGGGCCGGGCCGGGTCAGTCCGGCCCGGACCGGGTCAGGGCGGGGCATTTCGCCTGCGGTCAGGACTTCTTCCAGTCCGCGCAGTCGTTGGTCTTGAAGTAGGCGTCGTCGGCGCCGATCGTCACGACCGCGGACCCGGTGGGGTTCTCGTTCGCGATGATCGAGTCGAGGTCGTGCGCGGCGCTCTTGGAGCGCTCCCAGTAGCAGCCCGCGCCGTCCTCGGCGGGGCCGGCGGACTTGTAGGTGCCCGGGGCGACGTCCGTGCCGACCTTGAGCATTCCGGCCTTGCCGGAGAACTCGGTCTTCGGGGAGCCGCCGGCGGCCTTGGGGTCGACGGCCTCCCAGTCCTTGCAGTCGTTGGTTTTGAAGATCTTGTCGCTGTCCGCGATGGTCACGTAGCTCGCGCCGGTGACGTTGTCGTTGGAGATGATCGAGTCGGCCTCGCCGGAGGAGTCCTTGGCCCGCTCCCAGTAGCAGCCCGCGCTGCCGTTGCCCGTGGTGCGGTAGGTGCCCGGCTGGATGTCCTTGCCCACTTCGAAGGTGCCGTTGCCCTTGAAGGCGGCCTTCTTCTGTGCGGAGTCGCCGCCGCCCGCCGCCGGGGACGAGGCCGCCGGCTTCTTGGCCGCCGCGTCGTCCTTGCCCGCGGTGTCGGTGTCGGTGCACGCGCCGAGCGTCATGAGCGCGATGACCACTCCGCTGCTCGTCAGGACCTTGTTGCGGGCGATCCAGCTCGTGCGCGAGGTGTGGGACATGGGTGACTCCTGCCTCTCCGGCGCGTTCCGGCTACTGAGCGTTTCTCTGTTCGACAGGGTGATCACATCAGATGCCTGTGAACCGAGTCAACAGGATTTACGGAAGAAGTTGAGTTCACGCTGTGAATGGGTCTCTTACGTGTGGACGGGTATGCTCCGCGGCATGTCCGAGGAGATCGGTGCCCCCCACGCCCCCCAAGACCCCCAGACCCCCGCGGCGGCCGCCCCGGCGGAAGTCACCGCGGCCGAGGTCGCGCGCCTGGCCGGAGTCGGCCGGGCCGCCGTCAGCAACTGGCGCCGCCGCCACGCCGACTTCCCCAAACCGGTGGGCGGCACCGAGACCAGCCCCTCCTTCGCCCTCCCCGAGGTCGAACAGTGGCTGCGCGCCCAGGGCAAGCTCGCCGAAGTCCCCCTGCGCGAACGCGTCTGGCAGCAGATCGCCGCCCACCCCGGCGGGGCGGTCGCCGCACTCGTCAAGGCCGGCAGCGCGCTGCTCGTCGTACGCGAACGGCCCGCCGAGTGGCTGAAGCTCACCGCCGGCCCCGACGAGCAGACGGCCGGCCTGCTGCGGCCCGTCCTCGACGAGGTGCTCCGCGCCCGCCTCGGGCCCGGCCACGCCCTCACCGAAGTCCCGCTGGGTCCCGCCGTGGTGCCGCTGCTGCGGGCCGCCGCCGAACTCGCCGCCGAACTCGGCGCCCACGGCGCCTTCGAGTTCCTCCTCGGCCGCCACCTCGACGCCAACCCCCGCCAGTACACGCTCACCCCGGACGGCCTCGCCTCGCTCATGGCCGCCCTGATCGCTCCCGCGGACCAGGCCGTGCCCGCCCCCCGCACCGTCCTCGACCCCGCCTGCGGCACCGGCACCCTGCTGCGGGCGCTCCCGGGGGCGAGCACCCTGTACGCGCAGGACTCCTCGCCCGAACTCGCCGCGCTCACCGCGCTGCGCCTGGCCCTGGCGGGGCCCGCCCCGGTCCGCGCGGCCGCCGCGGACAGCCTGCGCGCCGACGCCTTCGCGGGCGCCGCCGTGGACGCCGTGCTCTGCCATCCCCCGTTCAACGAACGCAACTGGGGCCACGAGGAACTGGCCTACGACCCCCGCTGGGAGTACGGCTTCCCGGCCCGCACCGAATCCGAACTCGCCTGGGTCCAGCACTGCCTGGCCCACCTGCGCGAGGGCGGCACCGCCGTCCTGCTCATGCCGCCCGCCGTCGCCGCCCGCCGCTCCGGCCGCCGCATCCGCGCCGACCTGCTGCGCCGCGGCGCACTGCGCGCCGTCGTCGCCCTGCCGGCCGGCGCGGCACCCCCGTACGGAATCCCCCTGCACCTGTGGGTGCTGCGCAGGCCCGCCCCGTACGCGGCGCCCCCGGCCGGGCTGCTGCTCGTCGACGCCGCGGCCGCCGGGGACGGCGGGGTGGAGGCCGCCTGGGCCGCGTACGACGCCGCCGGGACGGTGGAGGAGGTGCCGGGCGCCACCCGCGTCGTGCCCGTCGTCGAACTGCTCGACGACGACGTGGACCTCACCCCCGCCCGCCACCTGCCGCCGCCCGCCGCGGGCGGCGGACCAGCCGAGCTGACCGCCGTACGGGAGCGCCTCGCCGAGACCCTCGGCCGGGCGGCCCGGCTCACCCCGCCGCCCGCCGCCCCGCCCGCCGGTGCCGCGGCCCGGCCGCCGCTGACCACCATCGGTGAACTCGCCCGCGCCGGAGCCCTGGAGCTCCACACCGGCACGGGCGCCGGAAGCGGCAGCGCCCCCGTCCTCACCGAACAGGACGTCTACGCCGGGACGGGCCCCTCCGGCGCCCTGGCC
The DNA here is from genome assembly GCF_044541755.1 of Streptomyces sp. NPDC085524. Lineage (NCBI taxonomy): Bacteria > Bacillati > Actinomycetota > Actinomycetes > Kitasatosporales > Streptomycetaceae > Streptomyces > Streptomyces sp. NPDC085524. The sequence goes on from NZ_JBITTH010000019.1 coordinate 154,135, forward strand.
GCAGGCCCCGAAGCACCCCTGCTCACCGCCCCCGGCGACGTCCTCGTACCCGTCGTGGGCGCCGCCTCCGTCGCCCGCGTCGTCGACGCGGACACCGCAGGCGCCGTCCCCGGCCGGGGCCTGGTACTGCTGCGCCCCGACCCGGCCGCCCTCGACCCGTGGTTCCTGGCCGGATTCCTGCGCGGCACCGCGGGCACCCGCCGCGCCAGCAGCCACGCCTCCACCGCCACCCGCCTCGACGTCCGCCGGCTGCAGCTGCCCCGCCAGCCGCTGGCCGAACAGCGCGGCTACGGAGCCCGGTTCCGCGCGCTCGCCGAGTTCGAGGACGCGCTGCGGCTGGCGGGACGGCTCGGGGAACAGCTCGTACAGGGCCTCTACGACGGCCTGTCCGACGGCACGGTCTCACCGCAATAGCGAAGGGGCGTGCGAGGTGTGCAGCGAGCGTGCAACGGTTGCGCACACCCCCTCACCGATGGCCGGAAAGGCTTATACGCTCAGACCTGCAACCCTTCCGCACGGCCCGTCAGGAGCAACGATGCACGGCCCCGGCCTCACGCCGCCGCAGTCCGGTCAACAGTCCGGCAACGGGCTGCAGGTATCGCTGCGCGTGCTCTTCGTCGCGCTCACCCTGCTCAGCTGCGGGTTCCTGGCGTGGGCCGCCATGCTGAAGGTCGCCATCGTCACGCGGGCGCCCCGGAACTGGATCCTCTTCGTCGGCACGGTCGTGATCAACATCGTGTGCATCGCGTTCGTCGGCTCGGACGATTCGCCCGACGGCGAGACCGGGCCGAGCACCAACATCGCGATGATCACCTCGCTGACCACAGCGATCGCCGTCATCGCCTACTTCCTCTACGAGGACATCCGGCACTACTCGGCCGCCGGCACGCCCCCGGCCCAGGGCTGGTACGGGCAGCAGTCGCCCGCCGTCACCTACCCCGCCGCCACCTACCCCCAGCAGCCGGGATACGGGTACCCGCCCCAGGCGCCCACGCCCGTCCCGGGCCAGCTGCAAGTACCCGGAGTCCCCCCGCAGGCGCCCGACGTGCCGCGCATCGGGCAGGTGCGCGCCGAACTCGACGAGCTCAGCGAACTGCTGCGCAAGCAGCAGGACCCGAACCGGCCCCCGCACCAGGGCCCGACCTCCTTCGAGGACCCGCACCAGTGACCGACCGGCTCATCGGCGACCGCTACCAGCTCGCCACCATCCTCGGCCAGGGCGGCATGGGCCAGGTCTGGACGGCCTACGACCGGCGCCTCGACCGGCGCGTCGCCGTCAAACTGCTGCGCCCCGACAAGGTCGCGGGCCCCGGCACCGTCGCCGAGGAACTGCGCCGCCGCTTCGTGCGCGAGTGCCGGGTGACGGCCCAGGTCGACCACCCCGGACTGGTCACCGTCCACGACGCGGGCAGCGACGGCGACGAACTCTTCCTGGTCATGGGGTACGTCGAGGGCGCGGACCTCGCCGACCACCTCGCCGAGCACGACCCCTACCCGTGGCAGTGGGCGGTGTCCGTCGTCGCGCAGCTGTGCTCGGTGCTGTCCGCCGTGCACGCGGTGCCGATCGTCCACCGGGACCTGAAGCCGCGCAACGTGATGATCCGCCCCGACGGCACCGTGCTCGTCCTGGACCTCGGCGTGGCCTCGGTGATGGACACCGACACCACCCGCCTCACCAGCACCGGCTCGCCCATCGGCAGCCCCGCCTACATGGCGCCCGAACAGGCCATGGGCGGCGCGGTGGGCCCGTACACCGACCTCTACGCCCTCGGCGTGCTGCTGTACGAACTCCTCAGCGGCAACGTCCCCTTCGCCGGATCCACCGCCCTCGGCGTCCTGCACCGCCACCTCTACGAGCCCCCGCAGCCGGTGCGCGGGCTGCGGCCGGAGGTCCCGGCGGAGCTGGAAGCGATCCTGCTCCGCCTCCTCGCCAAGGACCCGCAGGAGCGCCCCGGTTCCGCGCAGGAGGTCTACGAGGCCCTCACCCCGCTGCTGCCCGCCCGCGGCAGCGCCGCCCCGGCCGGGCCGCTCGACCCGACCCGCCCCTTCCTCAAGCCGCAGGCGCCCTGGCCCGACCGGGCCCCGTCGCTCACCGCGGCCCCCGGCACCCCGCCGGCCGCGGGCGTCCCGTCGGCCCCGGGCGTCCCGTCCGTCCCCGGGGTCCCGCCCCGGCCGAGCGCGCCGCCGGCGGCGCCCGCCAAGCCGGACATCCCGGGCGCCGTGGACCAGGCCCGGCAGCTCCTCTCCCAGGGCCGGCTCACCCAGGCCGTGGACATCCTCGGCGGCATCCTCCCTGCGGCCGCCGCCGAGCACGGCGAGCACTCCCCGGTGGTCCGCTCCCTGCGCAAGCAGTACGCCGCCACGCTCATGGACGACGGCCAGTACCGGCGCGCCCTGCCCGAACTGCGCCGCCTCGCCGACGAGTACCCGGCCGGCGACCCCCAGGCCCTGCGGTTCCGCTACGACTCGGCCCAGTGCCTGGAGCAACTCGGCGAGCCGGCCGCCGCCCTGGCGGAGTACCGCTCCCTGCTCCCGCTCTTCGAGAACCACTACGCCAACCCGGACCCGGGCCTGCCCCTGGAGGTCCGCCGCCGGATAGCGCACCTGCAGCTCTCCCTCGGCGACCGCCAGGCGGCCCACGACACCCTGGTGCGGCTCCTGTTCGACGCGGAACGCCTGCACGGCCCGGCCCACCCCTTCCCGGCCGAGGTGCGCCGGACCCTCCAGTGGCTGGGTCAGGTGCGCTGACGGCGCCTGCGCAGCACCGCCCCGGCGAGCAGCACCGCCAGGGCCGCCCCCGCCGCAGCCGCGCCCGGCAGCAGGCCCGGCGGGCGGAAGGAGCAGGCGACGGTGGCGGTGCGGCCGTCGAGGGGGACCGCGACCAGGCCCAGGTAGGCCCCGGCCGGGCGGCCGTTGCAGCTCCAGCCCGCGACCGCCGGCACGGACAGCACCGCCGTCCCCGTGGCCCCCGGCGGCAGCGTCGCCCGGACCCCCGAGGAGCCCACCCGCACCGAGGTCGCCGCAGTGGCGCGCAGCGCGGCCACCGCCGGGTCGAGGAGCGAGCGGTCCAGGCAGGACAGGGTCCAGCGGGGCGGCGGGTCCGCGTCGAAGACCAGGGCCGACGATTCCCCGCGGGAGACGCCCAGCGGCTGGACGGCCGCCCGGTTGCGGGGCGCGTTGCCGTTCAGCCGGAAGGCGGGCCCGTCGGCGAGGCGGGCCGTCGCGTTGTACTGCGGGGCCCACAGGAAGGCCTCGGTGCCCGCGCGGCACACCCCGGGCGCCTGCGGATCCTCGTACACCTTCGCGCCCAGCAGCAGCTCCTGGTTGGCGAACGGCGAATCCCCGTAGGAGCCGGGTGGGCCGGGAGGGCGGGTCGTCACCAGCGGCGGCACCTGCGCGCGGCGGACCGTGCCGTCGGGCTGCAGGCGGGCGCCGACCGCGAACACGGCGTCGGTCACCGGGCTGTCGATGCTCTGGACGTTGCGGCCCCGCGAGGTCCAGCCCGCCCCCAGCGCCACCATCGTGTCCGTGAACACCGCCGGGGTGTGGCTGCTGTAGTACGCGCCGCCCTCCCCGCCCAGCAGCATCGGGTCGTTGCCGGTCAGGGCGGGCCGGCTCGGGTCCGTGCGGTACGCGGGCCAGCCCTCGGCCCCCGCCAGCGCCTCGGCGCGCGCGGTGTGCGCCGCGGACCACGACGGGTAGTCGTCGAGGCCGCCGAGCTTGCCCTTGTGGCCCCACGCCGTGGCCGCGGCGGCCTGCCCGGCGAGCACCAGCGCCAGCGCGGCCGCGGCCGGGAGGACCAGCCGGCGCCGGCGCAGCGCCCACCACGCCGCGCCCGCCACCAACCCCCCGCCCGCGAACAGCACGTACCCGATCCGCGTGGTGAGGGGGCTGTCGGCCGCCCACAGGGCCGCCGCCGTCAGCAGTCCCGCCCCGCCCGCCAGGGCGCGCGGCCCCGGCAGCCCCGCCGCGAGCCCCGCCCAGGCGGCGATCACGGCGATGCCGGCGAGCACGAAGGTCTGCCGGTACGGGCTGCCGTTCGGGGTCGCGAACAGGTGCCAGGCCAGGTGCGTCGGCCCCCACTGGAGCGAGAGCGCCACCGCCGCCGTCAGCCCCGCCCAGCACAGCCGGGTCCGCGCCGGCACGGCCCGGTGGAACGGCAGTGCGGCCACCAGCAGCAGGGTGCCGGTGCCGACGAAGACGGCGGGGGAGGAGAAGGAGTACGTCGCCGGAAGCAGCCGCGCGAACACGTCGGCCCACGACACCGGCCGGAACTCCTTGACCCACCCCGGAAAGGCCTGCCCAGAGCTGAGGAACAGCGGGAGCAGCACCGGAGCCGCGAGCGCGATCCCGAGCACCGTCGTCCCGGCCGCCCGCCCGACCACGGCGAGACGGGCCCGGACACCCTCCCGCGCCAGGACCACCCGTACCAGCACCACCAGCGCGGCGCCCAGCGTCGCCATGTAGGCGGTGTAGAAGTTCGCCGTCCAGCAGACGGCCACGACCGCCACGCCGAGCACGGGGCGGCGTCCGCGCAGCGCCCATTCCCCCGTCAGGCACAGCATCGGGAAGGCGATCAGCCCGTCCAGCCACATCGGGTTGTAGGAGGCCTCGATCACCGACCAGCCGCACAGCGCGTACGAGGCGCCCAGGAGCCCCGCCGCCCACCACGGGCCGCGCTGCTGGGTGCGCAGCAGCCAGGACATCGCCGCCGCCGCGGCCGCCGTCTTGAGCACGGTGACCACGTACACGGCGAGGTCGATGTCCGCGCGCGGGAACAGCCCGACCAGCAGGGCGAACGGGCTGGTCAGGTACGTCCCCAGATCCGGCAGGAAGCTCGTGCCGTACCCGGAGCGCCAGTTGAACAGCAGCCCGCCCTCCGCCCGGCCGTGCAGCAGGTCCCACAGCTGCGCGTGGAAGGGCACGAACTGGTTGCCGAGGTCGTTGATGCTGCGGTGGCGCGGCCCGTACGGGAAGACGCGGGCGACGGCGTCCCCGGCGCACACGGCCGCCGTCGTGAGCAGGGCGGCGAGCGCGGAGCCGTACAGGCTGCGGCGGCGCGGTGCGCCGCGCGGAGAGCGGTGCGGTGTTGGCATGGTGCGCGCACTGTGGCAGCGACGGGTGACCGCAGGGTGGCCTCCGGGTGGCCGGTCGCCGCAGGCACGGCCGCCGCCAGGGCGGCCGGGTCCCCAGGACGGGTGACCGGGTGGCGCGGCGGACACGTCGAAGCGGGCCGATCCGCCTATGAACGAGGCGTGTTCAGTCCGCGCGCGAATCGTTGGTCGAACCAGTGGCTCGGATCACCCCGACCTCATAACATCGATCACCGCACGGCCTTGTGCAAGAACGCACAATCTCCCGGCCCTGGAGGCTCCTTTGCACCGTCGCACAGCGATCTCCGTCTCCGCCGCCCTGCTCGTGGCGGCCCCCCTGCTGACCGCCTGCTCCGGCGAGACCCGCCCCGGTACCGCGGCCGTCGTGGGCGGTGAACGCATCACGACCTCCGCGCTCCAGGCACAGGTGAACGACGTCCGGGCCGCGCAGAACCGTTCCGGGCAGGGCTCCGCCGAGCTCATCGCGAGCACCCCGAACCTGGAGCGGCAGAAGCTCGACGCGATGCTCCAGAGCCGGATCATCGACAAGATGGCCGACACCGCCGGGATCGAGGCCTCCGAGAAGGACGTCGAGGAGGCGCGCAAGGCGCTGGTCGCCGAGGAGGGCGGCACCGAGCAGTTCGAGGCGAAGCTCCTCCAGGGCGGCGCCATGGCCCCGGGCCAGGCCGACCGCTTCCTGCGGAACCGGGTGCTGCTGGCCAAGCTGACCGCCAAGTACGGCAACGGCAAGCTCGAGGAGCCCGCCCGGGCCGCCGTGAAGGCCCTGCACATCGAGGTGAACCCGCGCTACGGAGCCTGGGACGCCCAGCAGATCCGGCTCGGCGCCGGGGAGACCCCGTGGATCGTCCAGCGCTCCCGGGCGGAGGGCGCCCCCGCGGATCCGATGGCGGCCGCGCAGAGGTAGGTTCGAAGGGTGACCGACCACGCACCCGCCGACCCCGCACCCGCCGCCGGGCCCACCGGCCGCATCGTCCTGCTGACCACCAGCCACCGGGTCGCCCCCGGCGTGCTGTCCTGGCCGGCATGGCAGACCCTGCACGCCGCGGACCGGGTGCTGTGCGCCGACCCCGGCCACCCGCAGCTGCCGTACCTGCGGGAGGCCGGCATCGAGGTCGAGCACGAGGCCCCCGACGCGCACGCGCTCGTCGACGCCTGCGCGGGCGGCCGCACGGTCGTGGTGCTCCCGGGCGGGGAGGGCGATCAGCGGCTCACCGACGGGCTGGCGCGGCTCGCGGGCTCGGGCCGCGTCTCGATGCCCGACCTGGAACTGCTGCCGGGTTCCTACGACCTGCCGGGCGCGCGCCTGCTCGACGTGGTCCAGGTGATGGACCGGGTCCGGCGCGAGTGCCCGTGGACCTCGCAGCAGACCCACGAGGGCCTGGCGAAGTACGCGATCGAGGAGGCGTACGAACTCGTCGAGGCCATCGAGGCCGGGGACCGTACGGAGCTGCGCGAGGAGCTCGGCGACGTCCTGCTCCAGGTGGTCTTCCACGCGCGGATCGCGCAGGAGGGCGCCGTGGGAGGAGGGGACGGCGACGAGGACGAAGAAGGCGCGGGCGGGGCGTTCTCCATCGACGACGTGGCCGGGACGCTGGTGGAGAAGCTGATCCACCGGCATCCGCACGTGTTCGGAGATGCCTCGGCCGAGACCCCCGAGGACGTGCACGAGCACTGGCAGCGCACCAAGGCGGTCGAGAAGCGGCGGGAGTCGGTCACCGACGGGATCCCGCTGGGCCAGCCCGGTCTCGCGCTCGCGGCGAAGCTCGCCGGCCGTGCCCGTGCGGGGGAACTGGCCGTGGAGCTGCCCGGGGGTGAGGGCGTGGGGTACGAGCTGCTGGCGCTGGCGGCGCGCGCCGAGGAGGAGGGGATCGACCCCGAGACCGCCCTGCGGGCTGCGGCCCGCGTCTACCGGGATGCGATCCGTGCGGCCGAGGGCGTCGGCGGGTAGCCCCCGGCATCGGTGTTCAGGTGGTACGGCCGTCCTTCGGCGCGCGGCTCGAAGGGTCGTGCCAGTGCGGTGACGGGCGGTTCAGGAACCACTCGCCGAAGCCCAGCGGGCGCCCCTGGCCGGGACCGTCCCCCTGGGCGCCGGCCGGTACGGAGTCGTGGAAGATCCGGTCGGGAGGGGCACCCAGTTCCTCCAGGAGCCGGGCGGTCTCGCTGATGAACGGCGGCGGCCCGCTGACGTAGACGTCCTGGTCGGGCCAGAGCCCCCGGTTGGCGAGGGCGGTGACGAGCCGGTCCGTGGCCTGGTTGCGGTGCCGGCCGGGAGCGGGCGTGATGTAGGTGACGCCCAGCCAGTCGCAGGCCGCGGCGTACTCGTCGATGAGCGGCCGGTCGTAGAGGTGCGCGGCGTCCCGCGCCACGACGAACAGCCGCACGTCCTGATCGGGAGGATGCTCGGCGAGTTCCTCCAGCATGGCCCGGACCGGTGCCCAGCCGGTGCCGGCGGCTATGAGGCTGACCGGCCGGCCCTCGCGGCGGAAGGTCATCCGCCCGCCGGCGGCGGCGAGGCGCAGCACGTCGCCCGGCAGGGTGTCGCGGACCAGGAAGGTGCTGAGCCGGCCCCGGTCGACACGGCTGACGTGCAGGTCGACGGTGCCGTCGGGGCGGGGCGCGTTGCCGATGGAGTACGTGCGCCAGGTCGTCGGGACCCGTTCGCTGCACACGCTCGTGTACTGGCCGGGGAGGTAGGGGAAGGGGATCCGGGGCTGGAGGGTGAGCACGCCGATGTCCTCTCCGTACTGGAGGTGCCGGACGACCTCCGCGTCCCACCACGGCGGGTCCTCGCTCGCGGCGGCGCCGGCCATCATCGCGTCGGCGATCACCTGGTACGCCTCGGCCCACGCCTTCTCCGTCTGCGTGGTCCACGCGTTGCCGGAGGTCTCGGCGAGCGCGGCGAGCAGGCTGGAGCCGAGGACCGCGTAGTGCTGGGGCTCGACCAGGAACTTGCGGTGGTCGCGGCCCAGGTCGCGCAGATAGGGGACGAGGCTCTCGGTCTCCAGGTGGGCGATCACGTGCGTGAGCGCGGCGAAGAGCCGGTCCCGCTGTCTTTCCATGTCTTCGAAGGAGGCCGGGAAGAGATCACGGAATCCGGGGTTGTGCCAGAAGAGGTGGGAGTAGAAGAACTTGACCGCGTGCTCGGCCCGTCTCTCCACCACCGCAAAACTGCTTTTCAAGATCCTCACATCCACAGAACCGAAAGTAGGAACGCGGGAGCGCGCGAGGTCAAGCGGAAGGCGATCTACGGACAGCCGCGGCGAACCGGCCATATGGGATGAGGGGTGGGAGCCGGGACACGGTCGTCGCGTGCACGAGTACTCCCCGGTGCACCGCACCAAGCTCCCCAGCGGGGTCGAGGCCTGGCTGGTCACCCGGTACGCCGATGCCCGTCAGGTCCTCGCCGACCAGCGGCGTCATCTCCGACCTGATCCGGGCACGTGACCACGGTGACCAGCTGACGGGGACCGGGGCCACCGCGAAGGCCTCGGTGAAGGCGCGTGACCCGTGCAGGCACCGGCATGGGCCCTCTTCCGTTGAGGGCCTTCGTCATACCCGGGGGCCGGTGCCCGGGGTGAACCGGACCGGCAGAGTGCGCAAGCCCCGCATGATGAGGCCTCCCCGCCACCGCAGCTCCGAAGGATCTACGGCGAGTTCGAGGTCGGGCAGGCGGGTCAGCAGCGCAGCCAGGGCCGTTTGGCCTTCCAGGCGGGCCAGGGGGGCTCCCAGGCAGTAGTGGATGCCGTGGCCGTATCCGAGGTGTTGATTGTCGCTCCGGGAGAGGTCCAGGGTGTCCGGATCGGTGAACCGCTCCGGGTCGCGGTCGGCGGCGGCGAGGACCACAAGGACAGGGTCGCCGGCCGGGATGTCCTGGCCGCCCAGCGTCAGCGGCTGCGTCGCGTACCGCCAGGTGGCCAGTTCCACGGGACCGTCATAGCGGAGCAGTTCTTCGATGCCGGTCTCCAGCAGCTCTGTTTCTCCAGCAGCGAGGGAGGCCTGGAGACGCTCGCGTTGACCGGGATTCCGCAGCAGAGCGTAGGCTCCGTTGCCGATGAGGTTGATCGTCGTTTCAAAACCGGCGAAGAGCAGCACGAAGCACATCGCAGCGGCTTCGTTCTCGGTGAGGTGCTCGCCGTGGTCGCTCGCCCGGATCAGTCCGGAGATCAAATCGTCACCCAGGTCGTCGCGCTTGCGGTGGATGAGCTCGACGAGGTAGCTGCGGATCTGCTTGACCGAGCGAGCCACCCCACCGCGCGGGCCTCCGGCGTGGCGGATCATCATGCCGGCCCAGTCGCGGAAGTCGTCCTGGTCCTCGCGCGGTACGCCGAGCATCTCGCAGATCGCGTAAATGGGGAGCGGGAAGGCGAACTCGTGGATGAGGTCCGCCTCCCCCCGTTCCGCGAAACCGTCGAGGAGCTGATTCGTCAGCTCCTGCACACGTCCTGTGAACTCGGCGACCCGGCGCGGGGTGAACGCCTTCGACACCAGCCGCCGCAGCCGGGTGTGGTCCGGCGGGTCGATGTTGAGCAGGTGCGTCATCAGCTCCGCCTTGCGCTCCCCCGGGATCCCGGTCTTGCCCTTGGCGTGCGCTGATCCCGCGTGGTGTGCCGGGTTCTTGCTGAGCCGCTGGTCGGCGAGGGCCTGGCGGGCATCGGCGTACCGGGTGACCAGCCAGGCCTCGACCCCGCTGGGGAGCTTGGTGCGGTGCACCGGGGAGTTTTCCCGCAGCCAGGCGTAGGCGGGGTAGGGGTCGGTCGCGAACTCCCAGTCGAACAGACGGGGCGGCGGGGTAGGGGAGGCGTCTTCGTGCACCTCCTGACCGTAACCGTGACGGGCCGAAGCACCTCACAGCCGCCGTGATCTTCTCCCGGACCTGGAACGGCCGCGAGCAGAAGCTCCAGGCGGGCGGCTGGGCCGGCGGACCCCCGCCGCCGGCCGGATCACGGGGAACTGTGGGGAGGTGTACGTCGGAGGAGGCGACCCGGACCGGCGGGTGTCCCCTGCCGAATCCCGTCTGCAGACCGTGCTTGCGAGTTTGCTGACGCGTCTGCCGGATCTGGAACTCGCCGTTCCGCCCGAAGGGCTGCGCTGGCGCGGCGGACTCGTCATGCGTGGCCTGCGCACTCTTCCCGTTCGCTTCGCAGTACCGAACGCCTGAGTCGCACCTGATCCGAAGTCAGTTTCCGACCCAACTTGTGACATGCGTTCGATGGCCGCTAGGTTCTGCCGTTACCCCGCCGTTATGCGAAAGGTGCAGCCTCATGCGTTCCGGGAACGGCCGCCACAGACGCCCCCGTCAGGTGCCCGCGATAGTCGTCACTGCCGGAGTCACCGGCTCCGCGCTGGCTCTGCCGCTGCTCGCCGCCACCGGCGCGAGCGCGGCGGACACGTCCACGTGGGACAAGGTCGCCGAATGCGAGAGCGGCGGCAGTTGGAGCGCCAACTTCGGCAGCGGTGCCTACGGCGGGCTCCAGTTCACCCAGGAGGAGTGGCGGGAGGCCGGCGGGCTCGACTTCGCGGAGCGGGCCGACCTCGCCAGCCGTTCCCAGCAGATAGCCATCGCCGAGCGGGTGCTCGCCGCGAAGGGCCCGCAGGCGTGGCCGATGTGCGCGGCGCCCGCCGGGCTGGACGCGCAGGGCCCCGCCGCCGTGGTCGACCCCGGCCAGCCCGGCAACCACGGGACCGTCGGCCCCGCGCCCTCCCGCCCGGACGACGCCGTGCCGAACTCGGGCGCCGTGCCGCCGTCCACCGACTTCGGGGCGCCGACCCCGGGGATCGCCGACGGCCCGCTCGGCCCGAACCTCGGACTGCCCGTCATGCCTCCGGCCGACCTCCCGGTCGAGGAGCCCTCGGCTCCGGGCAACTCGAACAACCAGGGCAACCAAGGCAACCCGGGCGATCAGGGCAACCAGGGCAACTCGGGTAAGCCTGCGGACCCGGGCACCCCGACGGCTCCGTCCACCACCCCGCCCGCGACGGCCCCCGCGACCCCGGGCCTGCCCCCGGCCACCACTCCGGCGGACCCGAACGCCCCCGCGGCCCCTGACGCCTCCACGGCCCCGCTCGCCGCTCCCGGCGAGGGCAGCGGCAAGCACCGCGGGGCGCCCGCGGCCGAGGTGCCCGCGGCTTCTGACGCCGCGTCGAAGCCCACGTACACCGTGAAGGCGGGCGACAGCCTGACGGCCATCGCGGATGCCAAGGGGGTCAAGGGCGGCTGGGACGCCCTTTACAAGGCCAACGAGCAGGTCATCGGCGGGGACGCGGACTTGATCAAGCCCGGACAGAACCTGGATCTAACCGCGCAATAAGGGCACTTCACCCTTCCGGAAAGAGTTGATTGTCCGTTTCGTTCGAATGAGACATGTGTCTCTTCCGGTCAACTGGCGTGTCCCGCCCAGGGGCTTCCGCAAACCCCGTCCTCACCTGCGCAAACACCCTTGGGGAGAGCGCAAGTAGGGGTCGTCTCCCCCCGATGCGGCGCGTTGAACATCGGGGGGAGACCTGTCTACCTTCTGAATCGCCCGCCACCGCGGGCTCCTTCGACCGCATCGCCGAGTCCTGCCGGCGGACGGGGGGAACAGTCGTCGCGTCAAGCGCCGAAGGCAGGAGCGGGGGACCCAAGGTAGGTGCCGGGAACGGCCGTCCGGAGACGGGCGGCAACCGGCTAGGGGTCAAGACGTGCGCTAGGTCGCACGGCCGGGCAACTCATCCGCCCGAACCCGACAGCTCACCTCGTAGGCGTCGGTGAGGAGAACCTCATGCTGCTTTCCGGCAAGGGCAAGCACCGTCGCGCCACCAAGGCCGTCCGCATCGCCACGCTCGCCGGTGTCGCCGGTGCCGTCGTCGCCGCGCCGCTGATGGCCGCGGGCACCGCGAGTGCCGCCACCGCGAGCGAGTGGGACCGCGTCGCCCAGTGCGAGTCCGGTGGCAACTGGGCCATCAACACGGGCAACGGCTACTACGGCGGCCTGCAGTTCTCTTCCTCCACCTGGGCCGCGTACGGCGGCAAGTCGTACGCCCCGCAGGCCAACCAGGCCTCGAAGTCCCAGCAGATAGCCATCGCCGAGAAGGTCCTCAAGGGCCAGGGCAAGGGCGCCTGGCCGTCCTGCGGCGTGGGTCTGTCGAACTCCTCCTACACGGGCGGCGGCTCGACCGAGACCCCGAAGACCGAGACCAAGAAGACCCAGCCGAAGAAGACCGAGACCAAGAAGGCCGAGCCGAAGAAGACGGAGCCCAAGCGCTCCGAGACCCCGGCCCCGACCACCCGGTCCGAGCGCACCGAGGCCCCGAAGACCGGCAACGGCTCGTACGAGGTCAAGGACGGCGACACCCTCGGCGGCATCGCCGACGCCAACGGCGTCAAGGGCGGCTGGGAGAAGCTCTTCGAGCTGAACAAGGACATCGTGTCCGACGCCGACCTGATCTTCCCGGGTCAGAAGCTGAAGCTCAGCTGAACGATGCGGCAATAGCCGCAGGTTTCTTCACCACACGTGACAGCCCCACCGCCCGGCGCGCCTTCCCCTCCACGCGCCGGGCGGCGGCGTGTGCACGGCCAAGACACCTTCCTCCGCAGCTGTATGTCCTGGAACGGGGGTATTCGGGCCCTTTTTCGTCCCAGGACCCGGGCGGTCGGCGGGCCGAGTGCCCGGAGCCGGTTAGGCTCTAAGCGGCAAGGCCGTCCCACGGCCTGACATGCCGCCGCACACCCAGCGTCACATCCCAGAAGGAGATGCTCGTGCCGTCCATCGACGTCGTCGTAGCCCGGGAAATCCTGGACTCCCGAGGCAACCCCACGGTCGAGGTCGAGGTGGGCCTCGACGATGGCAGCACCGGCCGTGCTGCAGTTCCGTCCGGTGCCTCCACCGGTGCATTCGAAGCCGTAGAGCTCCGTGACGGTGACCCCGACCGCTACCTCGGCAAGGGCGTCGAGAAGGCCGTCCTCGCCGTCATCGAGCAGCTCGGCCCCGAGCTCGTCGGCTACGACGCCACCGAGCAGCGCCTGATCGACCAGGCGATGATCGACCTGGACGCCACCGAGAACAAGGGCTCCCTCGGCGCCAACGCCATCCTCGGTGTCTCCCTCGCCGTGGCGCACGCCGCGTCCGAGGCCTCCGACCTTCCGCTCTTCCGCTACCTCGGCGGTCCGAACGCGCACCTGCTGCCCGTTCCGATGATGAACATCCTCAACGGTGGGTCGCACGCCGACTCCAACGTTGACATCCAGGAGTTCATGATCGCCCCGATCGGCGCGGAGTCCTTCTCCGAGGCGCTGCGCTGGGGTGCCGAGGTCTACCACACCCTCAAGAAGGTCCTGCACGCCAAGGGCCTCTCCACCGGTCTCGGCGACGAGGGCGGCTTCGCCCCGAACCTGGAGTCCAACCGCGCCGCGCTCGACCTCATCATCGAGGCCATCAAGCAGGCCGGTTACACCCCGGGCACGGACATCGCGCTCGCGCTGGACGTCGCCGCGTCCGAGTTCTACAAGGACGGCCAGTACGAGTTCGAGGGCAAGTCCCGCTCGGCCGCCGAGATGACCGACTACTACGCCGAGCTCGTCGAGGCGTACCCGCTCGTCTCCATCGAGGACCCGCTGTTCGAGGACGACTGGGCCGGCTGGAAGACCGTCACCGAGCGCATCGGCTCCAAGGTGCAGATCGTCGGCGACGACCTCTTCGTCACCAACCCGGAGCGCCTGGCCCGCGGTATCGAGGAGGGCTCCGCGAACGCCCTGCTCGTGAAGGTGAACCAGATCGGTTCGCTGACCGAGACCCTCGACGCCGTCGAGATGGCCCAGCGCAACGGCTTCAAGTGCATGATGTCGCACCGCTCCGGTGAGACCGAGGACGTCACCATCGCCGACCTCGCCGTCGCGGTGAACTGCGGTCAGATCAAGACCGGCGCCCCGGCCCGCTCGGACCGCGTCGCCAAGTACAACCAGCTGCTGCGCATCGAGGAGATCCTCGACGACGCCGCCGTGTACGCGGGCCGCAGCGCGTTCCCCCGCTTCAAGGGCTGATCCGGACCTCCGGGTCTAGCCTCCGTACGTCCCCGCACTCGGTCCCGTACCGTGTGCGGGGACGTATTGCTTAGTACGTGTACACAGGGGAGGCGGATCAATGGCCGGGAACCGGGATCGGTTCTCCACCTTCTCCACCGCGACCAGGCTCAAGCAGCTCGGCGAGCGGACCGCCGCCCACGTCTACCGCTCCCAGTCGCGCCGCCAGGTCCGCCGCAGCCGGCTCACCGGACGTGCGGCCCTGCTGGTGCTCGTCCTCTGTACGCTGGTCGTCGCCCTCGCGTATCCGATGCGCCAGTACGTCTCCCAGCGCTCGGAGATCGCGGAGCAGCAGAAGGCGGCCGCCGCGGCGCGGGACCGCCTGGAGCGGCTCCGCGACGAGAAGGCCCGCTGGCAGGACGACGCGTACGCCGAGCAGCAGGCGCGCAAGCACCTGCACTTCCTGCGCCCGGGGGAGATCGGCTACATCATGACCGACCCCGGAGCCGAAGCCGCCGAGCGGCACCGTACCGGCAAGGCCGGTACGGTCCGGCCCTGGTACTCGAACGTCTGGGACGCCGTCGACAAGGCCGACCGCCCGGGCGACTGAGCACCGCACCCATCCACGAGAACGAAGAGACTTCCTCCAGGCATGCAGACGCCCCCGCCCCAGACCGACCGGACCGAGCCGACCGACGCCGACGTCGAGGCGTTCCAGCAGCAGCTCGGCCGCCCGCCGCGCGGCCTGCGCGCCATCGCGCACCGCTGCCCCTGCGGCCAGCCGGACGTGGTGGAGACCGCCCCGCGGCTCCCCGACGGCACCCCCTTCCCGACGCTGTACTACCTGACGTGCCCCCGCGCCGCCGGCGCCATCGGCACGCTGGAGGCCAACGGCGTGATGAAGGAGATGCAGGCCCGGCTCGCCGAGGACCCGGAGCTGGCCGCCGCCTACCGGGCCGCGCACGAGGACTACATCCGGCGCCGTGACGCGATCGAGGTGCTCCAGGGCTTCCCCAGTGCCGGCGGCATGCCGGACCGGGTGAAGTGCCTGCACGTGCTGGTCGGCCACTCCCTGGCCGCGGGCCCGGGCGTGAACCCGTTCGGCGACGAGGCCCTGGCGATGCTGCCGGAGTGGTGGGCCAAGGGCCCCTGCGTCACCCCGTGCGCGGACAAGAAGGAAGAGGGGTCCCAGTGACCCGGGTCGCCGGCATCGACTGCGGTACGAACTCCATCCGGCTCCTCGTCGCGGACGTGGACCCGGCGACCGGCGAGTTCGCCGAGCTGGACCGGCGGATGACGATCGTCCGGCTCGGCCAGGGCGTGGACAAGACCGGCCGGCTGGCCCCCGAGGCCCTGGAGCGGACCTTCGAGGCGTGCAGGGCGTACGCGCAGGTCCTGGCGCAGTACGGCGTCCCGGCGGAGCGGCTGCGCTTCGTGGCGACCTCCGCCTCGCGGGACGCCGAGAACCGGGACGAGTTCGTGCGGGGCGTCAAGGAGATCCTGGGCGTCGAGCCCGAGGTGATCTCCGGCGACCAGGAGGCGGAGTTCTCCTTCACCGGCGCCACCAAGGAGCTGGCCGCCCACGAGCACCTGGAGCGGCCGTTCCTGGTGGTGGACATCGGCGGCGGCTCGACCGAGTTCGTGGTCGGCGAGGAGCACGTGCGGGCCGCCCGCTCGGTCGACGTGGGCTGCGTCCGGATGACCGAGCGCCACCTGGTCGTGGACGGGGCCGTCACCGACCCGCCGACCGCTGCGCAGATCGCCGCGATGCGGGCCGACATCGAGGCCGCGCTGGACCAGGCCGAGGAGTCGGTCCCGCTGCACGAGGCCCGCACGCTGGTGGGCCTGGCCGGCTCGGTGACCACGGTCGCCGGGATCGTGCTCGGCCTGCCGGAGTACGAGTCCTCGCAGATCCACCATTCCCGGATCTCCTACGAGCAGGTCCGCGAGATCAGCGAGCGGATGCTGACCGAGACGCACGCCGAGCGCGCCGCGATCCCCGTGATGCACCCGGGCCGGGTGGACGTCATCGGCGCGGGCGCGCTGGTCCTGCTCGCCGTCATGGAGCGCATCGGCGCCTCGGAGGTCGTCGTCTCCGAGCACGACATCCTGGACGGCATCGCGTGGTCCGTAGCCTGAGACGGGCCGCGGCCGCCGGCTGATTCCCAGGCGGAACGGTCTCTCCGGCTGGCTCAGGAGGGGTCCGAGGGGACTTTGATCCCTTGATCCACATGAAGTTCGTGAAGTTCTTCACAAGGAAAAGGGGTCCGTGGGGCAACTGGAAGGGCCGTTCGGGGCTCTTCCGAGGCCCTCGGGCCCCTTTCTCCGAGCGTTCGTGCGAATGTCGGAGCCGACGGGTTCCGCGTCAGACGTATGGACAAAGGCCGGTGGTCCAGTCCGGTCGAGGGCCTACAGCCCAGTTCAGGACGGGTGAACAACGATTTCGGCCACGCTGCGGTTCCCGTTGCGCACCATGACCTCCGTCACGCGGGCCGCGGAGTGTAGCAGAGGGTCCCCCGTACCTTGTGAAGGGGCTCACGAGCATCACCCCTGAGGGTGCTGGATACTCGTTCCATGAGCACCACGGAGCGTCCCAGGATCCTCGTTGTAGGAGGTGGGTACGTAGGTCTGTACGCGGCCAAGCGCATCATGAAGAAGATGCGTTACGGCGAGGCGACCGTCACGGTCGTCGACCCGCGGTCGTACATGACCTACCAGCCCTTCCTCCCCGAAGTGGCCGCAGGCAGCATCTCGCCTCGGCACGTCGTCGTCCCGCTGCGACGCGTGCTGCCCAAGGCAGAGGTACTCACCGGCCGGGTCACCAGCATCGACCAGGACCGCAAGGTCGCCGTCGTCACGCCGCTCGTCGGCGAGGCGTACGAGCTGCCCTTCGACTACCTGGTGATCGCGCTCGGCGCCGTCTCCCGCACCTTCCCGATCCCCGGCCTCGCCGAACAGGGCATCGGCATGAAGGGCGTCGAAGAGGGCATCGGCCTGCGCAACCACGTCCTCGAGCAGCTCGACAAGGCCGAGTCCACGACGGACGAGAACGTCCGCCGCAAGGCCCTCACCTTCGTCTTCGTCGGCGGCGGCTTCGCCGGTGCCGAGACGATCGGCGAGGTCGAGGACATGGCCCGCGACGCCGCGAAGTACTACTCCACGATCAAGCGCGAGGACATGCGCTTCATCCTGGTCGACGCGGCCGACAAGATCCTCCCCGAGGTCGGGCCCAAGCTCGGCACCTGGGGCAAGGAGCACCTCGAGTCCCGCGGCATCGAGATCTACCTCAACACCTCCATGGACTCCTGCGTGGACGGCCACGTGGTGCTGAAGAACGGCCTCGAGGTCGACTCCGACACCATCGTGTGGACCGCGGGCGTCAAGCCCAACCCGGTGCTGGCCCGCTACGGCCTGCCGCTGGGCCCGCGCGGCCACGTGGACGCCGAGCCGACCCTCCAGGTCAAGGGCACGGACTACATCTGGACCGCCGGCGACAACGCCCAGGTTCCCGACATCGCCGCCCGCAAGGCCGGCGTCGAGAACGCCTGGTGCCCGCCGAACGCCCAGCACGCGCTGCGCCAGGCCAAGGTCCTCGGCGACAACGTCATCTCGGGCATGCGCGGCTTCCCGCAGACCGAGTACTCGCACTCCAACAAGGGTGCCGTGGCGGGCCTCGGCCTCCACAAGGGCGTCGCGATGATCGTCATGGGCAAGATGAAGATCAAGCTCAAGGGCCGTCTCGCCTGGTACATGCACCGTGGCTACCACGGCATGGCCATGCCGACCTGGAACCGCAAGATCCGCGTCTTCGCCGACTGGACCCTCGGCATGTTCCTCAAGCGCGAGGTCGTCTCCCTCGGAGCGCTGGAGACCCCGCGCGAGGAGTTCTACGAAGCCGCCAAGCCGGCGCCGGCTCCGGCCGCCGCCTCCGCCCCGGCGGAGAAGGCCAAGGCCTCGTAGGCGCTCCGGCGCAACTGAGCTCGACCCCGAAGGGGCCGCCCGCCATCCGTGGTGCGGGCGGCCCCTTCGGCGTACCCGGAGCCCTGGGTGGGTAGACGGATTCGTCGGAGCTTTGTGGAGGTGCGCCATGAACGACGCCGCGCCGCGGCTGGCTGCTTTGGCCGAGACCCTGACGGGAGCCCCGCTGCCCGTGCGCATCCGTGCGTGGGACGGCAGCGAGGCGGGCCCGCCCACCGGTCCCGTGCTCGTCTTCCGCCGCCGCCGTGCCGTGCGCCGGATGCTGTGGAAGCCGGGTGAACTGGGCCTGGCCCGCGCGTGGGTCGCGGGCGACCTGACGGTCGACGGCGACCTGTTCGAACTGCTGGACCGGGTGGCCGGCCTCGTCTGGGAGAAGGGGCGCGACCTGGCGCCCGCCGCCCCCTCCGCACCCGCCCGCCCCACCGGGAGGCGGGCCGTCCGGGCCCGGCCGCTCAAGGCCCTGGGCGCCGTCGCCGACCGCGCGAAGGAGGCCCGCCCCGCCCTCCCGGAGGCGGCCCGGCTGCTGCGGGACCCCGAGCGGCGGGCCGCCGTACGCGGGCTGGTCGCGCTCGCCGGACCGCTGCCGCCGCCCGCGCCCCCGGCCGAGGAGGCCGCCGTCCGGCGCGGCGGGCAGCAGCACAGCAAGGGACGCGACCGGCAGGCCGTCAGCCACCACTACGACGTCGGCAACGAGTTCTACGAACGGGTGCTCGGCCCCTCGATGGTGTACTCCTGCGCCTACTGGACGCCCGGCGCGAGCCTGGAGGCGGCCCAGCGCGACAAGCTCGACCTCGTCTGCCGCAAGCTCGCACTGCGCCCCGGCGACCGGCTCCTCGACGTCGGCTGCGGCTGGGGCTCCATGGCGGTGCACGCGGCCCGCGAGTACGGCGTCCGGGTCACCGGCGTCACGCTCTCCCGCGAGCAGGCCGCGTACGCCCTCAAACGCGTGGCCGACGAGGGCCTGACCGAGCTCGTGGAGATCCGGATCCAGGACTACCGGGACGTCAAGGACGGCCCGTACGACGCCGTTTCCTCCATCGGCATGGCCGAGCACGTGGGCGCCGAGCGCTACCAGGAGTACGCCCGCACCCTGCACGCCCTGCTGCGCCCCGGCGGACGGCTGCTGAACCACCAGATCGCCCGGCCCCCGGAGCCCGACGAAGACGCCTACCGGATCGACGAGTTCATCGACGCCTACGTCTTCCCCGACGGGGAGCTCTCCCCGCTCGGCAGCACCGTCGGCGAGCTGGAGCGGGCCGGCTTCGAGGTCCGCGACGTGGAGGCGCTGCGCGAGCACTACGGGCTGACCCTGAGGGCGTGGGTGGCGCGGCTGGAGACGTACTGGGAGGAGTGCGTACGGCTGACCTCGCCCGGCCGCGCCCGGGTCTGGCAGCTGTACATGGCGGCCTGTGCCCTGGGCTTCGAGCGGGGCCGGCTCGGCGTCAACCAGGTCCTCGCGGTGCGGCCCTCTGCGGCGGGGGACTCGGGACTGCCGCTGAGGCTGCGCACCTGGGGGGCGTAGTGCCGTGACCGGCGGGACCCACCGGGGCGCGGCGCCCGGACCCGCCGCACCGGACCCCTAGGGGGTGTCCGGCGGATCATGGCCGGGCCCGGCCCGTCTGCGCACGTGAAGGGCCCCAGGGCCGTCGCCCCGGGGCCCTCCGTCATGACGTGCCGCGCGCTACTCCGTCTTGATGGCCGTCAGCATGTTCAGGCGGGCCGCGCTGCGGGCCGGCCACATGGCGGCCAGGACGCCGACCAGTCCGGCGAGGGCGAAGAAGATCCCGATCCGGTCGAAGGGGATGACCAGCTCGTAGCCCGGGATCGAACCCGCGATGGTCCTGCCGCCGGCCCAGGCGAGGAAGACGCCGACGCCGATGCCGAGGACCGCGCCGAAGAGCGAGATGACCACGGCCTCGAGGCGGATCATGTTCTTGACCCGGGGCCGGTCGAGGCCGACCGCCCGCAGCATGCCGATCTCCTGCTGGCGCTCGTAGACCGACATCGCGAGGGTGTTGACCACGCCGAGGACGGCGATGATCAGGGCCATGCCGAGCAGGCCGTACATGATGTTCAGCGCCGTGTTGACCGAGCCGGCCATCTCGTTGCGGATGTCGGCCTTGTCGGAGACCTTGATGGCCGGGCTCTTGCCCAGGGCGTCGACGACGGCCTGCTGGTTCGCCTCGGAGGCGCCGCCCGCGGTCTTGACGAGGACCTGGGGCAGGTACTGCTCCTCGTTGTGCGCGGCGAGGATCCTGTTGTCGAGGACGTAGTCGTCGAGCTGGTCCTTGCCGTCGAAGATCGCGCCGACCTGGAGCTTGCCCTTCTGGCCGTCGTAGAACTGGGCGTCGAGGGTGGAGCCGACCTTCAGGCCCTTCTTCTCCGCCTCCTTCGCGGAGACCATCAGCTTGCCCTCGCCCAGCGCGGCGAGGCTGCCGCCGGTGGTCTTCACGTCCAGTACGGCGGCCAGTGCGGCCGGGTTGATGCCGTTGACCACCTGGGAGGTGCCGGCGAGCTTGACGATCTCGGTGGTCTTCGGGGAGACGGCGGTGACGCCCTTGCCCTTCTCCAGGGCGGGGAGCACCGACTTGTCGAGGGTCATGCCCTCGCCGGCCATCGTGACCTTGTAGTCGGCCTTGACGTTCTGCGTGGTCGCCTTGTCGACGGCCTGGCCCACGGTGATGCCCATCACCGACATGGCGGTGACCAGGGTCAGACCGATCGTCAGGGAGGCGGCGGTGACGGCGGTGCGGCGCGGGTTGCGGACCGCGTTCAGCGCGGCCAGCTTGCCGGCGACGCCGAAGACCTTCTCCAGCAGCGGGCGGACGGCGGCGATGACCGGGCGGGAGAGCATCGGCAGCAGGACGAACAGGCCGATGAGGAGGAGGAAGGCGCCGCCCGCGATGGTCGTGCGGCCGTCGCTCTTCTGGCTGACGCCGAGGAAGACCACGCCGATGCCGGCGAAGGCCATGACGCTGCCGATGGAGTTGCGCAGCACCAGGGACTTCATGGTGGCGGGCAGGTGGGCGCTGCCCATGGCGGCGACGGGTGCGATCCGGGAGGTCCGCCAGGCCGGCAGCAGGGCGGCCAGCATGGTCACCTTGACGCCGATGACCAGCGCGATGACGACGGTGGCCGGGGCGACGATCAGGTCGCCGGCCGGGATCTTGGCGTCGAAGAGCCCCATAGCGGAGCGCATGGCGACGGCCAGGCCGACGCCGGAGACCATGCCGAGGGCCGAGGAGACGAGGCCGACGACTCCGGCCTCCATCAGGACCGAGCGCCGGACCTGGGCGCGGTTGGCGCCGACGGCGCGCAGCAGGGCGAGTTCCTTGGTGCGCTGGGCGACCAGCATGGTGAAGGTGTTGTAGATGAGGAAGATACCGACGAAGAGGGAGACACCGGCGAAGATCAGCAGGCCGGTGCTCATGCCGGACATGGACCGCTCGATCGCCTTGGCCTGCTCGGCGGCGAGGGCGGCGCCGGTCTTGGCCTCGGAGTTCTTGCCGAGGAGGGGCTTGATCTCGGCCAGCAGCGTGTCGGCGGTGGTGCCCGCCTTGGCGCCGACGGACAGCTCGCTGTAGAAGCCGGGCTGGAGGTAGAGCTCCTGGGCGACCTTGGTGTCGAACAGGACCAGGCTGCCGCCCGCGTTGACCGCGCCGTCCTCCGTGGTGAAGACGCCGGAGAGGGTGTACTCCTTCACCGGGCCGTTGGTGGCGACGCGGATCTTGTCGCCGACCTTGTACTTGCCCTTGGCGGCGGCCTCCTTGTCGAGGGCGACCTGGTCGGCGGTGGCCGGGCCGGTGCCTTCGGTGAAGTCGTAGCGCGGGTCCTTGCCGTCCTTGACGGGGGCGTAGTTGGAGCCGGCGTTGGCCCAGCCGCTGCCGATCAGCCGGCCGTTCTCGTCGCCGACGCCGGCGAAGCCGGTGACCCGCCCGGAGACGGAGTCCACGCCGGCCAGGCCCTTGACCTTGTCGAGGGTCTGCTGGCTGATGCCGGGGTCGCCCTGCTTCTCGCCGTCCTCGTTCCGCGAGGGCCCGTGGTCGGTCACGGAGACCGCGACACCGCTGTAGGACTTCGCGGACTGGTGGGACATGGCGTTGCTGAGGGTGTCGGTGAAGACGAGGGTGCCGGAAACGAAGGCGACGCCGAGGGTGACGGCCAGCACCGTCATCAACAGCCGGGCCTTGTGCGCGAGGACGTTGCGCAGGGCGGTACGGAACATGGTGGAGGAGTCCAGGGGAGTCAACGGAGCGGCTGGGCCGGGCCGTGGCGGAGGGTAGGGGGCGTCCGGGGGACGAGGGCGGCACCTGCCCGCAGCGGTGGCGAGGTCCGGCGCGACCGGAGGAGGGGCCGAGGGGCAGGGGCGGCGCGGGGCCTCAGCTCGTACGGCCCTTGGCGTCGAAGGCCTTCATGCGGTCGAGCACGCCGTCGGCGGTGGGTGCGTACATCTCGTCGACGATGCGGCCGTCGGCGAGGAAGATGACGCGGTCCGCGTAGGAGGCGGCGACC
>NZ_JBITTH010000020.1:0-75188 GCF_044541755.1 Streptomyces sp. NPDC085524
GGAGCCACTGCGGAGCATTGGCGACCGACGACAACGCGGCAAGCCGCGGTGCCAGGCGGGCCGGGCCCGGCCATGATCCGCCGGACACCCCCTAGCGGCTGTCGCCCGTCCAGTCCCAGTGGACCTGGTCCTGGGCGCGGCGGCGGTAGTGGGCGCGGCCGCCCGCCCCGTAGCGCCCTATCTCCGTCGGGAGGCGGGCCTCCTCGGCGAGCTGGGGCGCGCTCCAGCCCGTGATGTCGAGCAGGAGCCCGTCGAGCGGCCCGCCCACGAGCTCGCCGTAGACATGGCCGGGGCGCGGTCCGGGGTCGGGGTCTTCGTGGTCGGCGCCGTAGACCCGGCGCCGGAGCATCCTGTCGTCCATGGCCCCAGCTTCACAGGCACCACTGACAACGGGCGATGATGGCGCCGGAGGACACGCACGGACGAGGAGCGGAACGCACATGGCGGCACGTCGGGTACACCAGCCACTGGAGGACCAGGAGTTCGACTTCATCCTCTCGATGACGACGGGGCCGGTTCTCGCCTACTTCTGCGGGTCCTGGCCCAAGGCCCTCGAGGCCTGCCGCGCCATGGACGCGGTCGTCGGCGAACTGGCGGCGGAGTACGGGGCGCGGCTCACCGCCGTCCGCACCGACATAACCCGCTGCCCCGGTCCGACCAGGCGTTACGGAGTGACCGGCGCCCCGACCGCCGTGCTCATCGAGGGCGGCGAGGCGGTCGCGAGCCACGCCGGGCCCATGACGCGCGAGGAGCTCCGGGAGTTCCTGGACGCCCGCCTCTGAGCGGTGCGGGCCCCTGTTGGGCCCTGCGGGCGAACTCGGGCGATCTGGCCGAAAGTGGCATGGGAAGGATAGGTGCCCCAGGCATGTAATGGAGTCCGGCGAGACGGAACCACGGCTTGCGAGGTACTTCATGTCAGAGACTGTCGCCTTCCCCCAGGACCGAACCTGCCCCTATCACCCGCCGACCGCCTACGCACCGCTCCGGGAGGGCCGGCTGGCGGGGCGGCCGCTGTCCCGGGTCACCCTCTTCGACGGCCGCTCCGTATGGGTGGTCACCGGACACGCGGAGGCGCGCGCCCTGCTCTCGGACGGCCGGCTCTCGGCCGACCGCACCAACGCCGCCTTCCCCATGCCCACCCGGCGGTTCAAGGGGGTGCAGAACCGCCGGACCGCGCTGCTCGGGGTCGACGACCCGGAGCACAACACGCAGCGCCGGATGCTGATCCCCTCCTTCACCCTGAAGCGGACGGCCGCCCTGCGGCCCCGCATCCGGGAGACGGTGGACCACCTGATCGACGCGATGGAGGCCGCGGGGCCGCGCGCGGAGCTCGTCTCCGCCTTCGCCCTGCCGGTGCCCTCGATGGTGATCTGCTCCCTGCTCGGAGTCCCGTACGAGGACCACGAGTTCTTCGAGGGGCAGTCGAGGCGGCTGCTCCGCGGGCCGGAACCGGCCGATGTCGAGGAGGCCCGCCGCCGGCTCGACGCGTACCTGACCGACCTGATCGGGCGCAAGCGCCGGGAGCCCGGGGACGGGCTGCTCGACGAGCTGATCGCACAGCGCCTGGAGACGGGCGAGGTGGACGTGCCGGAGCTGATCGACCTCGCCCTGATCCTGCTCGTCGCGGGGCACGAGACGACGGCCAACATGATCTCGCTCGGCACCTTCACCCTCCTGCTCCATCCCGAGCAGCTGGCCGAGCTGCGCGCGGACCCGGCGCTGATGCCGACGGCCGTGGAGGAGCTGATGCGGTTCCTGTCCATCGCGGACGGCATGCTGCGGGTGGCCACCCAGGACATCGAGATCGGCGGGGTGACGGTGCGCGCGGACGACGGGGTGATCTTCTCCACCTCCGTCATCAACCGCGACCAGTCCGTCTTCGAGGATCCCGACGCGCTGGACTGGAGCCGGCCGGCCCGGCACCACGTGGCCTTCGGCTTCGGCGTCCACCAGTGCCTGGGCCAGAACCTGGCCCGCGCCGAGATGGAGATCGCCCTCGGAGCCCTCTTCGAGCGGCTGCCGGGCCTGCGGCTGGCCGCCGAGCCGGACCGGATCCCGTTCAAGCCCGGGGACACCATCCAGGGCATGGTCGAGCTCCCCGTGGCCTGGTGAGCGGCATGCCGGCGGCCCCGCTGCACATCGACATCGACACCGGCGTCTGCATCGGCGCCGGCCAGTGCGCGCTGACCGCGCCCGGGGTCTTCACCCAGGACGACGACGGCTTCGGCGAACTGCTTCCCGGGCGGGAGGACGGCGCGGGCAGCGCGCTGGTCCGGGAGGCGGCCCGCGCCTGCCCGGTCTCGGCCATCACCGTGCGGGAGGCGTAGGAGGGCACAGGCGGCTACTTCCTGTACAGTTGTCCAGGAAGTAGCCCACCACAGCCATCGATTCCCGTCCCCGGGCGATGGGGAACGGAGCCGGTCATGGACACGGTCGCCCTGATACTGATCGGCCTCGTGGCCGCGCTGCACCTGTACTTCCTGGTCCTGGAGATGTTCATGTGGCAGCGCCCGCCGGGCCGGGCGCTGTCCGGGTTCGACGCGGACACGGCCCGCCTGACGGCGACTCTCGCCGCCAACCAGGGGCTCTACAACGGCTTCCTCGCCGCGGGCCTGGTCTGGGGGCTGGTGATCGGCTCGCTCGCCACGCAGGTGTTCTTCCTCGTCTGCGTGATCGTCGCCGGGGTGTTCGGGGCCGCGACCGCCAACCGCCGCATCCTGCTCGCCCAGGCCCTGCCCGGCGCCCTCGCCCTCGGCGCCGCGCTGCTGGCCGCATGACCGCGTGAGCCCGGAGGACCCGCGCACGGCGCGCACGAAGGCGCGGCTGCGCGAGAGCCTGCTGGCCGAGTGCGCGGACCGGCCGCTGGCCGAGGTCAGCGTCTCGGCGGTGGTCCGCCGCGCCGGGGTCGGCCGTGCCACGTTCTACCTGCACTACGAGGACCTCCCCGCGCTCGCCGTGGACGCGTGCGCGGAGGTGGTCCACGCGGCGGTCGACGCCCTGCACGCCTGGCAGACCGGCCCGGGATCCCGGGCCCCGCTGCGGCCTCCGGAGGCGCTGGCCGGCTTCTTCGCGGACGCGGCCGCACACGCCCCGCTCTACCGCACGCTGCTCCTCCCGGGCGGCGGGGGGCCGCTGGGCGACCGGCTCCACCGGGAGCTGCGCGCCCGCGCACGCGCCGAGCGCGCGGCGGTGGGCGCCCCGCACGCGGACCTCGTCGCCTCGGCGGTCGCGGCCGCCTTCACCGGCGTCCTGGCGGACTGGCTGCACGGGCAGGTCCCGGCGAACCCGCCGGAGCTGGCCGACCGGGTGTGGTCGCTCCTGCTGGCCCTGCACCGGGCCGTATAGGGCGGCCGGACGCGCGCGAGCCCCGCCGGGCGGGCCGGCGGGGCTCGGTTCACGGCTGGGGCTCAGCGGCCCGGCGCGCGAAGCGGTACTACGTGAGGGGAACCACCCGCTCGGCCTGGGGGCCCTTGGGGCCCTGGGTGACGTTGTACTCGACCTTCTGGTTCTCGTCGAGCGACTTGAAGCCCTGCGTCTCGATCGCGGAGAAGTGCACGAACACGTCGGGGCCGCCGTCGTCCTGCTGGATGAAACCGAACCCCTTCTCCGAGTTGAACCACTTCACGATGCCTGTTGCCATCTGGCTGATCCTTCTCAACGTTCCACTGCGGGCCGCTGAACGCGGCCGTCTCGATCCTGCCCAACCGTCCCGTGCGGCACACGCCCAACGCGTCCAACCGTGGGCGTGCCGCGCATTCGAACTTCTGGCCGCCCTGTCCACGGAACGGGGGACCGCCGCCCGCGGAGGGCCTCGGCGCCCGGCCGTTCAGGCGCCGCCGTCCCCAGTCGGCAGCGCGGCGGCGGACCGCGGAGGCGGGGCCGATACGAGGGCCCGACGGGGGCCGCCGACCCGGCAGCCGAGGCAGTCCGCGTGCCCCGCATGGGCACGGGCGTCGCGCACGCGCCAGTCCCACTCGCTCGCGGGGCGGGGGCCGCTGGGCTTGCCCCACCCGGCGAGGTGCAGCAGCCAGGTGACGATCCCGGCCGCGACGACGAGGCCGAGGCCGAGCCAGATGCCGGGCGTCCAGGCCGTGCAGACGGACACGCCCGCTCCGGCGGAGCCCAGCAGGGCCAGGGCGGTGCCGGTCCAGCCGGCCACCGTGTGGCCGAGGTCGACGTGACCGTGAGCGCTCATGATTCTCCCTGGTCGGAGGGTCGGCAGTAGGCTCGGAGCAGGATGTTTTATCTCACGAGCTAAGTAACTTAGATGCTAAGGAGTATCTCCGTGCAAGGCAAGCCCCGCCCCCCGGCCACCGCCGCGGACGCGATCTCGCACATGGACCAGTTCGTCGCGCTGGGCATCGTCGGCCAGCAGGAGGTGGCGCAGCGCCTCGGGCTGAACGTCACCGACCTGACCTGCCTCGGGCACATCCTGGGCGCCGGGGACAGCCCGCTCGCCGCCGGCGACCTCGCCGGGCTGCTCGACCTCACCACCGGCGCCGTGACCGGGGTGCTCAACCGGCTGGAACGGGCCGGGTACGCCCGGCGCCGGCCCGACCCCGCCGACCGGCGGCGGGTGCGCGTCGTGCCCGATCCCGCGGCCGCCGCCCGGGTCGTCGCGGTCTACCAGCCCTTCTACGACCGGCTCGGCGCACTGTTCGCCGACTACACCCCCGACGAGATCGCCGTGATCACCGACTGGTTCCAGCGCGCCGCCGTCGAGGTGCGCGACCACTGCGCACAGGTGCGGGCGGGCGAACTGGACGCCGGAGGGGCATAGCCCCCGCTGGTACCATGGGCGGTTGACCATCTCGCTTTCCACTGCTTCGAAAGGTCCTGCATGAGGAACCAGTCGGCTCATGGCCGTTTCGGTGTGAAGGGCGGTGCCAGGCCCGGTGCGAAGACCGCCGCCAAGGCCCCCCGCAGCACCGGGCCCCAGGGTGAGTTCACGATGCACGAGCCGAAGGTGCCGGGCCTGGCGCCGGTGGCCTCGTTCTCCGAGCTGGACCTGCCCGCCGAGCTGGTGACGACCATGGCCGAGCTCGAGGTCAGGGAGCCGTTCCCGATCCAGGCCGCGACGCTGCCCAACGCGCTGGCCGGCCGGGACGTCCTGGGCCGCGCTCGGACCGGATCCGGCAAGACCCTCGCCTTCGGACTGGCCCTGCTCGCCCGCACCGCGGGGCAGCAGGCGGACCCGAAGCGCCCGCTGGCGCTGGTCCTCGTACCGACGCGCGAGCTGGCACAGCAGGTGACCGAGGCGCTGGACCCGTACGCCAAGGCCCTGAAGCTGCGGATGGCCACCGTGGTCGGCGGGCTGTCGATCGGACGTCAGGTGAGCGCGCTGCGCACCGGCGCGGAGGTCGTGGTGGCCACCCCCGGGCGCCTGAGCGACCTGGTCGGGCGGCGCGACGTCCACCTGGAGCGGGTGCGGATCACCGTGCTCGACGAGGCGGACCAGATGTGCGACATGGGATTCATGCCGCAGGTCACGGAGATCCTGGACCAGGTGCACCACGCGGGGCAGCGCATGCTGTTCTCGGCGACCCTGGACCGCAACGTGGACCAGCTGGTCCGCGGCTACCTCAAGGACCCGGTGGCGCACTCCGTCGACCCGCAGGCGGGCGCGGTGACCACGATGGACCACCACGTGCTGCACATCCACGCGGCCGACAAGTATTCGGCGGCGACGGAGATCGCGGCCCGCGACAACCGCGTGCTGATGTTCCTCGACACCAAGCACGGCGTCGACCAGTTCGTGAAGCACCTGCGCGCCATGGGCGTACGGGCGGAGGGGCTGCACAGCGGCAAGTCGCAGCCCCAGCGCACCCGGACCCTGGCCCAGTTCAAGACGGGGGCCGTCACCGTCCTGGTCGCCACCAACGTCGCGGCGCGCGGCATCCACATCGACGACCTCGACCTCGTGGTCAACGTGGACCCGCCCGCGGACCACAAGGACTACCTGCACCGCGGCGGGCGCACGGCCCGGGCCGGCGAGTCCGGCCGGGTCGTCACCCTCGTCACGCCCAACCAGCGCCGGGACATGGTCCGGCTGATGTCGGACGCGCGGATCCGGCCGACGATCACCCAGGTGCGGTCCGGGGAGGCGGCACTCAGCCGGATCACCGGCGCGAAGGCGCCCTCCGGGGTGCCGCTGTCCGGCGCCGCACCGACCGACGCCAAGGGCAGGCCCTCCGGCACGGAGCTCGGCTTCCGCGGGATGGGCACCCGGCCGGGGCGGCCGGGCCGGGGCAAGGAGTCCCGCAAGACCCTGGAGGCGCGGCAGCAGGCCGAGGCCCGCCGGGCGGCCCGGGTGCGCAAGGGCCTCTGACGCGCGTGCGCCGCGTGCGCCGGATCCCGCGGGGCGGGTCCGGCGCACGCGGCGACGGTCGTACGGTGTCGGTCAGCCGCGCCGGCTGCGGCGCCAGGAGACGATCGCGCGGGTGACGACCGGCGGCAGCAGGTCCTTGGCGAGCTTGCGCCACGGGGCGGCCGGCTTGCGGGCGGCAGCGGGAGCAGCGGCGACGGGGGCCTTCGGGGGCGCGGGGCGCAGCGGCTGCGGGAGCGCCGGCGGCCGGGCCCCGGCGTCCGATATCTGCACCAGGGACCGGTCCCCGATCACGTCCACGCCGTGCCCGAGGTCCGACCGGTCCTCCAGCCAGGCGAGGAGGGCCTTCTGGTGGTCTTCCGGGTCGCCCCAGGTCGCGTAGAGCTTCATGTCGGAGACGCAGATCGGGTTCAGCCCGCCCGAGACCACCGCCGACCAGACCGCGGCGGCGACGCCGGGACAGTGCGCGGAGCGGTAGTCGTCGAAGACCACCACCGCGTCCGGGGTCGCGACGAGCCGTGAGGACTCGATGTCCGTGACGACGTGCTCGTAGAGGTGCGAGGCGTCGATGTGTATGAAGCGGCAGCTCGCCGGGCGCACCTCGGCGCCGACGACGGAGGTCGGCGCCTGGATCACGGTCGGCAGGGCCTCGTGGAAGGCCAGGTAGTTCGTCTCGAACCCGCGCCGGGTGAGCGTGGGGTACGACATGCGGTTCTCCGCGAGGTTCGACTCGTCCACGGCGGGCGAGTCGAACAGGTCACAGACGGTGAACTCCTCGCCCTCCCGCAGGTAGCGGCCGAGGAAGATCGCGCTCTTCCCCATGAAAACGCCCAGTTCCAGAAGGTCGCCCGGGTGAGCGGCACCGCTGTTCTGGCGGGTCAGGAACCAGTCGAAGAGCACCTGGTCGGAGGCCGAGAACCAGCCGTTGACGTCACCGTAGGCGGTGGGTACGGGCAGGGCCTGCTCGTCGTCGGCGGTGACGGGAGCATGCGAAACGTGCGACACGGAGAGTCATCCTCCAGCGGAGTGGCATCGATCCAACGCTGATACCCGGCCGGGTTATTCGCACCTTAGACGCCCAACAGCCGCCTGACGAGCCTCTGATCGCACAAGCATGGAATTCCTGCCGTCGAATTCCGTGGTCACCGGACGTCGTTCAGCCGGAGGCCGCGGCGGCGGTACGGCGGCTCAGCCGGCCGGCGGCGGCGTTGCGCACGCGGCGGGTGCGGGCGTCGGTGGCGAGCAGGCCGAGGGCTTCGTACGAGGTCAGGAGCTGGGCGGCGGTGCGCTGGCACCAGTCCGAGGCGCCCACGAGCTCCGCGGCGGACCAGGGCTCGCCGCGGGTGATGGCCTTGAGCAGGGTCCATTCGCGCAGCCTGCGCTCGGGGAAGGCGCGGCCTGCGAGCACCCCGGTCATGGCCTGCGCCCAGGCGGGGAAGCCGTCGTCGGCCAGCAGCCGTGCCGCGCGCCGGTCCAGGTGGGTGACGACCGCGCTCTCGGCCATCACCGGGTCGGGGTCGCGCAGCACGACGGCCACGGCCTCGGCCTCGGCCCCCGCACCCCGCGCCCCGGCCAGGGCCTCGAGGTGGCGGCCGTACCGCCAGTGCTCGGGGGGCTCGGTGGCGCCGCCGGCGTCCGTGCGGCTCATCGGGCGCCGCCGAGGCCGTCCACGGCCCGGCCCGCTGCCGTGGGCCCGACCGGCACTCTCCGCGATATGCCGGTGGCGGACCGCTGCTTCGTCTTCCCTCTGCCCATGGCACCCATTCCACACGACCGCCGGAAGCGGCCGGCGCCCAGGGTCCCGCTACGACCGCCAGGAGGGGAGCAGCATGAGGGACTCGGCCCCGATCGGGCGGTAGCCCGCGGCCTGGAAGGCTCGGACGCTCCGCGCATTGCCGGTGGCCTGCTGTGACCAGACCGGTGCGCCGCCGGGGACGAGGTGGCGGGCGGCGAGGGCCAGTTCGCGGCCCAGTCCCCGGTGGCGGGCGTCCTCGTCCACCTCGATCGCCACCTCCCAGCGGCCCGCGACCCCCCTGCCGAGGACGAGCACCCCGCCGTGCGCCGCCCAGACCCGTACGTCGTCGCGGCGGATCAGGGCCCGTTGGACGCGGGGGTGGTCGGGGTCGTCGATCTCGCGCAGCTCCAGCGGGGGTGCGCCGGGCAGCGCGCCGGCGACCGTCAGCAGGTCGATCGTGTCGGTGCGGCGTCCCGTCCGGTCGAGGAGCGCGGCCAGGAACCGGGCGTTCATGGTGGCGGCGAGCGCGTCGGCGTCGATCGTGGCGAGGGTGGACCTCACCCAGTCCGGGTCCTCGTCGGTGAACACCACCGAATGGGCGGTGAAGGAGATGACGCCCGCGTCGCGCGGGTTCTGCTGCGGGACCACGGTCGTCCCGCCGTCCGGGGGCGGGAAGCGCCCCTCGGCCGCGGCGTCCAGGATCTCCCCCAGTGTCCGCGCGGATGTAGGTGCCGGTGCAGGTGTCGGGCCCATGCCGCCTGTCCCCCCTCGTGACGTGTGGTCGGGGAAGATCGTCTCATCTGCGGGGAACGCCGTTCGGGCAGGCCGTGCGGAGAGCCGGATCCGGCACGCGCACCGGCTCTCCGCGGCCGCGGTCAGCCGCCGGCGCCCGGCCCCTCCGGCCGGGGCAGCGGAGCGCCCGTCTCCAGGAGGGTCTTGAGGCTGGAGGCGAGCATCGGCCAGGCCCGACCGCACATGCCGATCAGCGTGCCGCCCGGGGTGAAGCCCTCGTGCTTGATGGTCAGCCGGGCGAGGGTGTCGCCGACCGGCTCGATTTCGTACGTGACCTTCGTGCGCGGCTCCTCGGCCAGTTCGGCCCGCAACTCCTCGCCGATCCCGGCCGAGGCCGCCCACTGCGGGGTGAACGTGTGCCAGGTGTAGGAGAGCAGCCGGTCCGGGATGCAGTCGAGGACCACCTGCTCGGGGTCACTGGTGCGGGCACCGCGCTCGACCCAGGCCATCACCGAGCCCACCGCCCAGTCGGTCTCGAAGCTCAGCCCCCAGTAGCGGCGGGTGAAGGCCGGCTCGGTGAGGGCCTGCCAGACTCGGGCGGGATCGGCCTGGATGTACACGGTGTAGGTGATCGCACTGTCGCTCATGGCCCCATGCTGCGGGACCGTGCGCCGCGGACGCCGGATTTACCGGTCACGGCGCCGCCCCGGCCGGGCCCGGTACCGCTCGTACCGGGGCCCGGGTCCCGCTCCCCCGTGGTCACCAGCGCACGCCCTCCTCGGGGAGTTCCGTGGCGGGGGTGCGGGCGGGGGCGGGGAGGGCGAGGCGGGTGCGGGCCGTGTGGGCCGCGGCGAGCTCCCGGGCGCCCTCCGGGCCCCAGTCGCTCAGCTCGCGGACCTGTTCCGGGGTGGCCAGCAGCCGGGCGTACGCCGGGTCCGCCGCCGGGGGCAGGCAGGTGAGCCGGGCGGCGGTGCGGGCGTGGGCGCCCTCGTCGCCGTGCCGGTAGCCGAGCGGGGCGGCCCCCGTGGTGGGGGCGGCCGTCGGAGACGGGAGGTGGACGGCACCGGTGGCCCGCGCGACCAGGACCAGGACCCGGCCGTCCGGAGCGAACAGCCAGCCGCAGCGGTCCCGTACCGGCAGGTGCGCGGGGACCGGGCCCGGGTGCCAGGTGCCGCGCTGCGGGGTGCGGCGGGTGCGGAGCACGCCGAGCCGGTCCAGGGCGGTGGGGGCGGTGGGGCGGCCGTCCTCCAGCAGGGCGGTCCCGGAGCCGTTGACGCGGGCGCGCAGGGCGGACAGGGCGCGGCGGGCGTCGCCCGCGTCCATCAGGTCGGGCAGGTCGGCGGGCTCGGCGAAGTGGATCCCGGTGACCTCCTGGGCGGGGAGCCGCACGGAGTCGATCCGCTCCGGGGTCCAGGTCCCGCCGTCGTAGACGTGCAGGACCTCCCCGGGGAACCGCATCTCGGGCGGGAAGCCGGGGGTGTCGGCGGGGATCCAGTCCACGGCGAGCCCGCGGGGGTAGCGGCCGTCGACGCCGAGCTCCTCGCGCATCTCCCGGGCCGCCGCCGCGGAGGGCGCCTCCCCGGCGTCCACGGCTCCGCCGGGCAGCAGCCGGTCGGCGCGGTAGTCGACGCTCTGGACGAGGACCCGGCCGTCGGCGTCGGTGACGAGGACGACGGCCGCGGTCCACACCGCGGCGCGCGAGGCGCCGTACGCGGCGGGGGTCATCCAGGTCCCGGCCCCCGTCCGCGCCTGCTCCTGCACCTCGTCGGTCTGCTGCGACATCCGAACTCCGTTCACCGTGGGTGGCCCGCCGGCCTGTGCAACCGCGGGCACGGCCCCGTGGTTACGGCGGCCCCGGGACCGGCGCCGACCGCACCCGCTTTACTCTCCGCATACCTCCCATACCTCCTTATTACCCTGTTACGTCGATCTTGGTACGGTCCCCTGGCGGACTGGCGGCGTGAAAACCCCCGGTCCGACCACGTCCGCCGGGCTGCTCCCGGCCGGTGAAGAGGGTGGGGGCACCCGTAGGGGTGACGGGTTCGGTCCCGGCGGTGTCCGTGCGGCAGGGTGGGCGGATGCTGCTGCGCCGGGCCCTGCCCCTGACCCTTGCCGCGCTCGTCATGGCCACCGGGTGCGTGACCGTGCACCCCTCCCGCCCACTGGAGCCGCGGCCCCTGGAATCTGCGGCGGCCCGTACCGAGTACGCCCGGCCGACGACGCCCGCGCTGCCGTTGGGACCCCTGCCCGGGGCGCCGGAGTCCGGGGCGCCCGAATCGGGGTCCGCCGCGCCGGCGGCGGCGCGCGGCCCGGCGCCAACCGCCTCCCGGCCGCAGCGGGTGAAGCCCGAGGGGCACGCCCCGAAGAAGCCGGCGCCCGGGAAACCCCGTCCGCGGAAGCCCGCCGCCGCGAAGGGCCGGCCCGCGCCGCTGCGGACGTACGACATGGCCCCCCTGTGCGCCGCGGCCAGGGGCACGGTCTCCCCGGACATCCTGGCCCTCTGCCGCTAGGGGCTGTCCGACCCTGATCCGCCGGACACCCCCTAGCCTAGGTCCTGACAGGCCCCGGACGGGCCCGGCCCGGGCATCCGGCACCATGGCCCGATGGCCTGCGCACCCACGAACCCCGACCGCGGGACCACGGACCCCGCCGCACCGGACCGCGCCCCCGCCCGGC
This sequence comes from Streptomyces sp. NPDC085524, assembly GCF_044541755.1. Taxonomy (NCBI): domain Bacteria; kingdom Bacillati; phylum Actinomycetota; class Actinomycetes; order Kitasatosporales; family Streptomycetaceae; genus Streptomyces; species Streptomyces sp. NPDC085524. The sequence continues at coordinate 11,469 of NZ_JBITTH010000020.1, forward strand.
CCGCCCGGACGGTCCGGACCCGCGCGGCGGCGGTGGCGGCCGCCGCGCTGACCGTCGGCGCGGGGCTGGGGCTCAGGGCGGTGGCGGCCGGGGACGTGGCCAAGTACGGCGGCGACGCGCTGTACGCCGTGCTGCTCCTGGCGCTCGTCGTCGCGGCCGCCCCGCGGCTGTCGCCCGCGCGGGCCGCCGCGATCGCGCTCGCCGCCAGCTGGGCGGTCGAGTTCCTCCAGCTCGGTCCGGTGCCCGCGGAGCTCTCCCGGCGCAGCACCCTCGCCCGTCTCGTCCTCGGCTCCACCTTCAACGCGCCCGACCTGGCCTGGTACGCGGTCGGCGCCGCCGCGGGCTGGCTGGTCCACTCCGCGCTGCGGCGGTCCCGGCGCAGCACCGGGACGCGTTAGGGCGTTCCGTACAGGGCGGTGAGTTCGGCGCCCAGGCGGGCCAGCCACTCGCGGACCTCCGGCGGCTCCAGCACCTCCACGCGGCTGCCCAGTCCCGACACGTGCGCGGCCAGCGCCCGCGGTGCCGGGCCGTCGATCCAGACCTCGGTCCAGCCGTCGGGGAGCAGCTCCCCGACGCGCAGGCGGCCGCCGGAGAGCCGGGCCAGCCGGGGCAGAGCGTCGGGGGCGACGCGGGCCCGGGCCGTCACCGCGTAGAGGCGCTCCTCCATGGCTCCGGCCAGTTCCCGCCAGGCCGTCGCGAGGTCGAAGTCCGGCGGCCGGTGGGCCGGTTCGCCGGTCGGCTCGACCGAGACGACCCGGCTGAGCCGGAAGGTGCGCAGCCCGTCCTCCGTACCGGCGACCAGGTACTCGACGCCCGCCTTGGCGACGAGTCCGAGCGGATCGACCACGCGCACCCGGGCCGGCTTGCCCACGCCCTCGTACCCGAGCCGGATCCGCTCACCGTCCACGGCGGCCCGCTGGAGCGCGGAGCGGTGCGGGGTGGCGGCCGTGACGGGGGTGCGCGACCAGTCCGTGCCGTCGACGGCGGCGGCCCGGGAGGCGGCCTCCGCGTCCCCGCGGAGCGTGGCGGGCAGGGCCCGGACCAGTTTGCGCAGGGTGGTGCGCAGTTCGGGGGTGGTCGCCAGCGGGCCGGTGAGGAGGAACAGGGCCCGGATCTCGTCGGCGGTGAGGCCCGTGAGATTGGTACGGGCGCCACCGACCAGGGACCAGCCACCGCCCCGGCCGCGCTGCGCGTACACGGGAATCCCCGCGGCGGCCAGGGCCTCCAGGTCGCGCCGTGCCGTCCGCTCCGACACGTCGAGCTCCGCGGCGACCTCGGCGACGGTGACGCGTCCCCGCTCCTGGAGGAAGAGCAGGGTGGCCACCAGCCGGTCAGCCTTCACGGGAGCCGGTCCGCAGGGCGCTCGGCCGGGTGGTCGGGAGGGTGTTTCGCAGGGCGTTCGGCATGGGGGGAATTCTCCCTGGAAAACAGGCCAGAAGGTGGCCACTTTGACCTCCAGGATGAGGTCATGACCGAAACGAAGCAGTTCACCGCAGCCCAGTCCCCCGCAGCGCAGTCCCCCGCCGTCGACACCCGCCCGGATCTGGCGGCGGCCATCGCCCTCGCCGGGCGCACCCTCGCCGCCGTCCGGCCCGACCAGTACGACGCCCCCACCCCGTGCACCGACTTCGACGTCCGGCGGCTGTCGAGCCACCTCGTCGGCGTACTGCGGCGGATCTCGGTCATCGGGCGCGGCGAGGACCCGTTCAGCGTCCCCTCCTTCGCCGACGAGCTCGCGGACGGCGCATGGGCGGCGGCCTGGGGGCCGGCGGCCGAGGAGGCGGCGAAGGTGTGGGCGGATCCGGAGATCCTGGGCCGCGACCTGCACCTGCCGATCGGCGTGAAGCCGGGCGCGGTCGCGGCGACCATCTACACCAGCGAGCTGACCGTGCACACCTGGGACCTGGCCACCGCGACCGGGCAGCACCCGCAGTGGGACACCGGCCTGCTGGAGCGGCTGCTCGAGGTCATGCGCCGGGCGCTGCCGGCGGAGGCCCGCGGCGGGCGGATCCCCTTCGGCGAGGTCGTCCCGGTGGCGGAGGACGCCTCCGCCCTCGACCGGCTGGTGGCCTGGTCGGGCCGCCGCCCCTGAGTTATTCGATGGATGGGTCCGCCCCGCATACCTACAGTGACGAGGCACCACGTCGTCGAGCAGGAGCGGATCATGCGCACCCACTATCCCCGTACGCCGCACCTGCCCTGGTCCCCCGGGGCGGCGGCGGACGACGTGCGGGCCGCCGGACTGGCGGGGCTGGCCGGGCGCGAGGTCGTGGTGACCGAGAAGCTCGACGGGGAGAACACCACCCTCTACTCGGACGGCCTGCACGCCCGCTCGCTCGACTCGGCGCACCACCCCTCGCGGGCCTGGGTCAAAGGGCTCCAGGGCCGGATCGGCGCAGGGATCCCGGACGGCTGGCGGGTGTGCGGAGAGAACCTGTACGCCCGCCACTCGATCCCGTACGAGGACCTCGACAGCTGGTTCTACGGGTTCTCGGTCTGGGACGGGGAGCACTGCCTGGACTGGGACCGGACCGTACGGTTCCTGCGCGGCCTGGGCGTGCCCGTTCCGCGCGTGCTGTGGCGGGGCGTCTTCGACGAACGCGCGCTGCGCAAGCTGCGGCTCGACACCACGCGGCAGGAAGGCTACGTCGTGCGCACCACGGCGGGCTTCGCGCGCGGGGACTTCGGGCGCCGTGTGGCCAAGTGGGTGCGCGGCGGACACGTACAGACCGATACGCACTGGATGTTCGCGCAGGTCGTGCCCAACGGGCTCGGCCCGGCCGCCCCGTTGTGGGCGGTTCGGTCCGGGGCCGAGGCGGACGCGGCGGGGCTGTGCACGGCCGTGGGCATGACCGCGTCTCCCGATCCGGACGAGGTCGCCCTGGCGGCCGCCCGCATCGACGGGGCGGGGCGGACCGGGGACGACCGGCTGGCCGGCGTACTGGCCGCCGTGCTGCGCCGTGAACCGCGGGCCGGGATCATGGCGCGGCTCGCGGCGGGACCCCTCGGGATGCGGCTCGCACGGCAGGTGGGCGACCTGGTCGGGCTGTACCCCTACCTCCAGCGGCCGTTCCCTGACGCGGAACGGCGGGCCGGGCTGGTCCGGATGGCCGCCGCGGCCGACCTCGGGGTGCTGCACGCGCTCGCCGGGGCGCTGGCGGACGGCCCCGAGGCGCTGGAGCACGCCGAGTGGTCCGCGCTCTGCGCCGAAGAGGCCGGGCTGCTCGGCGCCGACCCGCTGGGAGCCCTGCGCACCGGCCTGCGGGAGTCCCTCGCCGGGCTGGACGCGGAGGCCGCCGACCGGTGCTGGGCGGAAGCCCGTCGCGCCTTCGGGCAGGGCCGGATCAGCGGCGCCGCCGTCGAGGAGGCGGTGGCGGCGACGTGGCAGTGGCGTGGAGGGGCGTTCCCCCGGCTGGTGCAGCTCTGCGGCCCCTCGGGCAGCGGGAAGAGCACCTTCGGCCGCGCCCTGGCGGGCGTGGACGCGTACGTCGCGCTGGACGACCTGCGTGCCGCACGGGGCTCCCGCGCGGACCAGCGGGCCAACGCGGAGGTGCTGGGCGAGGGCCTGGACCGGCTGGACGCCGCGCTGGCCCGCGGCGGCACGGTGGTGTGGGACGCCACCTCGCTCACCGACCAGCAGCGGGGCCTGGCCGGCTCCGTCGCCCGCCGCCGGGACGCGCTGGTCACCCATGCCGTGCTGCTGGTCGGCGAGGAGGAACTGGGCCGCCGCAACGCAGTGCGCCCGCATCCGGTGCCGGCGGCGGTCCTCACCTCCCAGCTGCACCGGTTCAGCCCGCCGTATCCCGGTCAGGCACACCGCACGTGGTACGTCGGCGCGGACGGCAGCGTCGCGGACGGGGCGGGCGGCCTGGCCGGACCGCACGGAGAGGGCGGGGGCTCCTGATGCGCACCAGCGAGCAGCTCTACCACCAGGTCCGCTGGGACCCCCGGTTCGACCCGGCGCGGTTCGTCCTCGGCCTGTTGCAGCGCGGCGCCGCGCCCAAGCGGGTCCCGCTGCCCTCCTTCGTGCCCGGCGGCGACATCCCCTGGCACCGGGTGCTGTTCGTCGAGGCGGACGGCGAGCTGGTGTGGGACCGGGCCTCCGGAGTCGACCGGATCGACCTGACCGAGGCGGGCCGCGTCCGCGCACCGCGCCTGCTGCGCGCCCCGTTCTTCACGGCCCGCACCCCGCACGCCTGGGACCCGGCGGGCGCCGCCTGGCGCCCGGCCGAGGCCCGCACCGCGCCTGACGGCGCCCCGGCCGACGTGCGGCTGCTCACCTGGAACACCCTCTGGGACCGCTACGACGCCCCGCGCATCGCGACCGCCCGGCGCAGGCCCCTGCTGCTGGCCGAGCTGGCGGCCGCCGATGCCGACGTCATCGCGCTCCAGGAGGTCGAGCCCGGCCTGCTCGGCATGCTGCTGGCGGCGGAGTGGGTGCGTGCCGGGTACACCATCGGCACGGATCCGCGCGGCCGGGACGTCCCCGAGTGCGGGCTGCTGGTGCTGAGCCGACTGCCGGTGCGGGAGGCCGGGCTGCACGTGCTCGGCCCGCACAAGGCGGTCACCGCCGTGACGGTGGACACCGCGGGCGGACCGCTGGTCGTCGCCGCGACCCACCTGACCAGCGATCACACCGAGCGGGGGGACCTGCGGAGGGAGGCCGAACTGGCCCGGCTCGCCGATGGCCTGGGCGGCATCGAGGCCTCCGTGGCTCTGCTCGGCGACTTCAACGACGGCCGCTCCGGAGCCGAGGGGCCGGCGGCCGCACTCGGCATGCGGGACGCGTGGAACGACGTGCACGGGGCGGCCGACGCCACACCGACCTTCGACCCTGCGGCCAATCCGCTGGCCGCCGTCGGTTCCCTGACCGGCCGGGCCTCCCGGCTGGACCGGATCCTGCTGCGCGCGGCCGGAGCCCGCGTCGCACGAGCGGCGCTGCGCGGCGACTCACCCGACGCCGAGGGCCTGTTCCCCTCCGACCATTACGCGGTGGAGGCGGCGCTCGGCTTCGGCGCAGCGCGCGCCGGGCTGGACGTACCGGCGACGGCACGCACGGCGGTGGCCTGGCTGCCACCGCACCTCCCCGGGGCCGTGGCCGACCTGCGGCGCGAGCACGACCCGCAGGCCGGCCGCTGGCCCGCACACGTGAACCTGCTGTTCGGCTTCGTCCCGGAATCCTCCTTCTCGGAGGCCCTGCCCCTGCTTTCCGAAGTCGCTTCGGGAACCGCCCCCTTCACCACCGAACTGGGCGGTGTGTACGAGTTCGGGCACCGCGAGGAAGCCACCCTCTGGCTGGACCCGGCCGCGGCCGGTGACGCCCCCTGGCAGGAGCTGCGCCGATCCCTGGCGGAACGGTTCCCCCCCTGCCGGGGCCGGGCCGAGGGCTACACCCCGCACCTGACGCTCGGCCGCAGCCGCGACCCGCGCCGCGCCGCGGCGGAGTTCGCCGCCCGGCTCGGCCCCGCCCTGTCCGTGCGGGTCGGGGAACTGGCCGTGCTCTCGCGGCGCGGGGACGGCCCGATGCGGGTGCGGGCCACCGTGGCCCTGGGCACCGGCGAGGTCCGGTGGGTCCCGGAGCACGCGGCCGAACACGCACCCACCCCCGCCGGCCCGGTGACCGAGCGGCTGCGCGCCGCTCTGCCCGAGGCGGAGCTGCACGTGGCCGGCTCCCGGCGGATGGGCTGCGAACTGCCGACGGCGGACCTCGACCTGGTGGCGGCCCTGCCCGATGCGGCCGGCCTCGGCGACCGGGTGGCCGCGGCGCTGCCGGAGGCCCGGCGGCTGCGCGAGGTGACCGGAGCACGGGTGCCGGGGCTGCGGTTCCGCGTCGGCGCCCTCGACGTGGACCTGGTGGCCGTCGCCACCGGCGCCCAGGACCCGGCGCAGGCCGTGTCGCGCCGCTCCGAACTGGGCGAGGCGGCGGCCCTCGCGCTGAGCGCGGTGAGCGACGCCGATGCGGTACGGCGGTACGCGGGCGCGGAACACGAGGCCTTCGCGGGCCTCGCCCGGCAGGTGAAGGCCTGGGCCCGGGCCCGGGGCCTGGACTCGGCCCCGTTCGGCGGGCTGCCGGGGCTGGCCTGGTCGGTGCTGGCGGCGCGTACCGTCCGCGAAGCCGCCGACCGCTCCCCCGCCGGCCTGCTCCTGGACTTCTTCGGCACCTGGGCCGCCTGGGACTGGCGCACCCCGATCGCCCTGTCCCCATCCCCCTCCCCGTCACCCCCGGCCCCGCTCACGATCCTCACCCCGTCCCCTCCCGTACGCAGCTGCACGGCCCAAGTGGGCCCGGGCATGCGGGAGCTGCTGGTCCGGGAGCTGTACGAGGCGTGGGAGCTGCTGTCCGCCGACGCGACGGCCGCCACCACCGCCGCGCCCCCGCTGCACCGCAGGCACGCCGCGTGGGCGGTGGTGACCGTACGGACGCCCCCGGGCGGGGAGTTCGAGGAGGCCCTGGGCCGGATGCGGGGCCGGCTGCGGGTGCTGCTCGGCGGCCTGGAGGAGGCCGGGGTCCCCGACGCCCACGCCTGGCCCCGGCCCTTCGAGTCCGGCCCGGGCCTCGCCCGCTACGCGATCGGGCTGGGCCTGACGCCGCCGGATGCCGGGGGGCTCGCCGCGGTGTCCGCCGGCTGGGCCCGGGGCCTGCCGGGCGTCGAAGTCACCCACGCCCCGGGCGGCGAGGTCCCGGACCTCCCCTGAGCCCTGGGGCCCGCCGAGGTCGCGTATGCCGGGGTGCCCCGCAGCCCGCGCTCCCGCGCCGCCGGGGTCGGGTGTGCGGCGGGGTGCCCCGCAGGGCGTCGAACGCAACCACCCTCTCCGTCTCCGACCCCGTGGAAACGTTCGACGGCCGAGGAGGTGCCCGGCGCGCGCCCGGGCCCGGCGGCCCCCACGATGCCGCTGCGCGGAGCCGCTCCCCGCCCCGCCCTTCCACCGTTCCCCGGGCTCCGCCCGGACCCTCCCCGAGCTACCGCTGGGGGTACCCCCTGCCGCAAACGCCGGACGGCTGGATGGCGCGGCCGGGCCGGACAGTGCCGGCCAGTGGGAGGGGCGGGCGGGGTGCCACCCCCGGTCAGACCTCGATGACGATCTTGCCCGCCGTGTGTCCGCCCCGGCTCAGTTCGAACGCCGCGCCCAGTTCCGCCAGCGGAAACGTCCGCGCGATCGGTACCGTCAGCTGCCCGCTGTCCGCGAGCCGTCCCAGCTCCGCCAGGTCGCTGCCGACCGGCCGGACCCACATCCATTCACCGCCGGCGCCCGTCACGGTGGGGTCCGCGATGGAGGCGTGGCGGCCGTCGTAGTGCAGGACTTCCCGCGTGACCCCGAGGACCCCGCCGACGAAGTCGGCGACGACCGTCGGCCCGTCGGGGACGAGGGCCCGTACCCGCCCGGCCAGCCCGTCGCCGTATGCGACGGGCTCCGCACCCAGGCCCCGGACCCGGTCGTGGTTGCGCGGGGAGGCCGTCCCGATGACCCGCGCGCCCATCGAGCGGGCGATCTGCACGGCGAAGGAGCCGACCCCGCCGGCCGCACCGTGGATGAGCACGGTGTCCTTCGCACCCGTCCCGAGCCGCGTGAGCACCTGGTAGGCGGTGAGCCCGGCGAGCGGCACTGCGGCGGCCTCGGCCCAGTCGAGCGAGGCGGGCTTGCGCGCCAGGGTCCGTACCGGCACGGACACGAACTCGGCGAAGGTCCCGCCGTGCACGTAGTCCTTCCGGGCGTACGCGAACACCTCGTCGCCCTCGGCGTACTCGGGAGCGTCGATGCCCACCTGCTCCACGGTCCCGGCCACGTCCCACCCGGGGACCACGGGGAAGACGACGTCCATGAGCCCGTCGAGGCCGCCTGCCATGATCTTCCAGTCGACGGGGTTGACGCCGGCGGCCTTCACCCGGACGAGGACTTCTCCCGGCCCGACCTTCGGCATCGGCAGCCGCGTGTCGGTGAGCACCTCCGTCCCGCCGTACGTCTCGTACGCCATCGCCCGCATGGTGTCCTGGGACATGTACCGATACCGACCTCTCCGCGACGCAGTGGTGGAACCCCGCCCCGGGGCCCATCCCACCACGTACTGCGCCCGGCCCGCGGCAGGCGGCCCCGCAGGCGACCCCGCCGGATCACTCGTACTCGGTGCCGCCCTTGCGCGTCAGGTACGCCGGGCTGACCGCCTTGGCGATGGCGCGGCCGCCCACGACGGGGCTGTACCGCTCCGTCGCGGACCGGATGACGACGCCCTCGCGCAGGTGCAGGGCCTTGCCGGACACGGTCTCGCGGCCGCTCGCCCACTCCAGGACGGTGTCGAGGGCGTACGGGCCCTCGTACAGCCGCGGCACCAGCGGCAGTTCGCCGCCCGCGAGGAGCTCCGCCGGGTCCAGCCAGCGGACCTGACCGTCGATCTCCGCCGATACGTCGAACACGGCGAGGCCGGGCGGCGCGTCGGCGGTGCGCACGTCGGTCCCGTAGGCGAGGTCCTGGACGCCCGCCCCGTACACCTCGCCGAAGATGCCGACCCGGCTCGCGCCGAGCCGGGCGGCGAGTTTCTCGGCGACGGCGGGCACGTCGTGGCCGCGTACGGCCCGCCAGTAGAGGTTGCGGTCCTCCTCCTTGAGGGCCAGCCCCTTCGAGCCGAACCCCTTCGAGGTGACGATGCTCCGCCCGCCCTCCACGACGTACGTGAACAGGCAGGCCGTGCCGTGCAGTTTCTCGGTGAGGACGACCGGCTCGCCCTCCTCGAAGATCTGCGGATAGCGCTGCAGGTTCTCGATGTCCACCCAGGGCAGCAGGTCGGGAGCGGCTTCGACGTCCCCGCTCATGCTGGTGGGTATCGGCGGGGCCCACTTCGTGATGCCGAGCAGCTCCGCGAAGTCGGTACCCTCCTCGGCCGCCTTCACCAGGTCGACGCCGGCGAGCGCCCGCGGCCGGCACACGAGTCCCTGCGAGAGCTCGCCCCGCAGCCGGACGGCCTTGACCCGGTCGGCGGAGCTGCCGGCGAGCCGGCCGGTCAGGCCCAGCTCCTCGATCAGCTCGGCGGGCAGCACGGCCTGCTCGGGGATGTAGACGGCGAACTCACCCGTGCGGTAGGCGCCCTTGGCGATCACGGCGCGGTAGAGGCCCACTTGGGCCAGCTCCAGCGCGTCGGCGTTCGGGTGCTCGTGGACGGTCAGCTCTTCGGCGGTGACTCTCAATGTCGACATGGGGCAGCTCCTCGTGCGGATGGTTCCTGCTCGGACCTCACTCTCGGCGCCCGGATTTCCGCTGGTCCAGCGGAAATCCGGGTGTTAGCCTGCCGCGCCGCCGCACCCGGCTGCATGCACCGCGCATTGCGTTCCCCCGCACCCTGGAGGCCCCCATGGCACGTCGTCCCGTCACCGTCGTCACCGGCGGAAGCAGGGGCATCGGCGCGGCGACCTGCCTGCGGCTGGCCGCCGACGGGCACGATCTCGCGCTGGGGTACGTGCGTGACGCGACGGCTGCCGAGGCCGTCGCCGCGCGCGTACGGGCCGTGGGGGCGCGGTGCGTGACCGTACGCGGCGACACCGCCGGGGAGGACGGCGTGGAGCGGCTCTTCGACGTCGCCCGGGCCGAACTCGGGGCGGTGACCGGCCTGGTCAACAACGCCGGGGTGACGGGCCCCCTGGGCCGGCTCGCGGACGCCCGGACCGAGGACCTGCGGCGCGTGGTCGAGGTGAACCTCCTCGGGTACCTGCTGTGCTGCCGCCGGGCGGCCCGGGACATGGCGGAATCGGGCGGCGGGGCCATCGTGAACGTGTCGTCGGCGGCCGCCACCCTCGGCAGCCCCGGGGACTACGTCCACTACGCGGCGACGAAGGCCGCCACGGACGCGCTGACCGTGGGCCTCTCCAAGGAGCTCGGCCCGGACGGGATCCGGGTCAACGCGGTGGCCCCCGGCATCATCGAGACCGGCATGCACGCGGCGATGGGCGACCCGGGGCGCCCCGCCCGCGCCGCGGCCGGCATCCCGCTGGGCCGGCCCGGGCAGCCGGAGGAGATCGCCGGGGCGATCGCGTGGCTGCTGTCCCCGGACGCCTCGTACACGACGGGGACGGTCCTGCGGGTCTCCGGGGGACGCTGAGCGCGCGCGTCCCCGCCCGACGAGGCGCATCGCAGGCGGGACGGCGGCACCCGGGTGGGTCTGCCGGGATGCGGCCCGCAGGGCACCGGTGTGGACTCTGGAAGGCCGAGTGGCCCTCGTGGACAGGGACCCGTGGGCCGCGCTACCGACTGGAGGAACACCCCGATGGCGCCGAGCAAGCCGAGCATCGTCTTCGCCCACGGCCTGTGGGCCGACGGATCCTGCTACAGCAAGCTGATCCCCGTCCTCCAGCGCGAGGGCCACGAGGTGGTGTCGGCGCAGAACAGCCTGGATTCCCTGGAGGGGGACGTGGACGCCGTCCACCGCGCGCTGGGACGGGTCGGCAGCCCGGCCGTCCTCGTCGGCCACTCCTGGGGCGGCTACGTCATCACCGCCGCCGGCACCGACGACCGCGTCGCCGGACTCGTCTACGTCGCCGCTCTCGGCCCGGACGCCGGCGAGACCCCGCAGGAGCTGATCGGCAAGTTCGACATGCCCCCGCTCTTCTCCCACCTCGACACCGAGGACGGACGCATCTGGATCGCCCGTGACGGCATCTCCGACTTCTGCGGCGACCTGCCGGAGGAGGAGCAGATGCTGGTGTGGGCCACCCAGGGCGCCCCGCGCGCGGAGGTCCTGGGGTCGACGCTCGACACTCCGGCCTGGCGGTCCAAGCCCAGCTGGTTCCTGGTCACCACGCAGGACCACGCCGTGAACCCCGAGCTCCAGCGGTTCGGGGCCCAGCGCATGGGTGCCACCGTCGCCGAGGTCGCCTCCGCCCACGTCCCGATGCTGTCCCAGCCCGAGGCCGTCCTCGACCTCATCCGGAAGGCCGCCGCCTCGGTGTAGTGCTGGGGGCTGTCGTCGAAATCCCGTCGTCGCCCGGAGGGCGGCCCCGCGGCGTCCGGTGCGTGCTCTCGGCGTGCCGGGCGGAAGCCCGCGTACTGGACGTACTTGGCTTTCGCCTGGTGCGGCGAGAGCGCGTGCCAGGCGTCGCGGGGCAGACGGGAGTTCGACGACAGCCCCTATTCGAGGGCGGCCTGTGTGGCGGGGCCGTAGATGCCCTGCGGGTCGCCCTTGATGTCGCGGTCGCGCTGGAGCTGGCTGACACCGCGCTTGGTCTGGCCGTCGTAGACGCCCGTGACGGACACGTACGTGAATCCCTGCCCGAACAGCAGCTCCTGCAGGGCGCGCACTTCCGGCCCCTTGTCCCCCATGCGCAGCGGCCCGGCGGGCACGCCCGCCCTGCCGGCCGACGCGCTCGCCGACGGCGTCGGCTTCGGGGCCTGGGTGGTGGGCGGGGCGGAGGACTGGGACGCCGACGGGGAGGGGGTCGGGCGCCCGGACGGTTCCGGCGACCCGGTCGGCCCGGTCGGCTCCCCTCCGGACTCCGGGGCTCGGCCCGGGAGTCCGGGCACGGTCAGTCCGGTCGGGGCCTTGGCCCGGGGTGCCTTCGGCTCGTCGGGACCGGTCAGCATGAGCACCATGCCCCCGGCGGCGCCGAGTCCGAGCAGGGTGAGGACGGCGACCATGAGCGGGTCCGCGCCGCGGCGCTCCCGGCGCTCCCGGCGGTGCCCGGCGACCGGAGCCGCGGCGGTGGCCCGTACGGAAGCGGTTCCGTGGTCCGGCGCGGGCTCAGGCTCCTGCGCCGGGTGGGGATCCACGTCCTGGACGGGAGCCGGCTGCGGCCACGGGGGCGTCGGCCCGGACGGCCAGACCGGGGACGGGGTCACGTACGGGTGCACGAACGGGCGTGCGCCGGGGGCGGCGCCGTTCTCATCGGTGTCGTGGGACATGGTTGCTCCCGGCGGGGACGGGGGCCGGCGCGGCGGTGCGGTGCCGGCCCCCACCCGGCCGGTCAGGCCCTGCGCCGCCGGGCGGTCGGGGCCGGTCCGGGCGTACCGGGCGTGCGGGAACCGCCGGAGCCGGCCGGGGCGAGCGATGAGCGGACGGACGCGGGTCTGGACATCTGCGGGTCTCCGGGGTGCGGCTCAAGCGGTGCGTCTGCGGGGGTCATGCGGCGGTTCTGCAGTGACTCTGAGGTGGTTCTGAGGTGGTAGGGCAGTACTTCCGTGGTGGTTCTTGATCGGCGCACTCTTGCCCTCCGGGGCGGGCCCGGTCAAGCCGGGTGTCCGGTCTGCCCCGGGGCATCCCCTCTGTCGGGTCGGCGCCGGATCGCCGTGGCCCACACCGTGACGGCGGCCGCCAGCATCAGGACCGCTCCGCCGAGCGGGGCGGCGGGGGCGGACAGCCCGTCGACCGCGAGCCCGCCGAACAGGGCGCCGGCCGCTATCGCCAGGTTGAACATGGCCACCATCAGCGAGGACGCGGCCTCCGCGGCGGTCGGAGCCGCCTTGATCATCCACTTCTGCACGCTCACGGAGACGCCCCCGTACACGAGCCCCCAGGCGAGCAGCAGGGCGGTTCCGGCGACCGCTCCCGGCAGGACCGCGATGAGCGCGAGGACGACGGTCAGGAGGGAGCTGATCAGGAGCAGGTTCCGGTACGCGTCGCGCGCCCCGGCGAGGAAGTTTCCGGCGACACCCGCGAGTCCGTAGCCGAGCAGCAGCATGCTGACCCGGTCGGCGCTGATGCCGGAGACGTCCTGGAGGATCGGGCGTACGAACGTGTAGGCCGCGAACTGCCCGGTCACCACCAGGAAGGTGACGATCACGCCCGCACGCACCGCGCGGTTCCGGCGGAGCAGGGCGGGCAGTTCGCGGAAGGCGATGCGCTGGGTCGGCGGGAGCGGGGGCAGGAGCAGCAGCAGGGCGGTGAGCGTGACCAGCCCGAGGCCGCCGACCGCCGCGAAGGCGGTGCGCCAGCCGCCGAGGTCGCCGAGCAGGGTTCCGGCGGGGACGCCGAGCACGGAGGCGGTGGGGACTCCGCTGAACACGAGCGCGGTCGCCCGGCCGACGTGCCGTTCGGGTACCAGGCGCCCGGCGAGCCCGCCGGCCATCGCCCAGAATCCGCCGACGCTGACGCCGACGAGCAGGCGGGCGGTGAGGAGGACGGTGAAGTTCGGGGCGAGGGCGGCGGCGAGGTTGGCGGCGGTCATCAGGGCGATGAGCACGCAGAGCACGTACCGCCGGTCGAGCCGTCCCGCGCCGACGGTGACGAGCGGGGCGCAGACTCCCGCGATCAGCCCGGGCACGGTGACCATCAGCCCTGCGGTGCCGTCGGAGACCCCGAGGCCGGCCGCGACGGGGGTGAGCAGGCCGACGGGCAGCAGCTCGGAGGTGATCAGGCAGAAGATCCCGAGGGAGACGGCGCACACCGCCGCCCAGCCCTTCCACGGAGCCGGGCCAGGAGCAGGAGCAGGGGCGGAGGCAGGGGCGGAGGCAGGGGCGGAGGCAGGGGCGGGGACGGGACCGGATCCGGCAGCCGGCGCGGGGCCGGGCGGGGTTTCCAGGTCGGGGGCGGGCGCGGGGTCGCCGGGCGCGGCAGGTGCGGTCATCGATCGGTACTCCGTACGAGGCGTGCTGCGGGCAGGGCTCGACAGCACGGGGTGCCGGGGGCGCGCCTCCCCCGTCACCCGCACTGCCGTTCCGAACGCCCGGTCCCCCACTCGTTCCCACGCTCTCCGCGCGTCCTGCATCACTCGGACGCGTGAGGTGGAGCACCGGGTCCGCCGCAGGGTACGGCACAGTGGTCGAATGCAGTTACGCCGGGCCCTGCCCCTGTCCCTCGTCGCGCTCCTCGCGAGCGCAGGCTGTGTCTCCGTGGGTCCGGAGGCTTCGGTTCCGGCGCCCGCGCGCGGTTCCGTACCGCCCGCGGACGCGCCTGACGTGCCGCTCTCCCTCCCCCTCGGGAAGCTGCCGGCCCCCTCCGCCCCCGACCCGGACGCGGATCCGGATCCCTCTCCCGCCCGCTCCGGGAAGGCGCCGGCCCCGCCCCGGCGGGCGCGTACGCCGGGGCCCGCGACCGCCCGCCCGCGCCGCAAACCCACGCCTCCCCCGCACCCGCCGCGCATGGACGAACTGTGCACGGCCGCGGAGGGCTCCGTACCGGGGTCCATCGTGGACCTGTGCCTGCGGCAGTACGGGCGCTGACCGGGGGATGTGAGGCTCACCAGTCGGGTCAGCGAAATGTGGCGGTCCTTCGGCCGCAGGACGCCGGCCTGCCCGGAGGACCGGGAGCAGTGGGTCACCGAGTTGCAGGAGCCGCTCGCCTGAGGCGGCGCGGGGCTGCCGTGCGGCGGACGGCGCGCAGCCGGCACATGGTGACGTGGCCGCGCCGCCGCCATTCGGCGCGCGGCAGGCCCGCGCGGTGGCCGCCGCCGGAGATGAGGGCGTTGACCGGGGTCATCGGGTCGGCGCCCAGCCCCTTGGCGACGAGTACCCCGACCACGAGCGGAGCCAGGGCGACGGCCAGGGCCGTCCCGGCGGTGGTCACGTGCTGCCGGGTCGGCCGGAGTGCGGCGGCCGTCGTACCGCGGGGGGTCTCGGAGGTCATGCCCCCATTCGACCAGCGGCGGCGCCGCGGGGAATCGGGGCGGATACTCAGGCCGTTGGGTACGACGTACTCAGACGGGCGGGGCGGGCACGGCGGGCGGGGCGGTGGGTGACGGTGGGACAGGAGCAGGGCCGGGGCTTCGAGCCGGCGACCGGGGACGGTCCGGAGCCGCCTGCGTCGGGGCGGGCCGCCGAGGTGGGCACGGCCTACGAGGGCCTGCTGCAGATCCGCCGCCTGGTGGGCGGCCCCGCGGGCGCCTCGGTGCCCGCTCCCTGGGAGGTACGGCAGACTCCGCGCGCGGTGGCCCTGGTCCTGGAGGCCGCGGGCATCCCTCCCTCGGCGCTGGACGCGGAGGGGCGGCGCACGCGGACGGGCTACCGGGTGTCCGCCGCGGCGGAGCCCGGGCGCGCGGAGGTGACCTGGGCCGGCCCACCGGGAGCCGGGGCGGCCGGGGAGGAGCAGGAGCGGCTGGCGGACTGCGCGGCCGCACTGGAACGGGCCGGGTGGGTGTGCCTGTTGTACCGGGGGCCGCGCCGCCGCCGGTTCCTGGAGGTGGAACCGCCGCGCTGAGGGCCCGGCCGGGGGAAATCCGCTGGCCCGCCCTCCGCCCGCACGGGCAGACTCGCCGGATGGGCATGCTCGATGTGATGGCGGACCGGCTCGGCCGGGGCGAGACCGTGGAATTCAGGCCGACCGGCGACTCGATGGTGCCGCTGGTCCGCAGCCGGCAGAAGGTCCGGGTCGCGCCCGCCGACCCGGCGCTCGTCGGGGTCGGCGACATCGTCCTGGTCCGCGTCTCGGGCACGGTGTGCCTGCATCTGGTGTCGGCCGTGGACGGGCCCCGCCGTCGCGTGCAGATCAGCAACAACCGGGGCCGCGTCAACGGCTGGGCCGGCCACGACCGGGTGTTCGGCATCTGCCTGACGGTGGACGGCGTCCCGGTCCCCGGTGCGGACGCCAAGGTCCGGAAGCCCGCGGCCGGGCCGGTCGTCCGGCCCCGCGTTCTGAGCACCGCGCGGCTGGACCTCGTACCCCTGCACCCCTCGCACGCCGCGGAGATGGCCGGTGTACTGGCGGATCCCGCCCTGCACTCCTTCATCGGCGGTGAGCCCCTGGCGCCCGATGCGCTGCGTGCGCGCTACGAGCGGCTCGCCGCCGGGTCCCCCGATCCGGGGGTGGTCTGGTGCAACTGGGTGCTGCGGCTGCGCGCGGGGCGGGAGCTGGCCGGTACCGTCCAGGCCACCGTCGAGCCGACGCAGGGCCGCGCCGAGCTGGCCTGGATCGTCGGTACGCCCTGGCAGGGCCGCGGGCTGGCGGCGGAGGCCGCCCGGGCGCTCGCCGGCTGGCTGCGGGAGCTGCCCGTCGGCCTCCTCGTCGCGCACGTGCACCCGGACCACGCCGCCTCCGCCGCGGTGGCCGCGGCCTGCGGGCTCCGGCCCACCCCGCACCGCCAGGACGGCGAGGTCCGCTGGGAGTCCGGCGCCTAAGCCGGCTCCGCCGTCTCCGGGCCGTACGGCCCGGGCGGGCGCCCGGGTCGTACGGCCGCTCCCCCGGTCAGGGTGCGCCGAAGGTCAGCGTCAGCTGCGGCGTGCCCTCGGCCGCCTGGGCCTCCGAGGACCACAGCCACAGGGCGTCCGTCCCGGTGCTGCTCAGCGCCAGCGCGTAGCTGCCGCCGAGCGCTGCGGAGACGTTCGCCGTGGTCAGCGCGGCGGTGTGGACCGCCGAGCCGTCGGGGATCCCGGCGAAGCCGCCGAGCGCCGGAGCGCCCAGGCCGGGGCGGTTGTTGTACGTCGTCCCGGTCTCGGTCCAGGCCCCGGTGACGGGCAGCACCGAGACGCTGTCGGCCGTACCGGCGCCGCTCATGGTGCTGGTCTTGACGCTGAGGACGGCCGACTTGAGCACCGTCCCGGCGGGTGCGGCGGGCAGGTTGAAGCGCAGGTAGCTCGCGTAGAAGGAGGTGCCGCGCACGGCGAGGGAGCTGGAGGTCCCGTAGTTGGTGTCGGGGGCACCGGCGTTGGCGTAGGTGTCCTCGGCCGCGGTCACCTGGAGCACCTGGTCCGCCGGGGCGGTGGCGAGGGCGTAGTGGTTCTGGACCTGCGCCGCGCTCAGGACGGTCGGGTAGACGGCCGTCTCGTCGAGCTGTCCCGCCCAGTACTCGCTGATCGGGCGGTCGGGCCAGCCGCCGAGGCTGTCGCCGCCGGCGTGCCAGTAGCCGGAGAAGTTCTCGTGCGTGGTGACGGCCAGGGTGCCCTTCTGTACGCCGTCCACGTAGAGGGTCATCCCGCCGGGGCCCTGGGTGGCGACGACGTGGTGCCAGGCGTTGTCGTTGTAGGTGCCGGAGGTGGTGACGGTGCGGGTCGCTCCGGTGTAGACGCCGAAGACGAGCCGGCCGTCATTGGTCATGTAGAGGTGCTTGTCGTACTGATTGCTGCCGCGGGCCTGGTTGTTCCCGAAGCCGAAGAGCTTTCCGCCCCGGGTGGTGTTCGTCCTGAACCAGGTCTCGATGGTGTAGGCACTGCCCACGGTCTGCCGTTCGTCCCCGTACACCTGGGTGTCCGTGCCGTTGAAGCCGATCGCGGTGCTCGCGCCGGAGACCGCGCCCGGGGTCTGCCGCAGGGCGGGGGCGTTCAGGTGCACGCCGCTCTTGTTGCCGGAGACGGAGGAGTCGGCGACGAAGGGCAGGGTGGACTCGTCGTAGCGCCAGTACTGCCGGGCCCCGTCGGCACGCACCTGGTTCGGGTAGGCGTCCGTCTTCGTCGGGACGGTCACGCTCGCCGTCGCCGACAGGGCGCTGGTGTTGCCGGCCGCGTCGGTGGCCGTCACCCGGTACGTGTACGACTGGCCGGCCGTCACGGTCGTGTCGGTCCACGAGGCCTGCGGGCGCCGGAAGAACAGCGAGTCGGCGGTGACCGTCGCGACGGGCGTGGCCGCGCCGTTGCGGTAGACCTTGTAGGTCAGCGCGCTGTCGTCGAGGTCGAGGCTGGTGCGCCAGCGCACCTGCACCTCGCCGGGCTTGAAGCTGACCGCGCTCGCGACGGGCACGCTGGGCGCCCCGGTGTCCCCGGTGGAGGCGAAGCGCGTCAGACTCTGCTGCGCCGCACCGTTGACGGTGGTGAACTCCCCGCCGACCCACAGGTACTGGACGCCGTCCTTGGAGCCGACGGTCATCACGCGCGGGCCGATGCCCTCGCCGATGCCGTCGTTGGTGTCGGGGGCCCAGCTCAGCTTGCCGGTGCCGGTGGTGGGCTGGGCGAGCAGGTGGTGGCGCTGGCCGTCGGGGAACTCGCCGACGCTGGAGCAGTCGTGCGCGTGCGAGGCACTGTAGAGGACGCTCTGGTAGGGCAGCACGGCCTGCGTGGCGCCGAGGCAGGTGTCGCGCCAGCGCTGGTTGAAACCGGCGAGGTCGAGCGCGATGCGGCCGTCGAAGACGCCGCCGCCCGTGCCCTCGTTGGCGGTGTAGAAGCCGGTCGCGTCGGTCGCGATGTCCTTGACCACCGAGTTGGTCTCGATGAAGCCGGGATAGGACTTGGTGAGCGCGCCGCTCGTCGCGTCGACGACGGCCAGCGCGTGGGTGTTCGTGCCGTTGACCGTGAAGAAGTCGCCGCCGAGCAGGACGCTGTTGCCGTCGGGGGTGACCTCGATCGCGCGCCCGGGCTCGTCGGCGTCGGCGGTGAAGGGCTTGAGGGCGCCGTCGGTCGCGCCGACGGCGGCGAAGCGCTGCCGGGGCTGCCCGGCGACGGTGAGGAAGTCGCCGCCCGCGTAGACGGTGTCGCCGGTGACGGCGAGGGCCCTGACGGTGGCCGCGAAGGCGGGGCGGAAGTCCGTCTTCACCGTGCAGCTCGCCACGTCCACGGCGGCGAGGCTGGAGACGGCGGTGCCGTTGACGGCGCCGAAGTACCCGCCCGCGTACAGGGTCTTCTTGTCCGGGGAGAGGGCCAGCGCACGGACGGTGGCGGTGCCGGAGGGCACGGTGAAGGACAGGGTGCAGGAGGTCGGTGCGCCGGTGGCCGCGTCGAGCGCGACGAAGTTCACGGCCGGCTGCTCGCTTCCGGCGGCGCCCGCGGGCGGGCGCACGGCGGAGAAGGTGCCGCCGACGAAGACCCGCCCGGCGGCCTCGGCGAGGGCCCAGACCACGCCGTTGGGCTGCCAGGTGGGCAGCGGGTCGGCGGTGAAGACGACGGGCGGGGTGACGGCTGCGGCCTGCGGGACGAGGCCGAGGCCGAGGCCGGCGCCGGTTCCGGCCAGGGACAGGGCGACAGCGGCCGCTAGCCCTCTGGATCTACGCATGAACCCCCCAAGTTCTGTGTGCGGTGTGACCGTACGGGCGCACCCTAGGGCGATTCGGTGTTCTGTTCACGCCAATTGGCGGATCGGATACCGATTCGCACCGGAACGTTTCACGGGCCCTTCCTCCGCTGCGCCCCCGCCGGGTTCAGCGCGGCTTCGCCCGGACGTGCATCCGCTCCCCCTGCCTGCCGAAGAGGCTGAGGATCTCCACGGGCCGGCCGTCCGCGCTGGTGAACCAGTGCGGCAGCCGGGTGTCGAACTCGGCCACCTCCCCCGGACCGAGGACGAGGTCGTGCTCGGCGAGGACGAGGCGCAGCCGGCCGTTCAGCACGTACAGCCACTCGTAGCCCTCGTGGGTGCGGTGGTCCGGCTCGGAGCCCCGGTCGGTGATGATCATCTTGTACGCCTGGAGCGGGCCCGGCGTCCTGGTCAGGGGTACGAACGTCCCGCCGCTGGGCAGCGGGTGGGGCGTCAGCCGGACCCGGGGGTCCCCCACTTCGGGGGCGCCGACCAGGTCGTCCAGCGGCACGCCGTACGCCCCGGCGAGCGGCAGCAGCAGTTCCAGGCTGGGGCGGCGCCCGCCCGACTCCAGCCGCGACAGGGTGCTCTTCGAGATGCCGGTCTCCTCGGAGAGCGCGGCCAGGGTGAGGCCGCGGGCGGCGCGCAGCCGCCGGAGCCGGGGGGCGACCTGGTCGAGGACGGCCTGGTACGGCCCCGGCCCGGGCTCGTCCGGCGCGGTGTCCGGTTCGGTGTCCGGTTCGGCGTCCGGCGGGGTGTCGGATGAGGAGTTCATGCGGGCATTCCACCCCTCCGTCCCGGAAACGGCAACAAGAGTTGCCACCGCACATCCGCGGGCGCACGCTCCGGCCCATGAACCCACACAGAGACACGACCCCGGTCGGCGCAGGACGGCGAGACGGCGAGCACCGGGAGGCGGCGCGGGGTGCGCGGCGCCCGGTCCCGGTGCCATGGGCGCTCGCCGGCCTGTCGCTGTCCATGCTGCTGTCCTCCCTCGGCACGAGCATCGCCAATGTCGGGCTGCCGACGCTGGCGCGGGCGTTCGACGCCTCCTTCCAGCAGATCCAGTGGGTCGTCCTCGCCTACCTCCTCGCCATCACCACCCTGATCGTCGGCGCCGGCCGGCTCGGCGACCTCTTCGGCCGCAGAAGACTGCTGCTGGGCGGTGTGCTCCTGTTCACGGCCGCCTCCGCCCTGTGCGGGGCCGCGCCCTCGCTCCCGTGGCTGATCGCCGCCCGCGCGGTGCAGGGCCTCGGAGCGGCCGTCATGATGGCCCTGACCATGGCGTTCGTCGGCGAGACGGTGCCGAAGGAGCGGACCGGCAGGGCCATGGGGCTGCTCGGGACGATGTCCGCGGTCGGTACGGCTCTCGGGCCCTCGCTGGGCGGCGCGCTCATCGCGGGACTCGGCTGGCGGTCCATGTTCCTCGTCAGCGTGCCGCTCGGCCTCCTCACCCTCCTCCTCGCGCACCGCTTCCTGCCCGCCGACCGGCAGCGGGAGCCCGGGGCCGCGCGGCCCGGCTTCGACCGTGTGGGCACCCTGCTGCTCGCCCTGACGCTCGCGGCCTACGCCCTCGCCATGACGGTCGGACACGGCGGCTTCGGTCCGCTCTCCCTGGCGCTGCTGGTGGCGGCCGCCGCCGGTGCCGGTCTCTTCGTACGGGTCGAGGCCCGGACGGCGTCACCGCTGGTCGCCCTCGCGACCCTGCGCGATCCCGTGCTCGGCGCGGGCCTCGCGATGAGCGCCCTCGTCTCGACGGTGATGATGGCGACGCTGGTGGTCGGCCCGTTCCACCTCTCCCGGTCGCTCGGCCTCGACGCGGCGCTCGTCGGGCTGGTCCTGTCGGTCGGACCGCTCGTCGCCGCACTGTCCGGCGTACCGGCCGGGCGGGGCACCGACCGGTTCGGCACGCGGCGCACGACCCTCACCGGGCTCGCCGCGATGGCCGCGGGCTGCGCCCTGCTGACCCTGCTTCCGGCAACGCTCGGCGTCTGGGGCTACGTGCTCCCCATCGCGGTGGTGACCGCCGGCTACGCGCTCTTCCAGACGGCCAACAACACGGCCGTCATGGCGGAGGTGAGGCCGGATCAGCGGGGCGTCGTCTCGGGCCTGCTCAACCTGTCGCGCAATCTCGGGCTCGTCACCGGCGCCTCCGTCATGGGTGCCGTCTTCGCCTTCGCGTCGGCGGCCGCCGATGTGGCGACGGCGTCCCCCGGGGCCACGGCCACCGGCATGCGGACCACGTTCGCGGTCGCGGCGGTCGCGATCTGCCTCGCGCTCGCCCTGGCGTGGAAGCTCGCACCCGAGCCTCCCGCGCCTCCCGCGGCGCCCGCCGGGCGCGGGTGAGGGCGTCAGTCCGCCGCGTGGACCTGGTGGACCCGGAGGGCGAGCTGGAGTTCCAGGGAGCGCTCCGGGCGCTGCCAGTCCGCGCCGAGCAGCCTGCCTATCCGGTCCAGGCGCTGCACCACCGTGTTGATGTGCACATGGAGCGCGTCTCGGGCCCTGGACTGGTTCATGCCGGCCTCGAAGTACACGGTGAGGGTGCGTACGAGGTCGGTGCCGCGCTGGGCGTCGTACTCGAGCAGCGGGCCCAGGGTGCGGTGGACGTAGCCGCCCAGGTCCGTCGGGTCGCCGAGCAGCACGCCGAGGAAGCCCAGGTCGCGCAGGTCGGCCCCGGTGCCGGACCGGCCGAGCGCACGCAGGGCGGTGCGGCAGCGGCGGGCCTCGGCGTAGGCGGCGGCGAACGCCGCGTGGCCGGTGGCCGGGCCCGCGGCGCCGACCGTGACGGGTGCGGCGAGGGCCTGGCCCAGTTCGTTCGCGAGGCCGGCCGCGCAGGCGCTGGGGGTCTCGGAGGGGCAGATGAGGACCACGTCCCCGTGGTGCACCCCGGCCAGGCCCTTGCGGGCGTGCGCGATGCGGGCGGCCGCCGCCGGCAGCCGCGGCCGCGACGCCGTCCCGGGGCGTCCCGGCCCGGAGGCCAACGGCCCGGGGAGCTGCGGGGCTTCGGGGTGCGGGGGCTCGGGGTGGAGGACGAACACCGCGTGCGGGTGGTTCAGGTTCACGCCGAGGCGGCGCGCGCGGGTGGCCAGTGCGGCCGGGTCCGCGGCCCCGCCGAGGAGGTCGCCGAGCAGTTCGCCCCGTACGCGGTCCTCGGCCTCGGCCACCGAACGGCGCAGGAGCAGCAGCAGGGCCGTGACCACTCCGGCGCGTTCGAAGAGGCGGCGGTCGGCGTCGTCGAGGCCGGCGCGGCCGCTCAGGGCGATGCTGCCGAGCAGTTCGGGTCCGGCGAGGACCGCGCACACCCAGGTGCCC
Source organism: Streptomyces sp. NPDC085524 (assembly GCF_044541755.1). Lineage (NCBI taxonomy): Bacteria > Bacillati > Actinomycetota > Actinomycetes > Kitasatosporales > Streptomycetaceae > Streptomyces > Streptomyces sp. NPDC085524. The sequence goes on from NZ_JBITTH010000020.1 coordinate 33,628, forward strand.
CCGGCGGGTACGGCCCGTCCGTCGGCCCGGGAGGCGGCGACGGCCTGGGCCGGCGGAGGCTGCGGGTCGGTGCCCGCCCTGGCGAGTTCGATGCCGTCGGCGTCGTGGATGAGGGTGCCGCCCCGGAGCAGGGCGCCGATGGCGGTGGCGACGTCGGTGACGTCCCCGCCGCGCAGCACCAGGTCCGTCAGCCGGTCGTGGGCGTCCTCGGCGCGGCGGATGGCCTCGCTGTGCGCCTCGATGGTCTGCGAGGCCGCGTTCAGGTCGACCAGCGCGGTACGCGTCTCGTCCAGCAGCCGGGCGCCGTCGATGGCGATGGCCGCGTGGTCGGCGAGGGAGGACAGCAGCGCGACCTCGTCCGGGGTGAACGCGCGGGCCGTGCGGTCCGCGGCGAAGAGGACGCCGATCACCTGGGCGCCCAGGCGCAGCGGTACGCCGAGGATGGCGCGCAGCCCTTCCTCGGCGACGGCGTGGTCGATGGTCGCGGTGTGCCGGAACCGGGGGTCGTCGCGGTAGTCGCCGGTGGTGTACGGGCGGGCGGTCTCCGCGACGAGCCCGCCCAGGCCCTCGCCCATGCCGAGGCGCACCTGCTGGAACGCGGCCGACACCGAGCCGTCGGTGACGCGCATGTAGGTGTCGCCGGCCTCGTCGTCGTTGAGGGACAGGTACGTCACGTCGGTGCCGAGGAGCAGTTTGGCCCGGTGGACGATGGCCTTGAGTACGGCGTCCAGGTCCCGTAGGCCCGCGAGGTCCCCCGCGGTGTCGAAGAGGGCGGCGAGCTCCGCCTCGCGCCGGCGGTGCTGGCTGAGCGTGCGGCGGATGCGCAGCGCGGTCCGCGTGGCGTCGGCCACCGCCTCCGCCTCCGCCTCGGAGAGGTCCGCGCCGCGTCCGGCCGGCAGCGTGAAGCTCTCCGCGGGTGCGCCTTCGGCCAGCAGGTTCAGCAGGTCCAGCACATGGCGCAGCGCGGTGTCGGGGTGGTTCCCGGGGGTGGGCATGGGGGCGCTCTCCGTCAGCTCCGCGCGCACAGCGAGTAGAGGACGGGCAGGTGGGTGTCGCCGAAGGGGAGCCGGTACAGGCCGTCCTGACCCCGGCTCAGGATGCCCCGGGGGTCGAATGCGGCGGCGGTGTGCTCGCCCAGGTGCTTCACGGTGAGTCCGGCGTCGGCGACGGCGCTGACGATGTCGCCGAGGGAGTGCGGGTACTGGACGGTGTCGTGCGCGGCCACGGCCATGCCCGGCTCGGCGTACGTCCCGGTGACCGTCTCGCGCTGCGGCTCTCCCCCGCCGTAGGGCCAGTCGGCGACGAGCGGGTCGACGGTGGCGATCGTCTGGAAGGCGGGGTGCAGGTCCACCATGACCAGGCTGCCCCCGGGCCTCAGCGCCATGGCGGCGCCCCGGGCCCAGGCCTTGACGTCGGCGATCCAGCACAGGACCCCGTAGGTCGCGACGACGAGGTCGAAGCCGTCCGCCAGGTGCGCGGGCAGCTGCTGGGTGTCCGCCTCCACGAAGGTGGCGGCCAGGCCGGTGCGTGCGGCGAGCGCGCGGGCCCGTTCGACGGCCGCCGGGGAGAAGTCGACACCGGTGACCCGGGCGCCGAGCCGGGCCCAGTTCAGCGTGTCCATCCCGAAGTGGCACTGGAGGTGGAGCAGGTCCTTGCCCGCCACGTCCCCCGCCAGTTCGCGTTCGAGCGCGTAGAGGGTCTGGCGCCCGGCGACGAAGGATTCGACGTCGTAGAACCTGTCGGTGGAGGTCGAGCCGTGGATGCGGGCCCGGGTGTCCCACAGCGCGCGGTTGAGCGCGAGTCCTTCTTGGCGGCCGGACGGGGCTTCGGGGGCTTCGGGAGTCTCTTCGGGCATGCGCCGAGCATGCCACGGGCCTCGGCCGCCCGGGGCCCGGCCCCGGTTCCCGCCCGGGCACGGGAACGATCGGGCACGCATCCGCGCCGACGGGAACCGGCCGCCGCCGCACGATCACACAGGGTCACCCGCGCGAAACCGCCCCGGACGGGGCCACGTCCCTCTACCGTGCCCTCAGGCAATGGGCGCGGCAACCAGAAGGGATGGGGCGGATGAACGACGAGGAGGACATGCGACTGGCGGGGATGACCCCGGAGATCTCGCTGCGCGCCCTCACGATGCTCCGCGGCCTGGTGGGGCTGGAGCCGCCCGAGCAGGTGCCCGAGGACGCGATGGAGGTCGCGGACGCGATCCTGGCCCGGCACGGCACCGACGGGCTCCGGGTGCTGGCGATGACCCTCGCCGCCTGGGCGACGGCGCAGATCGAGAACGTCGCCGAGCTCAGCGGGCGCAGTCACGAGGCGGTGCTGGACGCGATGGAGCTGGCCTGTCTGGAGGCGAACGCCGACGACTGACCGGGACGGTGCGGGGCCGGGGGCGCGGCGGTCCCGCACCGGCCGCGCACCGGCCCCGCACGGGCTCTGCACCGGCCCCGCACGGGCTCTGCGCGGACACCGCCGAAGAAGCCGCGCCCGATCCGGTTGGCATCGGGCGGGTGTCGGCGACACTGGGGAGAGCAGGAGCGTCGAGGGGGGTCGTGATCGGAGGCCGTCGTGAGCACACCTTCCCCCATCCGGATCGCTGCCGTGCTGTCCGCGGAGCACCGCGGCCGGCTGATGTCCCAGGCCCGTGAGGTCAACTTCGAAGAGGGTGCGCGGATCTTCGAGGAGGGTGCGCGCGCGGAGTCCTTCTGGATCGTGCGCTCGGGCACCGTGACCCTGCAGATCCCCATGCCCGGCGTCCGGCGGCCCGCTTCGGTGGAGAGCCTGGGACCCGGCGAGCTGGTGGGCTGGTCCTGGCTCTTCCCGCCCTACGTCTGGCAGTTGAGCGCGGAGGCGATGACCCCGGTCCGCGCGTACGAGTTCGACGGGGTCACCGTACGGATGCTCATGGACTCCGATCCCGCGTTCGGGTCGGCCATCGGGCACTGGGTCGGCCGGGTCCTCGCGCTCCGGCTCCAGCAGACCCGCACCCGTCTCCTCGACCTCTACGCGCCGCGCATGGCGGCCGGCTAGCCGGCCTGCGCGGCTATTCGCGTACGCCCGCCAGCTCGACCGCCGGGCGACGCAGTGACACCGCGGCGGAGGCGGCCGCGGAGAGCACCGCCAGGGCCGCGCAGGCGGCGGAGCTCGCGCCCAGGACGTCCCAGGGGATCACCAGGGGGCTCCGGACTCCCAGGAGCCCCAGGGCCGCCCGCATCCCGCCGAGGTTGAGGGCGGCGACGAGGGTTCCGGTGACCGCGCCGGCGAGGACGACCAGCAGGGCCTCCCACGCCACCAGGCGCAGCACCTGCCACCGGGTGGCTCCGGCCAGGCGCAGTACGGCGAGGTCGCGGGCCCGGTCGGAAGTGGCCATGACGAGGGTGTTGGCGAGGGCGATGCCGGTGTAGAGCAGGGCGATGCCGAGGACGAGCAGGAAGCCCAGCCGGGTGGTGCGCGTGGTCCGGGGGGAAGTGGCGGCCACCCACTGGTCCTTGGTGAGGACCTCGGCCCCGGCCTGCCCGGCCGCCCTGGCCAGCCCGGCGCCGACGGTGGTCGCGTCCGCGCCCGGGGCGAGGCGTACGTCGATGCGGTCCACGGGCGCACCGGGGGCGTTGGCCGCGGTGACGTAGACCCCGTTGTTGCCGGTGCCGATGCTCATCACGCCCGCGATCCGCAGGGACTTGCGGGTGCCGTCGCCGAGCCAGAGGTCCACGGTGGAGCCGACGGTGTGCCGCTCCCATTCCTCGGTGACGATGATCGAGCCGTCGTCGAGGCCGGCCACGCTGCCCGCGGTGAGGGGCAGTTCGGCGGTCCGGGCCAGGGCCGCCGGGTCGACGGCGCGGGCGTCCGAGCGGATCAGCGCCACGCCCTCCTCGAGGACGTGGACGGCGGTCCCGGCGGTCGCGGAGACCTCGGTGCCGGGGACGGCCCGTATCCGTTCGACGGCGTCCCGGTCGAAGCCCCCGGCCCCGCCCGTGATCACGAAGTCGGCGGTGGTGCGCTGCCGGATCTCGGTGGCCCTGGCCTCGTTCAGGGTGGCGGTGGCTCCGAGCAGGGAGCCGGCGAGGGCCACGGTGACGAGCACGGGCGCGGCGATGGCGGCGGTGCGCCGGAGTCCGGCCGCCGCGTTCTCCCGCACCAGCATCCCGCCGGCGCCGGGCAGCCGGGCCGGGAGCCAGGCGAGGAGCCGGACCAGCGGCCGGACGAGCACCGGGGCGAGCAGCGCGAAGGCGACGATGAACAGCATCGGGCGGCTGGTGTAGGTCTTGCGGTGGAGCAGGTCGGACGGATCGGCGAGCAGGGCGACGGCGAGGGTGACGAGCCCGGTCAGCAGGAGTCCGGTGCCGAGGATCCAGCGCCCCCGGGTCATGGTGCGGGTCTCGACCGCGGCTTCGCGCAGCGCCTCGGCGGGCCCCACCCGGCCGGCCCGCCGGGAGGCGGCGGCGACTCCGGCGAGGGCGACGAGCAGTCCGGTCCAGAAGGCCAGGTGGTAGGGCCAGGTGGCATCGCCGATGGCGAACCAGCGCGGCGCGAGGTCACCGTCCACGGACCAGCGGGCGACCAGGGGCGCCCCGTACGAGCCGAGGAGGCAGCCGGCGGCGGAGGCCACGGCGCCCAGCAGCAGCGCCTCGGTGAGGACCGTGCGGCGGATCTGCCCGGGGGTGGCCCCGGCGGTGCGCAGCAGTGCGAACTCCTTGCGGCGCTGGGCGACGGCGAAGGCGAACGTGGAGGCGACGACGAAGACCGACACGAAGCCGGTGACCCCGCCGGCGGTGCCCAGCATGGCGTTCACCGCGAGCAGGGCCTCGCTGTCGCGCTCCGGGTCGGGGTCGGCGTAGCGGATGTCCCGGCCGGCCAGGACCCGTACGTCCGGGTCCTGGCCGACGGCGGCCCGTACGGCGGCCGGGTCCGCGGCCACGGCGAGCTGGTCGACGGCGGGCGAGATGCGGGCCGCCCGGGCGTCGGTCCAGAAGACGGCGTCCTCGAAGCCGGGGAGGTGCGGGGCGCCGGGGTGGGAGACGGTGCCGACCACGGTGGCGGGGCCGCGGTCGGTGGTCAGCCGGTCCCCGGGCCGGGCCCAGCCGGTGGTGACGACCTCGCCGTCGGACTGCGGGGCCCGGCCGGTGTCGAGGGTGTACGGGGCGAACGCGGCGACCGACCAGGGGTGGCCGACGAGGCGCCGGGGTCCGCCTTCGGCGCGGACGGGGAAGGAGCGGTCCTCGGTGACGGGGCCGAGGGCGGCGAGCCGCCGGGCGAGTTCGGGGGTGACGGGTTTGGGGTGGGCCAGTGCGCGGGTGCGCTCCCCGGTCGGGGTCGCGACGCGGAGGGTGTCGTTGCCCTTGACGACTACGGTGGCGCGGGCCAGGCGTTCGGGCTGCCGCTGCGGGGCGTCGAGGGTGGCGGCGAGGGCGAGTCCCATGGTGGCGATCAGGCCGACGCCGAGGGCGAGGGCGACGAAGCTTCCGGCGAAGGTGACCCAGCGGGTGCGCAGGGTGTGCAGGGCGACGCTCAGCACGGCACGGTCTCCAGCTTCGTCATGCGGGCCGCGATCTCCTCGGGGCGGGCGCCGGCGAGTTCGCCGCTGAGCCGGCCGTCGACGAGGAAGACGACGCGGTCGGCGTAGGAGGCTGCGAGGGGGTCGTGGGTGACCATGACGACCGTCTGGCCCTCGGTGTCGACCATGGTGCGGAGCAGGGTGAGCACCTCCCGTCCGGTCCGTGAGTCCAGTGCGCCGGTGGGCTCGTCGCCGAAGAGCACGTCGGGGCGGGTGATCAGGGCGCGGGCGAGGGCGACGCGCTGCTGCTGGCCGCCGGACATCTCGGAGGGCCGGTGCCGGGCCCGGTCACCGAGGCCGACCCGGGTGAGGACCTCGCGGACCTCGGCCTTGGCGGGGCGGCGGCCGGCCAGGCGGAGCGGCAGGGAGACGTTCTGTTCGGCCGTCAGGGAGGGCAGCAGGTTGAAGGCCTGGAAGACGAAGCCGATCCGGTCCCGGCGCAGCAGGGTCAGCCGGGTCTCGCTGAGCCCGGTGAGCTCGGTCCCGCCGACGGTCACGGTGCCGGAGGTGGGCCTGTCGAGGCCGGCCGCGCACTGCAGCAGGGTGGACTTGCCGGAGCCTGAAGGGCCCATGACGGCGGTGAAGGTGCCTCGGGGGAAGTCGAGGGTGACCTGGTCGAGGGCGGTGACGGCGTGCTCGCCGGTCCCGTGGAGGCGGCTGACGTCCCTGAGTTGGATCGCGTCGTTTTCCATGCCCCCAGCCAACCGTCCGGGGCGGCCCGGCACAGCGGGGCCAGAGGGCGTTCCGGGGGTAGGGCCGGCCCTACCTCCGGAGGTTTCAGGGGTGTCTCCCCGTCGGTGTTCGGCCGATTCCGCGGCGTGCTCCCGCACAGGTCAGAGCCTTGGCCAACGCTGCTGTCTGCACTCATTCGTACACGATCGGTGACGGAAAACAGGGGTGGGAACGGGCGTTCACGCCCCGTGTGGGCAAGACTGCGTCCGCTATCCGAAACAACGACCCAAGGGAGTGTTCGAAATGCGGTCCATCGCAAGGAGTCTCGGAATCGGATCCGCCGCCATGGCGCTCACGGCGCTGACCGCGCTGGCCTGGCCCGGCGCGGCCGGCGCCGCCCCTGTCGCCACGGCCGCGCAGACCATAGACGCCGCCCCGGCCGGCACCACGAGCCTGTACGCGCCTTCGGCCCTGGTGCTCGGCGTGACCTCCGGGGACGACGCCCGCCGGGGTACGGTGCTGCGCGCGGTGACGCTCGTATGCGCGCCGGCGCCCGGCGGTACGCACCCGGACCCCGTCGCCGCGTGCGGCGAACTGCGCCGCCACGGCTCCCAGTTGGACGCGCTGACCGTCCCGGCCGCCGACACGGCGTGTACCAGGGAGTGGAAGCCGATGACGGTCACGGCCGACGGGGTCCTCGACGGCCGCCGCCTCAACTACGCGCACACCTTCGCCAACGCGTGCGGCCTGCGGAGCACCGAGGGGGTGCTGTTCGACTTCTGACCCGTGCGAGGGGTGGGGAGGGGAGGGGGAAGGGCCGGCCGGGCGGCGCCGTGCGACCGCCGTCCGGCCGGCCGGCCCCCCGTCTCAGCCCAGTTCGAGGCTGGTCACCCCGAACAGTTCGGCCAGGGGCAGTTCCGGGGCCGGGCCGGTGTACATGCGGGCGGTCTCGAAGGTGGGCTCCAGGCCCAGCGCCTCGAACAGCCCGGCGGCGTGCGGGTTGGCGTCGGGGGCGTCCACCGCGACCGCCGAGCCGGGCGCGGACCGGGCGAGGCCCCGCAGCAGCGCCGCCGCCACCTCCGGGCCGGCGGCGTAGAGCGGGCCGATCCGGTGGGCGGCGCTGCTCGGGCGGATCACGCCGAAGCCCTCGATGCGGCCGTCGCGCACCGCGGCGAGCGCCGTACGGCCGGGCAGGGCGGTCCAGGCGGACAGGAAGGCGTCCCGGGGCTCGGGGAAGAACCGCCGGTCGTAGGCGGCGAGCGCGGCGAACGGCAGCGAGGCCGCGTCCACGATCTCGACCCGGCCGTCGTCCCCGCCCCGGGGCACGCCCTCGTAGCGCATGTTGTTCCAGGCGTGGCGGAACCCGGACTTGCGGTAGTTGTCCTGCTGGGCGACGACCCCGTCCAGGCCGATCAGCCGTCCGTCGAGCCGGCGCATCGCGGCGTCCCACATCCGGATGCCGTACCCCTGGCCGCGGTGGGCGGGGCGGGCGATGTAGAAGCCGATGAAGCCGAAGCCGGCTCCGTAGCGGACGGCGGAGACGCAGGCCACCGGCTCGCCGTCGAGCCGGCCGACGAGGAAGCCCTCCGGGTCGGCGACGGCGAACGCGAACCGGTCCGAGTCCCCCGGGTTCCAGCCCTCCTCGTCGGCCCAGCCACGGATCAGTTCCATGTCGGCGGCGCTCGCGCCGGTGATCTCGAATGTCGTCATGACCGGTGTTGTACCAGACCGTCAGGAGGCGGCAGCGGTCTGACCATCCGTCAGGAGGGCGGTGAACAGTGCCGGATCGACCTCCCGGTGCAGGTCGCTCACCTGCCCGTCCCCGACCTCCACCACCCGCCACGCCCCGTCCGCGCGCAGCGCGAGGTCGGTGGTCACGAAGGGGCAGTCCAGTGCCCGTACGGCGGCCCGTACCGGTTCGAGGTCCCGCGCCGGGATCTCGGCGACCTCGGTGACGGGGCTGTCGGGGTGGGCGGTGAACAGCCGGGGCTCCCCGTCCCGCCACCAGACCCGGATCTCCGCCGCCGCGCCGCCGGGCGCGACGAAGGACTCGAAGGCCCTGAGCACCACCCCGCCCGCCAGGAACCCGTCCTGGAGCTCCACGAAGCGGCTCACCACCCGGTGCAGGGCTGCCGGGTCGCCGTGGTCGGGGATGTGACAGGCCTCGTGCCACTCGTGCTTGCGGGACTTCACGTAGTCCTTGACCACGGCCGCCCCGGGTGGCAGGCCGGCGGCGAGGGCGGCGAGCCGCTCCCCGTCCGGGGCCTCCCCAGGAGCCGTGGGCAGCCAGACGCTGGCCGGGGTGAGGGCGGCGAACGTCTCGTACCAGCCGGGGAGTTCGTGCGCGCGGCGGTACTCCTCGGGACCGGTGCACAGTTCGGCCCCGCGCCGCCGAAGGGCCCCGTCCAGCTCGGCGTACCGGGCGGTGGGAACCATCCAGCCCCGGTAGCGGACGCCGCCCGCTGCGGCGGGGACCCGGGCCACGGCCGCGTCTGCGTCCCCGGCGAGCAGCGCGTCGTGGTCGACGAGGGCGACCGTCGCCCCCTGCGCACGCAGCGCGCGGGCCTCCGCCGCGAAGTGCGGGTCGGTGCGGCGCGCGTTCAGCGGGTCGGCGCAGTACAGGATCGTCGTGGCGGGCACGGTGGTCATGGGCATGACGCCAGACTACTGAGCGCTCCGAGCAGGCGGCCGGGGATTTCAGCCCGCGCAGATCACGTCGTCGAGGCGGATCGGCTCGGAGTCCAGCCGTACGTACGCGGTGAAGGTGTCCGTGGTGTCGGAGCCCCAGTGCGTGGTGACGGTGGCCCAGCCGACCCCGGCCGCCTGGGCGACGGTGACCGGGCCGATGCCGATGCCCTCGGGTTCGTTCTCGGCGCAGAGGAGGACGTCGGCGTCCTCGTTCTCCTTCTGCTTGTCCTTGAGGACCTGCGAGACGTACTTCTCTCGTCCGTCCTCGGAGGGACCGTGGTCACCGTAGAACTCCCTGAGGAAGCGGGCGATCTCGGCGGCGGTGTGCCCGCCCGGGGCGGGCGCGGGGGCTGTGCCGTCCCCGTCGGCGGGGGCGGCGTGGCCGGGCGTCGGGGCCAGCAGGGCGAAGAGGGTCAGCGGCAGGACGCCGAGGCTGTACGGCATGAGCTTCATATCCGATATGTAACCCTCGGCCCCTGTCGGCGCGCCCCGGTGCATCGCGTGTCCCACTCCCCTGGAGGGCTCGATTCACCGCAGAAACGACACTTCGGGGCCGTTCCCCACCCCGGATTTCCGTGGGCTCCGGCCCGGACGGCCCGCTCGCGGGGACGGCGGGAGGAGGAGTGCGACAGCGGCGGAACGGCATGCTCCGGATGGTGGATCCGGCCGCGGGCCGGCCCGCGGAAGCCGGCAGCGCGAAATGGGGTCGCGGGCACGGGGGGCGCGTCCGTAGGGTCGGCGCATGGGAAAGCCGCTCGTCGCCGTGTTCAGTGGGGCAGGAATGTCCACCGATTCCGGGATTCCGGACTACCGGGGCCCGCAAGGCCTGTGGCGCCGGGAGCCCGACGCCGAGAAGCTCGTGACGTACGAGTACTACATGGCCGACCCGGAGATCCGGCGCCGCTCCTGGCTGATGCGGGCCGAACTCGGCGCGGTCGGGGCCCGGCCCAACGCGGCGCACCTCGCCATCGCCGAACTGGAACGCGGCGGGACGCCGGTGCGGGTCCTCACCCAGAACGTGGACGGGCTGCACCAGCTCGCCGGCATGCCGGAGCGCAAGGTGTTCGAGCTGCACGGCACCGCCCGGGCGGTGGTGTGCACGGCCTGCCACGCCCGGTCGGACATGGACGAGGCGCTGGCGCGGGTCGCCGCCGGGGAGCCGGATCCCGCCTGTCTGGCGTGCGGCGGGATCCTCAAGGCCGCGACGGTGATGTTCGGAGAGCGGCTCGACCCCGTGGTGCTGGGCCACGCGATGGCCGTCGCCAAGGGCTGCCAGGTGTTCATCGCCGCGGGATCCACCCTCCAGGTGCAGCCCGCGGCCTCGCTCGCGGGCATGGCCGCGGAGGCGGGGGCCCGGCTGATCATCGTGAACGCCGAGGAGACCCCGTACGACTCCCTCGCCGACGAGGTCCTCCGCGAGCCGATCGGAACCGCCCTCCCGGCACTGCTGGCCCGGATCGCCGGCTGAGACGGGTCAGGCGGCGTCGGCGGCCCGGCGCATCTCCGCCACGTCCAGCTTCTTCATCTTCATCATGGCGGCGGTGGCCCGGGCGGCCCGCTCCGGGTCCGGGTCGGTGACCAGGTCGATGGCCCCCGGCGGGATGACCTGCCAGGACAGGCCGAACCTGTCCTTGACCCAGCCGCAGGCCGACTCCTCGCCGCCGTCCTTGGTGAGCGCGTCGTAGTAGTAGTCCGACTCGGTCTCGTCGGCGCAGTGGATCTGGAAGGAGATCGCCTCGGAGAAGCGGAACTGCGGTCCCCCGTTGAGGCCGACGAACTTCTGCCCGTTGATCTCGAACTCGACCACCATCACCGATCCGGCCGGCCCGGGGCCCGCCTCGTTGTAGCGGCCGATCCGGCCCAGCCTGCCGTCCTTGAACACGGACAGGTAATAGTCGGCCGCCGCTTCCGCGTTGCCGTCGAACCACAGGCACGTGGTGAACCCGTTGCCGCTCATGACTGCCTCCAGGCGAGTGAGTGCGTGCGCGTGCACGTCCTCGAATACAGACCGGCCCCGGGCCCGAAATTCATCGGTGGCCCGGGGCCGGTCCGCGTCGGGCCCGGAATCGACCCGTACGGCCTACTTCGTGCCGGCCTCGTTCATCGCGAGCATCCGGTCGACGACGCGCTCGGCGGCGTGGCCGTCGTCCAGGTCGCAGAACTCCTCGCGGAAGGCGGCCCGCGCCCCGGCGTACTCCGCACCGATCGCGTCCACGTTGCGCACGGCCTCGATCAGGCTCGCCGAGTCCGCGAGCAGCGGGCCGGGCGCCTTGGCCTCCAGATCGAAGTTGAAGCCGCGCAGCGTGCCCTTGTAGTGGGCCAGGTCGTACGTGAAGAGCAGGATCGGCCGGTCGGTGAGCGCGAAGTCGAACATCGCGGAGGAGTAGTCCGAGATCAGCACGTCGGCGACGAGCAGCAGGTCGGTCGCGTCGGCCCAGCGGGAGACGTCGACGACGAATCCGTCGCGGCCGGCGTCGCGGACCTGCTCGGTCACGTGGTGGTGGCCGCGGATCAGCAGGACGTGGTCCTCGCCCAGCTCGCGGCGGGCCGCGTCCAGGTCGATCCGCAGGTCCAGCTTGTAACCGCCGGAGAAGCCCTCGCAGTTCTCGCGCCAGGTCGGCATGTAGAGGACGACCTTCTTGCCCTCGGGCAGGCCGAGCCTCCGCCGGACCTCGGCGATGCGCTCCGCGTCGGGCCGCACCAGCGCGTCCGTGCGCGGGCTGCCGGCCTCGATGACCTCGCCGTCGTAGCCGAGGGCCCGCTTGAGGAGCGGAGTGGCGTACGAGCTGGGAGAGGCGAGGAGCGACCACTGGGCGCTGTCGTGCTCCAGGCCCTCCAGGATCTCCGGGCTCGTGTAGTAGTCGTGCACGAAGTCGTGCCCGATCTGCTTGATCGGCGTGCCGTGCCAGGTCTGTACGACGATCTGGCCGGGGCGGCGCTGGAAGTGGCGCGGCACGTTGTCGTTGGTCACGTAGTAGCGGGCCCGGGCCATGACGTCCCAGGACTCCACGCTGCCGTACTGCACGGCGCGGGCGGTCGCGGGGACCTCGGCGCGGCCGTCGCGGACCAGCCAGATGTGCTCCAGCTTCTCGCCGCGGCGCAGCAGTTCCTCGTGGATGGCGCGGGGCGAGTCGCCGGCGCCGTTCCCCTGGAAGGTGTCGTAGACGACGATGTCCTTGACCGGCAGGGCACGCTGCGCCGGGTAGGTCTCGTAGCGGGCGACGCGCTGGGCGTAGTTGGAGCGGTCGTGCGGGCTGATCAGCGGGTCGGCCACCAGCACCATGCGGTCGTGGAAGCGGGTCTCGATCCGCATCCGGCGGCCCTCGACGGTGAAGGGGTGCGGGCCGGCGAACAGCATGCCGGTGCTCATCTGCACGGGCGCGCCGCGGTCCACGCCGAGCAGGCCGGCGGTGGTGCCGCCCTGGGCGGCCGGGCGCAGGGTCGGCCACCAGCGGCCCTCGGGGAGCGTGGTGCGGCCGGCGTACGCCTCGGGGAGCACCGGCTCGAACTCGGCGGTGAAGCGCTCGCCGTCACGGGTGACGGGGTAGCTGAACTCCATGCCGTGCGCGTTGTGCAGGACGAGCTCGTACGGCTCGTCGGTGGGCGCGACGAAGCGGCCCTGCAGGGCGACCTTGCCCTCTACGGCGGTGACCCCGTCGATCAGCGGCGGGGAAGGCTGCACGGAGAGCGTCAGGTGTCCGGTGTTGCCGCGCTTCGCGAAGAGGGTGCGGCCCTCGTCCGTGCCGGGCAGCGGCACGGCCAGGCCGTTGAAGCCGCCGCGCTCGTCGTGGGCCAGGCGGTGCTCGGTGCCGTCGGCGCCGAGCACGGACAGGCTCCAGGGCTCCGGGGTCCACTCGCCGGGCTCGCACTCGGCGTCCGGTACGGCGGCCAGCTCGGCCAGCGCCACCCGGGCGGTGAAGGGGACCCGGCCGCCGTCGGCCGCGGCGCCCGTCTCCAGCGGGAAGGTCACGGTGGTGCCGGTGGTGACGTGGACGGCCTGGAGGCCGGTGGGGACGCCGACCGCGGCCGCGAGTTCACCGGTGATCTCCACGGCGTCCTTGCCGGCGGGACGCACGTCGAGGGCGCGGGCCACCACGACCTCCACCTGGACGGTGAAGGCTCCGGAGACGGTGGGGACGATGCGGACGTCCGGGGCCACCCAGTGCGGGGGCGGGTTCTGGCCGGTGTCGTGCTCGCCGCCGCGGAGGCGGGCGCGGTGCAGGCCGCCGGCGCCGGTGACGGCGACGGAAGTCGTCCATATCCCGTCGCGCCACTTGCCGCCCGACTGGAAGATCGAGGGGTCGATGACGGCGGTGAAGCCGGCCCAGTCGGCGTGCCGCAGGGCGAGGTGCGGGGACTTCACGGTGGCCATCGGGGAGGCGACCGTACGGGTGCCGACGACGGAGCGGCGACGCTTGCCGCCCTCTCGGAAGACCAGCATCTTGCGGGAGCCGAGGCGGCTCTCCGCGCCGAGGTGGCCCGGGAGGGCGTAGCCGCGCAGCATCAGCTTGCCGTCGGACCAGGCCGCCTGCTCCAGCCGGCTGACCACGCGGAGCTCGCGCGGACCGAGGGTGAGGATCTTGGCGGGGACCGGCGGGCGCCCGCGCAGGAAGGGGTAGTCCGCCTGCGGGCGGGCGAGTCCCTTGACCGGCACGCTGTAGTGGTAGTCGCGCTGGTGTTCCGTGAGGGCGATGAAGTCCTCGACGCGGCCTTCGCCGGCGAGGTAGGCCTTGAGCCGGTCGGCGACGGTCAGGTCGGACCAGGGGGCGGTGCCGATCTCGCGGATGAGCCCGCCGACCTCCTTGACGAACGCGGCGCGGAAGTCCGGGCCGCCCTCACCGACGTACTTGTAGATGAGCGGAAGCTCCTCGCTCAGCACGTTGTAGTCGTAGTCGCGGAGGTAGCGGACGTACTTGGCGCCCTGCTTGGCCTTGAGGGACTCGCGGACGAGGCGGACGGACTTCACGCGGTCGATGAGCGAGATCGGGTCGGTGGAGCGCTGGGTGATGGAGCGCTCGCCCGTCTCGCGGACGCGCCAGTGGTAGACGCAGTCGCTGAGGATGTCGACGCTCGCGGCGAAGTAGTGCGCCGGGATGCTGACCGGGGCGTCCTCGTAGAGGATGCCCTCCGGGTACTGGAAGCCGTGCCGGTCCCAGAAGGAGCGGCGGTAGACCTTGTTCCACGCGGTGCGGTCGGTGACCAGCGCCGGGAACTTGGAGATGTGGGTCTTCAGCTGCGTCCTGGCGAACGCGGCCCGGTGCCCCCAGGACTGCTGCATGCCGACGGAGCGGAAACGCTTCACGTTGCCGCCGGCGAAGTCGGAGCCGGTCTCGTCGAGCATGGCGATGAGGCGCTCGTACGCGTAGTCCGGCATCGTGTCGTCGCTGTCGACGAAGGCCAGGTACTCCGCGTCCTTGTCGGCATGCCGGGCACCGACGTTGCGCGCGGCACCGAGGCCCGCGTTCTCCTGCATCACGACGCGGAAGCGCTTGTCCTTGGCGGCGAACGCCTTGGCTATGACTGCGCTGGTGTCCGTGGACCCGTCGTCCACGAGGATGACCTCGAAGTCCTCGAAGGTCTGAGCGGCGATGGATTCCAGGCACTCGTCGAGATAGAGCTCGACGTTGTAAACGGGGACGACGATGCTCAGGCGCGGGGGCATGGGTGGCGGGTTCTCCAGCGTTATGCTTTATCGATGATCAGCTGCTCACAGCATCCTACTCTGTAACAGAATCATAAACTCCGCCCATATGGGGCAAACGAAGCCGATCGCCGGGCGGACGGCAAGAATTAAACCGTCCGCCACCTCGACGACGCGGTCCTGCGTCAGATCTCCAGGTCCGATTCGATCTTCTTCAGCTGGTGACGGGCCATCGCGAGATTGGCGCGGCCCTTGTCGAGCACCAGGTAGAGGAAGAAGCCGGCCGCGGATCCCCGGGTGCGCATCAGCCGGATCAGGTGGTACTGGGTGCTGAGGGTGATGAGGATGTCCTCGATCTCGTCCTTGATGCCGAGCATCTCCATCGTGCGGACCTTGGCGCGCACCACGTCCGTGTTGCCGGCCGCGGCGACCGTGAGGTCGAGGTCCTTGCCGCCTCCGATGGTTCCGAGGGCCATGCCGCTGCCGTAGTCGACGAGTGCGGCGCCGACGGCGCCCTCGATGAGGGTGGTGGCTTCCTTGAGCGCGGTCTCCACGTTCGCCATGAGTCGTTCCTCTTTCTCGTTCGCTGTTGATGTCGCTGGTGTTGTCTGTCGCGGTGTCTCTGTCAGGTGCGCCGGTACGGGAAGGAGCCGTTACGGGCGGCGGTACGGCTTCACCCGGGCCCTGCGCCGGGACCCCGGCGGCGTTCGAGGGGCTCGACGAGTTCGGCTATCCGCACGCTGGAGCGGCGGGCCTCGAGATGGAGGCGACCGACGTTGATGCGCGGCTCCGCCGTCAGGGTGAGGACGGCGGCGTCGCCCGCGGCGTAGGTCGCCACGTACCCCTGCTCGCCCCGCACCAGCAGCTCGCGGAACACGCCCTGGCCGGTGCAGTCGCTGAGCCGCTGGGCCACCCCGAGGGCGGCCGCGGTCAGGGCCGCGACGGACTCGGCCTCGGTGGCGGCGCTGTCCTGGGCGAGGACCAGGCCGTCGGTGCTCGCGGCGAAGGCGCCGGTGAGCTGGGGTACACGGGACCGCAGCCTGCGGAGCTCGGCGAGTATCTCGGCCTCCGCCTCCGGGGGCACCGTACTCATGTCGGACTTCCTCCTTTCGGCCGCCCTCGGATCGGGCTGCCTCCGCTCGGAGCGGTCGGTGCGCAGGACCGGTCGCAGCGGGAGCCTCACAGACTTGCCTCCAGTGCGTCGCGTAACCGGCGGAGCAGCGCCACGTCCGGGGATTGGTCCTGGGTCATCCAGTCGGGCAGGGGTGCCGCGGGCGGCTGCGGGGCCGGCGCGTGCGGCGTCTCGACCAGTCCGGCCGCCGCGAGGCGCCGTACGTCGAGCAGTGTGTGGAAGGCCGGCCGGCCCAGTACCCAGGCGAGGTCGGCCGGGGTGCGGACCCCGTCGGCGTGCTGCAGCAGGATCCGCTGCCGGGAGGTGACCGTCTGACCGGGTGCGGCGGGCCGGGGCACCACCGGGGCGGTGTCGAGCTGCGGGTAGGGCCAGACCGCGTCGAGCAGTTCCCTGCGCCGGCAGGTCTCGCGCTCGACGGCGGCGGCCGGGACCGAGCGGACGGAGCCGATCCAGTGGGTGGCTCCGCGGCGGAACCGGGAGGGGCCGCTGCCCGGGGAGAGTGCGAAGAACGCGGCGTCGAAGATGGCGGCCAGATGGCATATCTCCAGCTCTCCGCCCGCGAGGCCGCCGCTGTCCACGAGGAAGCGGGCGACCTGGCGGCGGGCGCCGGCCCGGTCGACGGCCTCGCGCCAGCGCTCGGGGGCGAGGCCGCCGCCGGTGGTGAGCAGTACGTCGAGGCCGGGGGTGGCCGGGCTCTCCGCGTGCACGATGCGGCCGTCCTCCAGGAAGAGGGTGCCGCGGTCGCGGAGCAGGGCGCCGGTGGCGCGCTCGGCGGCGAGCCGGGTGAGGAGGGGGGACACGGCGGTGGCCGTGGTGACGGTCATCTGAGCACCAGCCCCTCGGCCAGGCTGCGGAGCCTGTGGCGCGCGAGGGCGAGGTTGCCGTCGGTCCGGTCGAGCCAGAGGTGCAGGAAGACGCTGCTGTCGAAGCTCGTCTCGACGAAGCGCAGTACGTGGTAGCCGGTGCGGGTCGTGACGATCAGGTCCTCCACGGGCGGGCCGGCCGCCTCGCCGCCTAAAGCCGCGGTGGCCACCGGGGCGAAGGACTCGTACTCGGCGGCCGCCCGGGCCAGCTCGGCGGTCTCGGCTGCGGTGGTCTCGTGGTCGCCCACGGGCGATTCCCCCGCGGTGCCGAGGGCCAGTCCGCTGCTCCAGTCGACCAGCGCGGCCCCCCGCGCACCAGGCAGGGCCATGGCTTCGAGCAGGCATTCGTCGATCCCGGGCACGCGGGCTCCCCTCCCGGCCGGACGTGCTGAGTGCACGGTCTGCGGCGCGACAGGAGGGAACTTACTCAAGTTCCACACTGCGGAAGGGGGTTCTGGCATTTTCCGCTGGAACATGCGCCAAAGCACATCCGACCTTGGCCGGATCGCTTCGACTTTTGATCAAGATGCGAGCGATAGATCGCCGGCGAGCCGAAATGCGCCGCCCTCGCGCCGCACGTAACCCGTCACGGGTATAGGGTGCGCGGCACGTGGTAAACGATGGGCAAGGCAATCCCGCCGATCCGGGAGAGCCTCTTCGCCGTCGCCCCGCCTTCGGTATACATCGCTTCCACGAGGCGCAGGGCGCACTGCACGGAACCGATCAGCGTGGGGCGTGCCGTCCAGTGCGAGCGCGCCCGCCGGCTACTCCCCGTCCGGGAGCAGCCGCTCGACCATGGTGTCGATGAGGGCGTCCACCGGGTGGGCCTGCAGGATGGCCGGTGCGGTCAGGTCGTCCACGATCAGGCCCAGCATGGCCAGGTACAGCAGCGCCACGCCCTGCCGGTCCCCCGGGAGGCCCGACTGCAGGTGCCAGTCGATGTTCGCCTCCAGCTCGGCGGCCTGGAAGCCGGCCAGCTCCGTCTGGAGCTCGGGGCGGCGGGTGCCTTCCAGGCGCAGCTCCAGCATCGCGATGTGCACGCTGCGCTCGCGGCGCATCCGTTCCACGAGCCGTTCGAGCAGCACCTTGGTGTCGAGCGGGCCGGCCAGGTCCTCCGCGTCCGGTACGAGCCGCTCGCGCGTGCGGTGGAGGATCTGCACGAGCAGCTGGGCCCGGTTGGCGAAGTAGTTCGAGGCGGTGCCGGTGGGCACTCCCGCCTCCGCGTCCACCGCGCGCAGGGTCAGCCCGCGCGAGCCCTCGCGCGCCAGGACTTCGATGGCGGCGTCGAGCAGGGCGGCGCGGCGCTGCGGATTCTGGCGCATGGACGGTCCTCGGATCGGGGTGGGTGCGGCTGCGGCTGCCGCCCGCGACAGTGAGCACTGCAGATGCAGTGCTTCGCTCACAGTAGCGGATGGGGCCGGTCCGCTCCGGGCCCGGCCCGGCCCCGGCGGGCGGCCGGACCCGCTACCGGTGCTCCCTGCGCGCCGACTCCAGCAGGTAGGGAACGTCGATGACCGCGACTCCGGGGGTGAACAGCAGCCGCGCCTTGAGGCGCAGGGCGTTCTGGTTGTGCAGGGGGTGTTCCCACCAGTTCCCCACGACGTACTCCGGGATGACCACCGACAGGATGTCCGTCGCGGAGTCCTGCGCGAGTTCCTCGACGTGGGCCTGGATCGGGCCCACGACCTCGCGGTACGGGGAGTGCAGGATCTTCAGGGGGACCCCCGGGTCGTGCGCGGTCCAGGCCTCGCGCAGCCGGTTCGCGTCCTGTTCGTCGGCCGCGACGGTGACGGCGGTCAGGGTGTCGGGGCGCAGGCCCTGCGCGTAGCCGAGGGCGTTCAGCGTGGGGGCGTGCACGCTGGCGACCAGGACCAGGACGTGGTGGCGGGCGGGCCTGCGCGGCTTCGCGTCGGGGGCGACGGCCACCTGCTGCGCGACCCGGTCGTAGTGGCGCCGTACGCCCAGCATCCCGAAGAAGAGCACCGGCATGGCGATGACGACCAGCCAGGCGCCGTGTGTGAACTTGGTGATGAGGACGATGACCAGGACCAGGGCGGTCAGGACGGCGCCGACGGCGTTGATGGCGCGTCGGCGGTGGATGTGGACGCGCTCCTCGCGCCGCGTCTCCGGGGAGGCGAGCTCCTTGTCCCAGTGCCGGACCATGCCGGCCTGGGAGAGGGTGAAGGAGACGAAGACGCCGATGATGTAGAGCTGGATGAGGCGGGTCAGGTTGGCGTCGAAGGCGACGATGAGCCCGATCGCGACGAGCGCGAGCAGCACGATGCCGTTGGAGTAGACGAGCCGGTCGCCGCGGTTGTAGAGCTGCCTGGGCGCGTACCGGTCCTTCGCCAGGATCGAGGCGAGCATCGGGAAGCCGTTGAAGGCCGTGTTCGCGGCGAGGATCAGCACGCCGGCGGTGACGGCCTGGAGCAGGTAGAAGAGGAAGTGCCAGTCGCCGAAGGTGGCGCGCCCGATCTGGGCGAGGGCGGTGGACATCGGGGTGCCGGGCGGCAGGCCCAGTTCGGTGGGGTCCTCGGCGACGTGCACCTGGTACGTCATGGCGAGCGCGGTGATGCCGACGAACATCGTCACGGAGAGGAAGCCCATGGCGGCGAGGGTCGTCGCCGCGTTCTTGGCCTTGGGCTTCTGGAAGGCGGGTACGCCGTTGCTGATCGCCTCGACGCCGGTCAGGGCGGTGCAGCCGGAGGCGAAGGCGCGCATCGCGAGGAACACCAGGGCGATCCCGGTGTAGGTGCCGGTCGCGGTGATCGGCAGGTCGGCGGACTCGGCGCGGATGGTCTCGCCGGTGGCCAGCCGTACGGCCGCGAAGGCGAACATGAGGTAGATGACGAGGACGAACCCGTAGGTGGGGACGGCGAAGATCCGGCCCGATTCGCGGACGCCGCGCAGGTTCATCACGGTGAGCAGCACCACGAAGCCGACCGACAGGACCACTTCGTGGTCGCTCAGCGCGGGGACGGCGGACGTGATGGCCGAGACCCCGGAGACGACGGAGACGGCGACGGTCATCACGTAGTCGACGAGCAGGGCGCTGGCGGCGGTCAGCGCGGCGGTCGGGCCGAGGTTCTCCTTGCTCACGACGTACGCGCCGCCCCCGCTGGGATAGGCGTGGCAGGTCTGCCGGTACGAGGCGATGACCACCACGAGCAGGAAGACGATGGCGGCGGCCGCGTACCAGGCGAGGTGGAGCAGGGCGACCCCGCCGAGGGCGAGGATCAGCAGGATCTCCTCGGTGGCGTACGCCACCGACGAGAGGGGGTCGCTGCAGAAGATCGGCAGGGCGAGCCGTTTCGGCAGCAGGGTCTCGCCCAGGCGTGCGGTGTCGAGGGGTTCACCGACCAGCACGCGCTTCGCATTGATACGCCTCATCCAGGCATGATCGTGCATGTTTCACACGATTCTTCCCTTTTGGGGAGGGTGTCATCCGGCGAGCTCCTCCGCCCGGTGCGCCAGCCACAAGTCGTGCCGGGCGCTCGGGGACTGGAGCAGGGAGCGCTCCAGCAGCGCCTCCACGCGGGTCAGTCGCTTGCGGGCCCCCGGTACGGAGATCCCCAGCGCGGCGGCCGCCGGGACGAGTTGGGCGTCGTGGTCCAGCCAGACGCGGACCGTGGCGCGGGCTCCCGGCGGGGCGTCGGGCCCGGTCAGCGGGCGCAGGTGGGCGCGGGCCCAGTCGGCCAGCCGGGGGTCGCTCAGCACGTCGTCGAGGCCGGCCGCCCGGCCCGCGAGCGCGTCAGGGGCGAGCCCACCGGGGGTCAGCCGCAGGGCGAACGAGAGGGCGGACTGGTCCGCGAGGCGCGCGAGGTCCAGGCCGAGCAGCGCCTCGATCAGCTTGAGCCGGCCGGCCAGGGTGTTGCGGTGGATCTTCAGCAGGCGGGTGGCGTGCGAGGTGAAGTTGAGCCAGGCGTGGGCGGTCGCGCGCAGCTCCTGCGCTCCCGGGTCCTGGGCCCGCTTCGGTGCGTACCCGTGCAGCGGGGCGAGGAAGGCCCCGGCCCAGCCCGCGCCGGCTCCGTGGGCGGCGAGGGCCAGCTCGGGGCCCGGCCCGAACCGGGCGTGCCGCTCCCCCCGCCCGCGGGCGACGGCCAGGGCGTGGAAGGCCTGGGTGTAGGCGGCCGGGGCTTCCCGCAGCGGCGCCTCGGCGCTGACCCCGACCACGGCGTCCCGGACCACGCCCACCAGGGCCCCGGCCAGGGCGTCGTCCTCCGCCGGAACCGGGAGGGAGGCCCCGGCCGGCGCCGAAGCCGCTGCCGGCACCGCAGCCGCGCCCGGGCCGGCCGGGACGAGCACGATGAGATGGCGTACGTACACGGGGCACCGCACGGTCCAGGCCCGGCCCCCCGTCAGCTCCGCACACAGCCGGGCCACTTCGCCGCGCTGCCCGGTCCGGCATTCCACGACGTACATCCGCATCGGATCGGGCAGCGAGGGCCCCAGCGCCTCGGCGATCTGCCGGGCGGTGGAGAGGCGGCCGTTCATCAGCAGGTGCAGCACCGCCTCGCGGGCCCGCGCTTCGGCGAGCGCGGCCCGCTGCTCGCGCCGCGCGGCCTCCTCGGCCCGCAGTACGAGGGCCAGCGGTACGGCGGCGTCCGCGACCAGCGTGGCCGCTTCGGGGTGGTGCGGCAGCGCCAGTACGGCGGCCAGCGCGCGCCCGTCGTCCAGCGCGAACAGCAGCGTCGCGGAACCCTCGCCCTCCAGGGCCGCCGAGCGCAGGCCGCGGGCGCTCATCTCGGCGGCGCCGCGCAGGGCGGACTCCGGCGCCTGACCGGATGCGGAACCGTGCACGCGGTCGGAGTGCACCACTCCGACCCATCCGCCGAGCCGGGTGGTGAGCCAGGCGAGCAGGCCCGCCGATCCGCCGGTGTGGGCGAGCCGGTGGAGCCTCAGGATGTCGTCGGAGCGGGACACCGGCGCATTCAACCACCCTGCGCCCACTGTGCGCTGTGATACCCGTCTCGGCGGCTCACTGGGCACTGCGAACCCTGTGTACGGGCGCGATCCCGCCTAGGTTGGTCCTTGAGCGGACGGACCCCGGCGCGAAGCGGAATCTCGCGACGGGGGAACGTCGGGGTCCCTCCCCGCTCCCGCCCCCGGCCGTACCGGCGGCGGACCGTCACATCCTGGCGGCCGCACTGCGGATGGCCTCCCTGATGCGGACGTAGGTGCCGCAGCGGCAGATGTTGGCGATGGCGTCGATGTCCGCGTCGGTGGGCTCGCCGGCCCGCTTGAGCAGCGCGACGGCGGCCATGATCTGGCCGGGCTGGCAGAAACCGCACTGGGCGACGTCCTGTTCCAGCCAGGCCTCCTGCACCGGGTGCAGTACGTCCCCGTCGGCCAGCCCCTCGATGGTGGTCACCGACTTGCCGGCGCACGCCGAGACCGGCACCACGCAGGGGCGGACGTCGACACCGTCGAGGTGGCTCGTGCAGGCCTTGCAGACGTCGACTCCGCAGCCGTACTTGGGGCCGTGGACGCCCAGCATGTCGCGGAGCACCCACAGCAGGGGCAGATCGTCGGGGGCGTCCACGGTGACGCTCTGCCCGTTGACGGTGAAGGTGTGCGAGGGCACGGCGTACTCCAGCGGTTAGCGCGGGTAGGGGGTGAAGTCGACGTCGAAGTCGAGGGGGAAGCTGCGCGGCTTGGACCCGGTCGCCCGGGCCCAGGCGTTGGCGATGGCGCCGACGGCCGCGGGCACGCCGAGCTCGCCCGCGCCGCCCGGCTCATCGCCGGTGGCCGGCAGCACGAAGACCCGTACGTCGAGCGGGGTGTCGCGCTGCTGCGCCCAGTGGAACTGGCTGTAACTGCCTTCCATCGGCAGCCCGTTGTCCAGGTGGATGCCGGCGCGCAGCGTGGTGGAGATGGCGTCGGTGAGGCCGCCGATCATCTGGGCCTCCAGACCGCGCGGGTTGACCGGCAGGCCCACGTCCACGGCGATGACGGCCTTGGTGACGCGGACGTGCTCCGGGTCGCGGGTGTCGATCTCCACGAGGCAGGCGGTGCGGGACTTGTACTCCTCGTGGAAGGCGATGCCCTGCGCGCGGCCCGCTCCCATCGGCCGGCCCCACTCCCCTTCGGAGGCCACCTTGTCGAGCACGGCGCGCTGGGCGTCGGTCTTCAGGAAGGTGCGGCGGAACCGGTACGGGTCCCGGCCCGTCTTCGCGGCCAGTTCGTCGACCACGATCTCCTCCGCGCCGCGCGTGTTGGCCGAGTACACCGAACGCCAGGAGCCGGTGGGGACGCCGGTCGGCACCTCGGTCAGCGCCTGGGTGGTGACCCCGAAGTTGTAGGGGGACTTCACCGTGGTCAGGAACAGGGTCTGGGCGAGGGTGGCGTTGCCGATGCCGAGCGGCAGGTGGGCCGCGGTCGCGGTGATGATCTCGCCGAGTCCGTGCCGGAAGTCGGTCTCCGCGGCGGCGACGCGGTGCTCGAAGGTGAGGACCTCGCCGAGGAGGTGGGTGGCGCGGATCTTGTGGTGGGTGGCGGGGCGCATCCGGCCGTGCCGGGTGTCGTCGACGCGGGTCCACATCAGCTTGACGGGGCGGCGGCAGGCCTTGGAGACCCGGGCGGCTTCCAGTGCGGCGTCGAAGAAGAGGCGCCGGCCGAAGGACCCTCCGGCCTGCACCACGTGCACCTGCACCTTGTTCAGCGGCAGTCCGAGTTCGGCGGCGATGGTCTCGCGGGCCACGATCGGGGACTTGAGCCCGGACCAGATCTCGGCGCGGTCCTCCCGGACGTCGGCTATAGCGGAGTTGGTCTCCATCGGGGCGTGGCTGACGAAGGCGAAGTCGAACTCGGCGTCCACGTACGGGGTCAGCAGCGGCGGCACGAGCAGCGGAGGGGTGGCCGCGCGGAGCTTCGTACGGACGTCGGCGTCGGAGAGCCGGTCGGCGGGGCCGGGTCCCCAGGTGACCTGGAGGGCGGACTTGGCGGTGAGGGCCTGCCCGAAGGTCTCGGCGACGACGGCGACCCCGGTCGGGACGGTGACGACGTGCAGGACGCCGGGCATGGCCTGCACGGCGGCGAGGTTGGTGACGGAGCGGACGGTGCCGCCGAGGGTGGGCGGGCGGCGCAGCACGCAGGGCTTGGCCCCGGGCACGTCGAGGTCGAGGGTGTACTTCTGGGCGCCGGTGACCATGGCGCGGGCGTCGACGCGGCCGGTGGGCCTGCCCACCAGGCCGTGCTCCGCGGTCTTCTTCGGGGTGGCCCCGAGGACCACGAGTGCGGGGTCGGCGGCGGCCGCGGCGAGGCTGCCGTAGCCCGCGGTACGGCCGTCGGGGGCGCGGACGGCGCCGTTCGCGGTGGTCAGGCCGACGGCGGGCAGGCTCCAGCGCACGGCGGCGGCCGCGACGAGCCGGGCCCGGGCGGTGGCGGCGCACTGGCGGACCGGACCGTAGAGGGAGCGGATGGAGTTGGAGGAGCCGGTCAGCTGGTTGAAGACCAGCTCGGGCCGGGCGTCGTCCAGTTCGACCCGTACGTCGGCCAGCGGCGCGTCGAGCTCCTCCGCGACGAGCATGGCCACGGCGGTGGTGAGGCCCTGGCCGACCTCCTCGCGCGGCAGCCGGAAGCGGATGGTCCCGTCCGCCTCGACGGCCAGGGCCAGCAGGGCTGCGGTGGGCGCACCGGCCAGGATGAACAGGTCGCCGAGGTCGATGACGTCGGCGATGGCGGGCAGGCTCGGCACCACGGCGTGCGCGGGCTGCGGGGCGACGGCGTCGATGCCCGCGCGGGTCACGAGGGCGAGAGTCGGCGCGGCGACCAGACAGGTGAGGAAGGAGCGACGGCTCTGCCCGGTCAATTCATTGTCCCCACCCTGCGCGGGTCCGCCCGCGCGGACCGGCCCCTGATCATTACCGGCACGTAGAGTAGCGATCAGGGGGTGTGGTGTGAAGCCGCTGGAGCCCCGCAACGCCGGTCCCTCGTTCGGGGGACGCCCGGGGCGTCGTGCTGATCCGGGCCAGGGACGGGTGACGGCGGTGCGGGCCCTCGTACGCCTCGGCCGTACGAGCGAGCGGGCCCTTCCGGAAGGCCGATTTCCGGACGTGGGCGGAGGATGGAAGGGACGAGAAGGAGGTGCCCGGCTATGGCCACATTCATGGATGTCCACACGGGCATGAAGGGCATCACGAGCGAGCAGCTGATGGCCGCCCACAAGGCGGACCTGGCGATCGAGAAGGAGGAAGGCGTCCACTTCAAGCAGGCATGGGCCGACCCCGAGTCGGGCACGGTCTACTGCCTCTCCGAGGGCCCTTCGGCCGACGCGGTGAGGAGGATCCACGAGCGCTCGGGGCACCCGGCGGACTCGATCCTTCCGGTTCCGGTGATGGTGTCCTGACCGTCCCCTGACTGGATTCGTTCGCACACGGAAGCCTTCCGGTGGGACGGCCGAGAGGCCTGGGGCATATGCCAGAAGCAAGACCGTCGCGGATGTTGCCAAACGCCTTACACGCAGTCGCTGCCTGTGCAACAGTCGTTACCGGTCCTTCCTTCAGACTTGGCCGTGCCGCGCCTGTATCGGAGTTCTCATGCCGTCCCACCTGTTCGCGGACCGTCCCGCGCAGCCGCCCGAGCCCGGGTCGGTGGACGCACTGATCTCACAGACCCGGCGGTTGCGGGGAGATGTGGACGCGGTGCGCCGCGACACGGTCGTCGATGACGACGACGCCCAGGGCCGCTGGCAGCGCGCCCTGTGCGATCTCGCCGTGCACCACCTCGACGACCTCGGCGAGCACCTCGGCCAGCTCAAGGAGGGGCTGCCGCCGGCGCCCGAGGCCATCGAGCTCCCGCAGGCGGCACCCGAGGCCGGCCCCGAGGCCCAGACCCGGGTCGGCAGCGCCGAGTGGAACCTGCTCACCGACGAGGTCAGCTGGTCCGACGAGCTCTTCCAGATCTTCGGCCGCTCCCCCGAGGCGGGCCCACTGCCCCTCGACGAACTGGGCTCGACCCTGTTCTCCGAGGACCAGCCGCTGCTCACCGCATGGGTGACGGCCTGCCTGGTCGACGGCAAGCCGATCGACGGCGAGTTCCGCATCGTCCGGGCCGACGGCCGTGTCCGGACCTTGCACATGAGGGGCGAGCCGGTACTCGACTCCGACGGCTGCACGGCCTCCATGTGGGCCGTGCTGCGGGACGTGAGTGAACTGCGCCGGAGCCAGCGGGCGGTACGCGAGTCCCGGGACTCGCTGCAGCGCCAGCGGGAGATCGCGCAGACCGAGCACCGGCTGGCGGTCGAGCTGCAGGAAGCCGTGCTCCCCCCGTGGCGCGGCTCCCTGCGGTTCCCGCACGGCAACGCGGGCACACTGGACGTGGCCGCGCACTACCTGCCTTCCGCGACCAGCGCGCTGATCGGCGGCGACTGGTACGACGCGCTCGAACTCTCCGACGGAAGCTCGATGCTGACCGTCGGCGACCTGACCGGACACGGGGTGACCGCCACCTCCGGGATGGCGATGATGCTGGGCGCCCTGCGGGGCATGGCCATGGCCGGGATCGAGCCGGGCCCCCTGATGGGCTGGCTCAACCAGCTCCTGGAGACCTCCGTCCAGCCCGCGCTCGGCTCGGCCGTGTGCTGCCGCTACGACGCCACGCGCCAGGTCCTGTCCTGGGCGCAGGCCGGCCACCCCGCGCCCCTCCTGATCCGCCGCGGAGCGGGCCGGTCCCTGGTGCCGCCGGAGGGCGTGCTGCTGGGCGCGACCTCGGGCGCGGTGTACGGGCAGGCCGAGGAGCGGCTCGAGGTGGGCGACGTACTCGTCCTGCACACGGACGGACTGACCCCGCGCAGCATCGAGTTCAGCCGGGCGGACGGGACCGAGCGGCTGCTGGCCCTCGCGCCCCGGCTCTCGGCGGCGCGCTCGGCGCAGGACTGCGTACGGATGGTGATCGAGGAGTTCGGCGAGAGCGAGCGCGAGGACGACGCGTGCGTGCTGGTCGCGCGCGTCGGCGGATAGGCCGGTAGCCGGTAGCCGGTAGCCGTCGGGCTGGTACCCGGTGGCCGCAGGACGTACGGATTCCAGGGCCGCGCCGTCAGGCGCGGCCTTTCTCTTCTCCGTGCGGTGTCCCGGGCCGGGGCCCGGCATGGGGTGTCCTCGGCCGGTGCTCGGTCACGCCCGTGGCTACACCCCCGTCACGCGCGACCCGCGCATCGGTGCGGGGCTGTCGGGGAGGGCCAGTTCGATCTCCTCGCGGAGGTCCTCGATGCGCGAGTACCCGGAGTACTGGCCGGTGAGCCGGTACATCTCGCGCAGGCGGTCCCATGTCCGGTGCGAGGAGGTCTCGTTCATCGACACCAGCGCCAGCCGGGCATAGCGGTCGGCCTGTTCGGGATCGTCGGCGATGAAGCAGGCCGAGGCCATCGAGATGTAGTCGAAGATCTGCGAGCGCTGGTAGCCGTCCCCGCGCAGCCGCAGGGCCTCCCTGGCGTGGCGCGCCGCGATCGGCGCCGCCGTGGCGTCGTGGTCGGCGAGGGTCCGGTACGCGAGGGCCTGCATGCCGTGCAGGTCCGCCTCGTCGAAGTGCTGCATCCAGCTCGGCGGGGGCACGTCGCCCTTGTCGGACACGAACAGCTCCTCGGCCTCGCCCAGGGTACGGCGCATGGCCTGGCCCTTGCCCATGGCGGCCTGTGCCCAGGCCTCGATGGTGTGCAGCATGGCGCGGGTGCGCGGCAGCGTCCGCTCCCCGGAGCCGGACTGGGCGAGCTTCATCAGGTCGAGGGCCTCGTTCGGCCTGCCGAGGTGGACCATCTGGCGGGCGGCGCGGGACAGCGCCTCGCCCGCGCGCGGCCGGTCGCCGCCCTCGCGGGCCGCGTGCGCGGCGATGACGAAGTACTTCTGCGCCGTGGGTTCGAGGCCCACGTCGTGCGACATCCAACCGGCGAGCACCGCCAGGTTGGCCGCCACCCCCCACAGCCTGCGCTGGAGGTGGTCGGGGTGGTGGTAGGCCAGCATCCCGCCGACCTCGTTCAACTGGCCTACGACGGCCTTGCGCTGGAGTCCTCCGCCTCTGGAGGCGTCCCAGGCGCGGAACACCTCGACCGAGCGTTCCAGTGCCTCGATCTCCTGGGAGCCGATCGGGGCCGCCTCGTAGCGGTCGTAGCCCGCCGGATCGGCCTGGAAGGCGTCCCCGAAGTGCTGCGCCTCCTTGGTGAGGGCGGGGTCGGTGTGGAGCCAGTCGTACATGGCGTTGCTGAGGGCGGAGCC
This sequence comes from Streptomyces sp. NPDC085524, assembly GCF_044541755.1. Classification (NCBI taxonomy): domain Bacteria; kingdom Bacillati; phylum Actinomycetota; class Actinomycetes; order Kitasatosporales; family Streptomycetaceae; genus Streptomyces; species Streptomyces sp. NPDC085524. The sequence goes on from NZ_JBITTH010000020.1 coordinate 61,382, forward strand.
GGCGGTGAGCGCGGCACCCGCGCCCATCAGACCGCGACGGTTGAGCATGAGGTCCATTCCCGTGAATTCGGTGAGGACCGCGGCTGTGCGTTCGGGCGCCCATGGCATTCCGTCGGGGTTCTGCCGATCCCCGTCCGGCTGCCGTCGTGTGGTGCGCCGCTGCCGTACGAACCCGAGGTCCTCGTTGGTCACGACACGACCGAGCCGCTCGGTGAACAGTGCTGCCAGTACCGTGGGCACCGGTTCGCGCGGGGTCTCCCCCATGTCGATCCAGCGCCGCACCCGCGAGGTGTCGGTGGCCAGCTGGGGGTGGCCCATGGCCGCCGCCTGCCGATTGACCATCCTCGCCAGTTCGCCCTTCGACCAGCCGGCCAGGCCGAACAGGTCGTTCAAGCGGGTGTTTGGACCCTTGCTCACGTCAAGCCCCCAGGTTCTCGGCTGAGTTGACAGTAACCCCCCGCCAGGCCCCCACGGCATATTCGCCAGGCTTCGCCAGGGCACGCCCGATGGTTCGCCACCTGCCGCCGGGTGTCAGGTAGGAATGCGCCTCCCCGACCCGGTTCACCGGCGGAACTCCCCAGGGTGAAGTACGGGATCCGGCGGGGTGGCGTACGAACCCAGTCGGCGCACGAAGGGATCCGTAAAGCCATGTACGCAGCAACGTCCTCCGTGTCCGCACCTGTTCGGCCCTACCGCACGCTCCCGGCGGGCGGCGGACCCTACCTCGACCCCGGCCGGCCCGCGTCCGCGGTGCAGGGCGCCGCACGGGCGCGGCGGATGCCGGGAGCCGGGTCGCAGCCGCTCAGCGGAAGAATCGACCTCTCGGGGCCGCAGGGGGCGCAACTGCGCACCGCGCTCGCCTCGGTGCAGCGGATCTGTCCCGAGTTCGCGCCGGTGCAGGTGCTGCGGCGCAGCGGCCGCTCGGTCCTGCTGGTGGGCACCACCGGACGGATGACCGCCGTCGCGAAGGTTTTACTGGACCACTCGCCGGAGTGGCGCGAGCGCTACCGGCACGAAATAGCGGCGTACCGGACGTTCGTCCGGCACCGCCCTCCGGTCCGTGTGCCGCGGTTGATCGCGGCCGACCCGGAGAACTGCACGCTGGTGGTCGAGCGGATGGCCGGCCGGGTCGCGGCGCTCCAGCGGCACCCGGTGGAGCCGCCGCCGCGGGTGGACCTGCGGGCCGCCCTCGGGGCCGTGTGCCGCCTCAACCAGTGGCGTCCTCCGGCCGAGTTGTTCGCCACCCCGGTGAACTACGGCCGGCGGATCGCCCGCGACTACGAACTGGGGCTGCTGACCGACCGGGACCTCGGCGACCTGCAGAAGCTGCTGCACGGCGTGAAACTGGGCGGCACGGCCCTGCAGTTCAACCACGGTGACGCCCTCCTGTCGAACCTGCTGCTGTCCCCGGCCGGGCCGGTGCTGCTCGACTGGGAGCACGCGGGCTGGTACCTGCCCGGCTACGACCTGGCCACGCTGTGGACGGTGCTGGGCGACGCTCCGGCCGCCCGGGCGCAGATCAGCCGGCTCGCCCAGGCGGCCGGTCCGGCGGCGCGGGACGCCTTCCTGGTCAATCTGATGCTGGTGCTGACCAGGGAGATCCGGATGTGCGAGACGGCGGTGCAGCGCTCCATGCTGGCGACCGCTCCGGCCCAGCCGCTCCCCGCCGGTTCCCTGTCCTCGGGAGAGGAGCAGCGGCTGCTGCTGCGCCGCCTGCACGACGACGCGGGCATGGCCCGCAGAGCGGTCCGGGCTGCGGTCGGCACCCGGTAGGTCCTCCCCGCTATTCCCAGGACGCGAAGTCCCGTGGCCCCCACCGCCACGGGACTTCGCTCGTGCGGGCGGCCCGCCGGGTACGCCCCGGGTCTGACCCCTCTCCCCCGTGCGGGGAGGCGCTTGAGTCCGTCGGCCGTCACGGCGGTGGGGCTGGTCGCCGCGTGGGGTGAGGTGGTCCCCGCTGGATCCCGTTCCTGGGGGGGCGGCGGATACCGGTGGCGGCGCCGGTCGTCCCCGCCGCGCTCGGCGCCCCGGCTCTGACGGCCCTGTGGACGGTGCTCGCGGCGGTGACCCAGGTGGCCGGGACCACCATCAAGGGTGATCCGGTACCCGCCGACTTCCCGAGCGGGGCGGGTGGCTGGAGCGTCGTAAGGTTCTACGTCTGCTACGCCCCTCTGATCCTGTGGGGGCCGCTGCTGGGCGTAGTGACGGTGGCGTACTGGAGGCGGCGGCGCCGGATGCCTTGACATCACATGATCCCCCGAACACCTTTTCTGACTCAGCATCAGACATGCTGGAGCCACCCTCGCCTCCCCACACCGCTGGAGCCTGCCCATGTCCGCAAGCGCTTCACGCACGCCCTCCGAATCCCTCCCCTCGAGACGTACGGTCATGGCCGGGACGGGAGCCGGGGTCCTCGCCGCCACCGTGCTGCCCTCCGCCGCCGCACGGGCCGCGGACGGTGCCCCGCTCGGCGAGTACGACGTCGTCGTGGTCGGTTCCGGGGCCTCCGGGATGACCGCCGCGCTCACCGCCGCCAAACGGGGGCTGAGCGTGCTGGTCGTCGAGAAGGCGCCCACGTTCGGCGGGTCGGCCGCCCGTTCCGGGGCCGGCATCTGGCTGCCGAACAACTCGGTGATCCTCGGCGCGGGGGTCCCGGACACCCCGCAGAAGGCGGCGACGTACCTCGCGGCGGTCGTGGGGAGCGAGGTGCCGGCGGACCGCCAGGCGGCCTTCCTCTCCAACGGGCCGCGGATGCTGGATTTCGTGATGGCCAACAGCCCGCTGAGGTTCCGCTTCATGGAGGGCTACAGCGACTACTACCCCAACCTGCCGGGCGGCCTCCCGAACGGCCGGTCCATCGAGCCGGACTACATCGACGGCAACATCCTGGGTGCCGAACTGGCCCACCTGAACCCGGCGTACATGCCGGTCCCGGCCGGGATGGTGGTGTTCAGCCAGGACTACAAGTGGCTGAACCTCGCGGCGGTGAACGCGAAGGGGCTCGCCGTGTCGACGGAGTGCCTGGCCCGCGGCACGAGGGCGGCGCTGTGCGGGGAGAAGCCGCTGACGATGGGCCAGGCCCTGGCGGCCGGCCTGCGGGCCGGGCTCATGCAGGCCGGGGTGCCGGTGTGGCTGAACAGCCCGCTGGTCGACCTGGTCCAGGAGGGCGGCGCGGTCACCGGGGTGGTCGTCGAGAAGGCGGGCGTACGGGGCACCGTACGGGCCCGGCGCGGGGTGGTCATCGGCTCGGGGGGCTTCGAGCACAACGCGGAGATGCGGGCGCAGTACCAGCAGCAGCCGATCGGCACCCAGTGGTCGGTGGGCGCGAAGGAGAACACCGGCGACGGGATCCGGGCGGGGCAGCGGGCCGGGGCCGCGCTGGCCCTGATGGAGGACGCGTGGTGGGGGCCGTCGATCCCGCTGCCCGGGGAACCGTACTTCTGCCTCGCCGAGCGGACCCTGCCGGGCGGGCTGATCGTGAACGCGAACGGGGCGCGGTTCGTCAACGAGGCGGCGCCGTACAGCGATGTGGTGCACGTGATGTACGAGAAGGACCGGGGTGCGGTCGGTTCGCACATCCCGGCGTGGCTGATCGTGGATCAGAACTACCGCAGCAAGTACCTGTTCAAGGACGTCCTGCCGACGATCGTCTTCCCTGACTCCTGGTACGAGGCGGGGGCGGCGAAGAAGGCGTGGAGCTGGGACGCGCTGGCAGGCCAGATCGGCGTTCCGGCGGCGGCGCTGCGGGCGACGCTCAACCGGTTCAACGCGCAGGCGTGGAGCGGTACCGACTCCGACTTCCACCGGGGCGACACGGCGTACGACCACTACTACACGGATCCGGGGGTGACGCCGAACTCGTGCCTGGCCCCGGTCTGGGCCCCGCCGTTCTATGCGTTCAAGATCGTGCCGGGCGACCTCGGCACGAAGGGCGGCATCGTCACGGACGCCCGCGCGCGGGCGCTGCGGGCGGACGGCTCGGTGATCCGGGGCCTGTATGCGGCCGGCAATGCCAGCGCGGCGGTGATGGGCCACAGCTACGCGGGGGCCGGATCGACGATCGGTCCCGCGATGACGTTCGGCTATGTGGCGGCGAACGACATCGCGGATGCGTGACGTCGTGGTGCGGTGATCGCTGGTGCGGTGATCGCTAGCCCTGCTGGAAGAGCTCGGCGGGGAGCGGCTTCAGGAGCGCGTAGAGGTCATCGGTGATCGGGCGTTCCCAGCTGGCGATGGTGACCAGCACGTTGTCGCTGCGGTCGAACTGGACGCAGGAGATGCGGGACTCCGACAGCTTGATCTTCCGGACGATCAGGAGGTTGTCGCCCTGCATGACGGGGCAGTCCTCGACACCGGTGACCTCGACGTCCTCGTCGTTCTCGAGTGCGTCGAGGAGCTGGGCCACCTCGAAGGGGATCTCGCCGTCGGCGAGGTCCCTGGCGGGGGACCCCTCGGGCAGGTTGCCGATGATCATTGCGGGGCCGCGTCCGCCGAACAGGTCGTAGCGGAGGAAGACGCCCTGGCAGCTGCCGTCGGGCGCGGGCAGCAGCCCGGCCCCGAGATTGCCCGGCCAGTCCCCCGGGTCCATGGCCAGGACGTCGAAGTCCGGGCCGGCGGGTGTGGCGGCGCGGTGGCGGCGGAGGAAGGACATGCCGCCATGGTACGTGGCCGCGCGGGTTTTCCTGCCCGGGGCCCCTCATCCCGGCCGGTCTGCAACCGGCGGTGCGCGTCGCGCGTCCTCGGTTTATGCGGCATGTAATCTGATCATGACCTTTATGAACATGTTCAACACAATGGGGGGCCGGTGTACCGCCACCGAGTCATGATCTCTGCCGCCGCCGTCGCGGCAGCCGTCGGTTTCGCACCTGCTGTGGCCCATGCGGCCGCTCCGGCCGCGGACCGCACCCCGGCCACGGGAGCCGGTTCCACGCAGGGCCCGGCGGCTCAGAACCGGGCGGCCGAGGACGCCGCCGCCAAGCTCGAGGCGGCGACGGCCGCCGCGGCGAAGGACGCCGCCACCTTCAACAGCCCGGCCGGGCGTTCCGTCGTCAAGGTCCTGCCCGGAACCGGTGGCCCGTCGGCCGCGGCCCCGCACGCGGCGGGCGCCCAGGCCGAGCCGGACTTCAAGGTCGGGCTGGGCACGTACGGCACCGGCGCGCGCACCATGCGCCTGGCCACGCTCGTCACCACCGACCGGGCGGGGATGATCCGGATCGACGTCGACTGGGGTGACGGCCGCACCGAGACCGAATTCGTCTCTTCCGAGGACTTCGGACACTTCAAGCACACGTACGCCGAGGTCGGCGCCCACAAGATCACGGTGACGGCGACCGACCCGGCCCGCAACGTGTCCGCCACGAACAGCGTGGACGTCGTCGTCGCCGGCTCCGAGTTCACCCCGCACGCGCCCGCCCGGCTGCTGGACACCCGGGACGGCACCGGTGCCGCGTCCGCCCACCCCGTCGGCCCGTATGCGACCACCCGGGTGAAGATCGGCGGCAATGGAGGCATCCCGGCCGGGGTCACCTCCGTGGCCCTCAACATCACCGCCACCAACGCGACGAACGACGGGCACATCGCCGCGTACGCGTCCGGCAAGGAAAAGCCCGCCACCTCGAACGTCAACTTCGCCGCGGGGCAGTCCGTTCCGAACCTGGCGATCGTGCCGGTCGGCGAGGACGGGTACGTCGAGCTGGCCAACGGCAGTGCGGGCTCGGTGGATCTGATCGCCGACGTAGCGGGCTACTTCACGCGCTCCGTCGCCAGTGGCTACACGGCCCTGGATCCGGTCCGCCTCGTCGACACCCGGTACGGGCAGGGCACGGCCAAGGGCCAGGTCGCCGGGCAGGGCACCTTCGGCATCCAGGTCGCGGGCCAGGGCGGGCTGCCGGCGAACGGCGTCAAGGCCGTGGCGCTCAACGTCACGGTCACCGACCCCAAGCAGTCCGGTCACCTGACGGTCTTCCCGAGCGGGCAGCAGGCACCGCTCGCGTCGAACCTGAACTTCACCGCGGGGCAGACGGTCGCCAACTCGGTGATCGTGCCGGTGGGACAGGACGGCCGGATCAGCATCCGCAACGGCTCCTGGAACCCGGCCGACGTGATCGTGGACGTGACCGGGTACTACGGCGCCGACGGCAAGGGCGCCTACCTCCCGGTCGCACCGGAGCGACTGCACGACTCCCGGCTGTACAACTGGCCGCTCGACGGCCAGGACTTCCGGACCCAGTGGCTGTACCAGAACGACAGCAAGCTCGTGGCGGCCGCGCTGAACACGACGGTCACCAACACCCGGGGCAGCGGCCACCTCACCGTCGCCCCCGACCCGAACACCCGGGACCAGTACCTGGCGGGGAAGGACGTCCGGCCGACCAGGCCGAACTCCTCCAACCTGAACTGGACGAAGGACACCACCGTCTCGAACCTGGTCCAGGCGAACGCCGGCAAGGACGCCGTCGTCGACTTCTGGAACGGCGGCTGGGAGCCTGCCGACCTGGTGATCGACCTGTTCGGCGTGTACGCGACCGACTGACCCGCCGTGCCGCCCCGGCGGCCTACCGCGGGTAGGCCGCCAGGGCTGCCGGGAGCCCGGTGAGGTCGGTGCCGAGCTTGCGGCAGGCCGCGGAGAGCTCCCAGTCCGTGCCCGGCTCCCGGGCCGGCTCGGCCTGCACGGCGCGTTCCGCCGCCCGGAGCTCGTCCTCCGTCAGGCGGTCCTCCCGGGAGGTCCGGCACGGCAGGGCGCCGCCCAGTCCCAGGAGCGTGTCCGTCGACTCCGCCGCCAGCGCGTCCGCCCCGCACTCCCGCGCCGTGACCACCGCCCGCGTCAGCAGCTCCTCGTCCCGCAGCTCGGTACCGAGCGCGGCCAGCGCCCGGGCCAGCTCGTACTCCGCCGGGGACGTCGCCAGGACGGCCACCGCCTCCCGCAGCAGCCCGGCCCGGTCCCCGGGGGCGGCGACCTCGGCCGACACCCGCAGGGCCTGGCCGATGCCCGAGGGGGCACCGAAGGCACGGGCCCGCCGCAGGGCGTCGCCGGCCAGGGTGCGGGCCCGCTCCGGGTCCTCCCCCGCCACGGCCCGGGCCAGGTGCAGCTGCCACGGGCACCACGCCGGGTTCTGGATGCCGCGCGGGGTCAGCCTCCGGTCGACCTCCTCCAGCTCGGCCGCGGCCGCCTTCGCGTCGCCGCGGGCCAGCAGCAGTTCGGCGTAGACGGTCTGGGAGTCCGGGAAGACCACCGCCGCCGGGAAGGGCCGCCCGAACTCGTGCTCCCGCGCGAGCGCCCAGGCCTCGTCGGTCCGTCCCCGGGCGAGCAGTGTCGTGATGAGGATGGCGATGGTGTACCAGTGCACGGGCGTCCCGCGGCCCACGCGTTCGGCGAGCTGCAGTCCCGCCCGGACCAGTTCCTCGGCCTCCGCGAGCCGCCCGCGCCGGAAGCGGATGTAGGCGCGCAGGCTGTACCCGAAGGACAGGTGTGCCCCGCGCCAGCCCTGCCGCTCGAACTCGGCGGTGCCCGCCTCGAACAGCTCGTCCGCCCGGCCGGGCCGGTCGGCGTACATGTGGGCCATGGCCACCAGCACCGGGACCTCGAAGCCGCGGTCCTCGTACGCCCAGCTGAAGGGCTGCTCCAGGACCCGCCCGGCATGGTGCAGGACGACTTCCACCGGTTCCCCGCGCAGGCAGGCGTCCCAGGTGCGCAGCCCGATGACGTACCGCTCGGTGAGATCGCGGCCGGCCAGCCGGTCGGCGAGCCGGGCCAGGCGCCGGGAGCGGGCCGGGGAGTCGGTCTCGGCGGCGTTGAAGGCGTCCCACATGAACTGCTCCGACTGCAGTCGCAGCCGGGCGCGTACGTCATGGGTGTGCGGGATCTCCCGCGCGAGGGATTCGGAGGCCTCGGCGAGGCGGTCGCTGTGGGCGAGGACCTGGGCGAGCCGGATGACGATGCCCTGGCGCAGGGCCGGGTCGTCCACGGGCTCGGCGAGGGCGGCGCGGAGGTGGTTGACCGTGTTGGCCGGTTCGGTGAGCAGGGAGGCGCAGCCGAGCTCGTAGAGCACGGCTGCGCGTTCGTCGAAGTCCGGGGGCTCGCGCAGGGCGCGGGCGAGCTGGCGGCGGGCCGCCTCGGGGGCTCCGGCCCGCAGGTTCTCGCCGGCGGCCTCGCGCAGGGTGCGCACCACCCAGGGGTCGTTCTCGGGGTGGGTCTCCAGGAGGTGGCGGGCGGCTGCGGAGGGGCCGAGTCCGGCGTCGATGACGGCCGCCGCGGCCTTTCCGTGCAGGGCGACGCGCAGCGCATCGGGGATGGCGCGGTATATGGCGGTGGCGATGAGCGGGTGGACGAACTCCAGTCCTGCGTCCGGCTCTTCGGTGGCGGCGGAGAGGATGCGGGCCTCCCGCAGCCGCCCGGTGGCGTCCACGGCCTCCTCTGCTCCGAGGGCGGCGACCCGGGCGGCGAGGTCCTGCGGGATGGCGGTGCCGAGGACGGCGCAGGCCCAGGCGAAGCGGACGGTGGAGGGGCCGAGGCGTTCGAGGCGCTCGACGAGGCCGCTGCCCCGCTGGGCGGCGGCGAGGTCGCGCAGCAGCGGGGCGCTGGCCTCGACCGGGGCGAGGCCCTCGTCGCGGATCTTGGCGGTGAGTTCGACCGCCTCGAAGGGGTTGCCGGTGGTGACGGCCCAGGCCTCGTTGCAGAAGGCGTCGTCGGCGTGCTCGCCGATCGCCTCGCGGACCAGGGTGGCCACGGCGGGTGCGGTGAGCGGGGCGAGGGAGAGCGGGCGCTGTCCCGAGCGGCCGGGCAGCGTACGGAAGGCGTCGGCGTGCGCGGGCAGTTCGTCGGGGCGGTACGCGACGACGAGGAGCAGCGGGAGGTGCTCGGCGCGGGGGGCGTACGCGGCGAGCCAGCCGAGGGATTCCGGGTCGGCCCAGTGGGCGTCGTCGAGGACGAGGGTGACGGGGGCGCGCTTGACGACGAGGTGGGTGAGCACCCAGTCGAGTCCGTCGCGCAGGCCCTGGGGGTCGGGCGGGGAGCCCTGTTCGGGGGCGCAGAGGCCGAGCGCGGGGCCGACGATGGAGTACCAGCTGCCGAGCGCGGCGCGCAGTTCGTGTTCGGAGGTCCCGGCGAGCTGGGGCTGGATGAGCTGGCGGGCGACGTGGAATGGCTGGCTCTGCTCCTGTTCGCCGCCCCGGGCGGCCAGTACGGTGCAGGAGCGTGCATGGGCCCGGCGGCGCAGTTCGGCGAGGAGGGTGGTCTTGCCGAGGCCGGCGGGTCCGGAGAAGGCGAGGAGCGCGCCGCCGCCGTCCGGTGCGGGGCCGGCGAGCAGGTCGAGGGCCTCGTCGACGATGGCGAGTTCTGTCTCGCGTTCGACCAGTGTGCGCCGCATGCGGGTCCGGCGTTCCGTCATGGCTGGTACCCCCCAGGCCTGTTCGGGGGCATCAGCGTACGCCCGCGCGCAAACAGAAGGAGCCTGCTGTCGGAAAGTTTCCGATCTTCTTTTCAGCTGCCCGCGGAGCGCTCGGCGAGGGCCTCCAGCACGGCGACGGCCTCGGCGGCGCGGTCGGCGGCCACGAAGAGGTGGTCGTGGTGGTAGCCGGCGATGACGTTGCAGCTCAGACCGTGTGCGCCGAGCTCGGTGGCGAAGGCGGCGGTGAGTCCGACGGCGTCGAGGGCGGAGTGGATGCGCAGGGTGATCCATCCGGCGGTGTAGTCGTAGGCGAGCCCGGCCGCGTCGGCTTCCTCCTGCCGCAGGACGAGAGTGAGCCCCTCGCGCTCCCGGACGGTGGCCACGGGCTCGGTCCCGGCCGGGACGGCGGTGCCGGGGACGGTGCAGAACACGTACGCGCCGTCGTTCAGTTCGGGCCGCATGCCGCTCAGCAGTTTCCGCAGGTCGCTCTCGCCGCTCATGCCGTCAGCCTAGGGGCTGTCGCGCACCCGGCTCCACGTGGCCGCGACCCGCTGCCCGGCGGCCGGGCGGCGGGTCGCGGCGGGGCGACCGGCCGCTACGTGAGGTCGAACTCCCCGCCCCGTGCGCCCAGTACGAACTTGCGCCACTCGTCCGGCGCGAAGATCAGCGAGGGGCTTTCGGGGCGCTCGCTGTTGCGCATCGCGATGAAGCCGTCGACGAAGGCGATCTGGACGTCGCCCGCTCCCCGGCTGCTCGACTGCCAGTCCGCCTCGGTGAGATCGAGGTCCGGCTTGCCCCAGCCAGCGAGGGGCTGTGAAGTCATGCTCTCTGCCACGTGCGTGCTCCTCCCGGTACGTCGTCCGGGGCCAAGGTTAACCACCGCAGCGGGTGCCGCACAGGCCACGGTGAGTCACCCTGACCGGTCCGGCACCCCCCGCGGCCTCTCAGCCGGTGGGCTCCTCCGCCCCCACCAGCCACATCGCGAAGAACTGCGCGCCGCCGCCGTACGCGTGTCCCATGGCCCGGCGGGCTCCCGGGACCTGGTGTTCCCCGGCCTGTCCGCGGACCTGGAGGGCGGCCTCCGCGAAGCGGATCATGCCGGAGGCGCCGATCGGGTTGGTGGAGAGGACGCCGCCCGACGGGTTGACCGGAAGGTCCCCGTCGAGTTCGGTGACCCCGGCCTCGGTGAGCTTCCAGCCCTCGCCCTCCTCGGCGAAGCCGAGGTTCTCCAGCCACATCGGCTCGTACCAGGAGAACGGCACGTACATCTCCACCGCGTCGATCTCCCGGCGCGGATCGGTGATCCCGGCCTGCCGGTAGACGTCGGCCGCGCAGTCCTTGCCGGCCTGCGGGGAGACGAAGTCCTTGCCGGCGAAGAGCGTCGGCTCGCTGCGCATCGCCCCTCCGTGCACCCAGGCGGGCGGCTTCGGCGAACGGGCCGCTCCCGCCCGGTCGGTGAGGATCATCGCGCAGGCCCCGTCCGAGGAGGGGCAGGTCTCGGAGTACCGGATCGGGTCCCACAGCATCGGCGACGCCTGGACCTTCTCCAGGGTGATGTCGTGTTCGTGGAGGTGCGCGTACGGGTTCTTCAGCGCGTTGCGGCGGTCCTTGTACGCGACGAGCGAGCCCACGGTGTCGGGCGCCCCGGTGCGCCGCATGTACGCGCGCACGTGCGGGGCGAAGAACCCGCCGGCGCCCGCCAGGAGCGGCTGCTGGAAGGGGACGGGGAGCGAGAGCCCCCACATGGCGTTCGACTCGGACTGCTTCTCGAACGCGAGGGTGAGGACGGTGCGGTGGACGCGGGCCGCCACCAGGTTGGAGGCGACCAGTGCCGTGGAGCCGCCGACCGAGCCCGCCGTGTGCACGCGCAGCATCGGCTTGCCGACGGCGCCGAGCGCGTCCGCCAGGTAGAGCTCTGGCATCATCACCCCCTCGAAGAAGTCGGGGGCCTTGCCGATGACGACCGCGTCGATGTCCGCCCAGGTCAGTTCGGCGTCCGCGAGGGCGCGGGCCGCGGCCTCGCGGACCAGTCCGGCGATGGAGACGTCGTGGCGGGCGGCGACGTGCTTGGTCTGGCCGATCCCGACGACCGCGACCGGTTCCTTACCCGTGGCGCTCAACGTGTCTCCCCTTCCAGGACGGCGACCAGGTTCTGCTGGAGGCAGGGGCCGGAGGTGGCGTGGGCGACGGCCCGGTCGGACTCGCCGCGGTGGATGCGGGCGGCCGCCTCGCCGATGCGGATCAGGCCCGCGGCCATCATCGGGTTGGCGGCGAGGGCTCCGCCGGAGGGGTTGACGGCGACTCCTTCGCCGAGGCCGAGCGCCTTGCGGAGCACGACCTCCTGGGAGGAGAACGGCGCGTGCAGTTCCGCGGTGTCCACGGGGGCTTCGAAGACGCCCGCGCGTTCGGCCGCGATGCGGGTGGACGGGGAGTCGGTGAGGTCGCGCAGGCCCAGGCTGTGGGCCTCGATGCGGTGGTCGATGCCGGTGATCCAGGCGGGGCGTTCGCACAGTCGGCGCGCGGTGTCGCCGGCCGCGAGGACGACGGCCGCGGCGCCGTCGCCGATCGGCGGGCAGTCCCCGGTGCGCAGTGGCGCGACCTGGTAGTCGCCCTGCGGGACGGCGCCGCGGAGCTGGGCGTGCGCGTTGGTCTCGGCGCCGGCCCGGCTGCGGGCGCCGATCGCGGCGAGGGCGGGTTCGTCGGTCTCACCCGCGTCGATCAGGGCCTGGGCCTGGAGGGCGGCGAGGGCCACCGAGTCGGGCCAGAGGGGGGCCACGTAGTAGGGGTCGAGCTGGCGCGTCAGCACGTCGCGCACCGAGCCGGGCGAGGACTTCCCGTACGAGTAGACGAGCGCGGTGTCGGCCTCGCCGGTCTGGATCTTGACCCAGGCCTCGTAGAGGGCCCACGCGCCGTCCATCTCGACGTGCGACTCGGAGATGGGCGGCCAGGCGCCCACCCCGTCGAGGGTCATGGTGAAGGAGAAGGCCCGGCCGGCCAGGTAGTCGCTGGAGCCGGAGCAGGTGAAGCCGATCTCCCCGGCCTTCAGGCCGGTGGCGGCCAGCACCTGGTGCAGGACCGGCATGACCATCTCGACTTCGCTGAGTTCGGAGGTGTCGCGGCGGTGGTCGCTCTGCGCGAAGGCGACCACGGCGACCTCGCGGGCGTACCTCGACGGCGTCTTCGGCATCAGATGAGCTCCTTGTACGCGTCGTAGTCCGCGTCCGGCTCGCCGGTGGGGCGGTAGTGGTCGGGGTAGCGGCCGCCTTCGGTCCACACCGGTTCGACCCGCAGGCCCATGCGGACCTGGTCGTACGGGATTCCGCCGATCCGGCCGTGGAGGGCGAGGCCGGCTCCGTCGAGGGCGATGTGGGCGTAGACGTAGGGGACCTCGATGTCGAGATTCGCCGTGTGCGCGGCCTTGATGTTGACGATGCAGAAGGTGGTGACGGTGCCCGCGGGGCCGACTTCCACCTGGTCGGTGGTGGCCACTCCGCAGGTGGGGCAGGCGCCGCGCGGCGGGACGTACACCTTGTGGCAGGAGGGGCAGCGCTCACCGACGGTCTTCTGCTCGGAGAGGGCGGCGATGTAGGCGGTCTGGGCGCGGCCCGGGCTGTAGGTGTAGTCGAGGCGGGCGCGGGCGACGATGCCGTGGACGGCGTCGTCGAACGCCCCGTCGTGCGGGGCGCCTTCGCCGACGTCCAGCCCCTCGTACGGCTCGAAGCAGGCGATGTCGGTGATGGCCCCGGTACGGTCCGCGGCCCAGCGGATGCGGACCCGCATGCCGGTGCGCACGGAGTCGGGGCCGGGGGCGTCGAGGGCGTGCAGGAGGGCGGTGTCGGCGCCGTCGAGCTTGACCAGGACCCAGGCGAAGGGCGTGTCCAGGGGCTGGTTCGGCCGGGGCCGGCCGTTCCAGGCCCAGGTGGTGACGGTGCCGGTGTCCGCGACCTCCACGAGCTCGCGGATCTCCTCGGCGGTGACGGGGTCGTACTCGACGGGCGGGACCATCACCGCGCCGCCGGAGGTCTTGACGCCGAGGACGACGCCTTCGCGCAGCCCGGTGAGGAAGGCGCTCTGGACGGGCCCGAGGGACCGGGTGAAGGGGAACTCGACGACGAGGGGCGCGCGGAGCACCTCCGGTGGGGAGGCTGCTGTCATGGTGGCTCTCCGATGCGATTGATTCCGGTACGGGCGGTCGATCTGTACGGGCCCCGAACGGACCCACTTCCCCCGGCAGGCACTGGTCCGGCAGGCCCTGGCCCTGCCGGGAAACCCCCGGCCCCGCCGGGCGCGAATCCGAGCCGCCGGGCGAAGTGCGTCCCCGCCGGGGATTGAGGCGCGGGGTCCGGGGCGGAGCCCCGGCAGCGGCGCCGCACCCTCACGCGCACGGCACCGGCACGGCACAGCAGCGCCAGCGACAGCGG
>NZ_JBITTH010000020.1:75285-176290 GCF_044541755.1 Streptomyces sp. NPDC085524
CGGCAGCGGCAGCGGCAGCGGCAGCGGCAGCGGCAGCGGCAGCGGCAGCGGCAGCGGCAGCGGCAGCGGCAGCGGCAGCGGCAGCGGCAGCGGCAGCGGCACGGCTACTCGCGGCGGTACAGCGGCGGCCGCTTCTCCGCGAACGCCCGCGCCCCCTCCTTCGCGTCCGCCGTGTCGAAGACCGGCCACCCCCGCAGCAGCTCCGCCGCCAGGCCCTCCGCCTCCGTCAGCCCGGCGGTCTCGTACACGGAGGCCTTCACCGCCTCCACCGCCAGCGGCCCGCACGCGTTGACCTGCTCCGCGATCTCCAGCGCGGCCTCGAGCGCCGTGCCCGCCGGCACCACCCGCCCGACCAGCCCGATCCGCGCCGCCTCCTCGGCGGAGTACGGGCGTCCGGTCAGCAGCATCTCCAGCGCGTGCGTGCGCGGGATCTGGCGCGGCAGCCGCACCGTGGAGCCGCCGATCGGGAAGAGCCCCCGCTTGACCTCGAACAGCCCGAAGGTGGCCCCCTCCCCCGCCACCCGGATGTCGGTGCCCTGCAGGATCTCCGTCCCGCCGGCCACGCAGTACCCCTCGACCGCCGCGATCACCGGCTTGCGCGGCCGGTGGTGGCGCAGCATCGCCTTCCAGTGCAGGTCGGGGTCGGCCTTGAGGCGGTCCCGGTACTCGTCGCCCGCCATGCCCTTGCCCGCGAGCGCCTTGAGGTCCATGCCGGCACAGAAGTCCCCGCCCGCGCCCGTCAGCACCACCGAGCGGATCTCCTCGTCCGCGTCCGCCTCCAGCCAGCCGTCGTACAGGCCCACCAGAAGCGGCAGCGAGAGCGCGTTCTTCGCCTCGGGCCTGTTCATGGTCAGCACCAGCGTGGCACCGTGCCGCTCCACGGTCAGGTGTTCCGTCCCACCCATTGCCGTCCTCCCGTCTCAAGACCTAGAACAGGTTGCAGTAGGGGCGGGTGCAGTTCAATAGTTTTCTGACACCCAGTCAGATTTCTTGGGCGGCGCCCTTCCCAGTTGCCTTCGGCGGCGCTCTAATGACCGCCGAGCAGACAGCCATGCGCGTCACGCGTCAGGAGGAACGGTGGAGTACAACCTTGCCGACCTGTTCGAGTCGGTCGTGGACGTGGTCCCGGACCGCGAGGCCCTCGTGTACGTGGACCACCCCGGCACCGGCGCCGAGCGCCGCCTCACGTACGCCGAACTGGACACGGCGGCGAACCGGATCGCGCACCACCTGCTCGACAGCGGCCTGAAGGCCGGCGAACACCTGGGCCTGCACCTCTACAACGGGGTCGAATACCTCCAGACCGTACTGGCCTGCCTGAAGGCGCGCCTGGTGCCGGTGAACGTCAACTACCGCTACGTGGAGGAGGAGCTGGTCTACCTCTACAACGACGCCGACCTCGCAGCGCTCGTCTTCGAGGGCGAGTTCACCGAACGGGTCGCGGCCGCGCTCCCGCAGACGACGAAGCTCCGCCACCTGATCAGGGTGGGCCCCACCCCCGAGGGCGCCCCGGAGCCTGCGATCGCTCCCCTCTCCTACGAGGACGCCGAGGCGGCCGGCTCACCCGAGCGGGGGTTCCCGCCGCGCAGCCCCGACGACCTGTTCATCATCTACACCGGCGGTACGACGGGCATGCCCAAGGGCGTGATGTGGCGTGCCGAGGACCTCTTCTTCGCGGGGCTGTTCGGCGGCGAGCCGTCGGGCGAGCCGGTGAAACGGCCCGAGGAACTGGCCGAGCGGGTCGCGGCGCGCGGCGCCGGGCTCACCTTCTTCCCCGCGCCGCCGCTGATGCACGGCACCTCGACGCTGACCTCGTTCGTGGCCTTCAACTACGGCCAGCGGATCGTCATCCACCGCAAGTACGCGCCGGAGGAGGTGCTCCGCACGATCGAGAAGGAGAAGGTCTCCAGCGTCTCCCTCGTCGGCGACGCGATGCTGCGGCCGCTCATCGACGCGCTGAACGGGCCGCTGAAGGGCACGGACCTGTCCTCCCTCTTCAGCGTCTCCTCGTCCGGCGCCATCATGTCGGACACGGTGAAGGCGGAATTCCAGCGGCTGGCGCCGAACGTGCTCCTCCTGAACAACTTCGGCTCCTCCGAATCCGGTTCCAACGGGCGCGCGACGGACGACTCCGGCCCGGAGAAGGGCTTCCGCCTGGAGGTCAACGAGCGCACGCAGGTCGTGGACCCGGTCACGCACGAGCCGGTGCCGGTGGGGGTGCCGGGACGCCTGGCGCAGCGCGGCTACGTGCCGCTCGGCTACTACAACGACCCGGCGAAGACCGCCGAGACGTTCTTCCAGCGGGGTTCGGAACGCTGGGTCCTGCTCGGCGACATGGCGACCGTCGACGAGGACGGCATCGTCACGGTGCTCGGCCGTGGTTCGCAGTGCATCAACACGGGCGGCGAGAAGGTCTACCCGGAGGAGGTCGAGCAGGCGCTGAAGTCCCACCCGGACGTGTACGACGCGCTGGTCGCGGGCGTCGCGGACCCGAAGTGGGGCAACCACGTGGCGGCGGTGGTCCAGGTCCGCGCGGGCGCCCCGGAGCCGACGCTGGACGAGATCCAGTCGCACTGCCGCACGAAGCTCGCGGGGTACAAGATCCCCCGCCAGCTGGTGATCGCCCCGGCCATCCAGCGCTCCCCGAGCGGCAAGGCGGACTACCGCTGGGCCAAGACGATCGCCACGCAAGCGGACACGGCCACCTGACCGGCACTTGAGGCGCACCGGCCCCCCCGGCGGGGCCGAATTCCAGCCCCGCCGGCGTTCGAGGCGCGGGGTCCGGGGCGGAGCCCCGGGGAACGGAGGAAGGGCGGGGCGGGGAGCTGCCCCGCGCAGCGGCACCCGCACCGGCCCCGCCCACCCCGCCCCCTCAGCGGCACCCGCACCCCCACCCGGCCCCGCAGCGGCACGCGCACCCGCACCCGCCGGCCTCAGCGGCCGGAGGCCAGGAACCGCTCCACCCGGGACGAGAACCACACCGCGTCGTCCAGCCACGGAAAGTGCACCGCACCGGGCTGCACGTCCACCACACCCCGCGGGAACAGCGCCGCGAGCTGCCCCGCAAGGGCCGGCCGCGGGTTCCCGTCCAGCCCGCCCGCCAGCACCAGCACCTCCCCGGCGACCCGCCGGAGCCCGGCCCGGGTGGCCGGCGGGTCGAAGGCGCCCGGCCCGGCATAGGCCGCCGCGGCCTTCTCGTTCACCTGCTGGTCACCCGCCGCCCAGTCGGCCCGGGCCGCATCGTCCCAGCGGCCGTAGAACAGCGGTGCGGCCAGGTCCCAGGCCTCGTCGCCGTCGGCGCCGCCGCCGAGGATCCCCTCGTAGGCCTCGATGGCCCGGTCGTACAGCTCGGTGCCCGCCCGCAGTCGGGCCGCCTCCAGCCGGTGTTCCGTGGTGACCGGGAGGTCCACGGCCCAGGCGGTGGGGGTGACCAGGACGATCCGGCGCACCCGGTCGGGGTGCGCGGCCGCGTAGAGCTGGGCGAGGTTGCCGCCGGCGGAGTGCGCGAGGAGGTCCATCCGCTCCAGCCCGAGGTGCACCCGCAGCGCCTCGACGTCCGCGACCTGGCGGTCGACGCGGTACGTCGACTCGTCGGCCGGCATGGCGGAGTCACCCGTCCCGCGCAGGTCGAGCAGGATCAGCCGCCGCCCGGCTCCCAGCCCGCCGAGGTCCCCCAGGTAGGCCGAGGCGCGCATGGCGCCGCCGGGAAGGCACACGAGCGGCTCACCCCCACCCTTGAAGTGGTAGGCGAGCTCGGTCCCGTCATACGTGGTGAAGGTAGGCATGCGGACCATCACAACAGACGATCACTCGTTCGAGTCATTGATTTACCTTGCCGGGACCTGGCAATCTACCGAATGATCGTTCGGTTCATTCAGGATGAGGTGGCGACATGGCGGTGCAGGCGGATCTCCACGACGAAGGGGAGCGGCTGAGCCGCGACGAGCTGGCCTCCCTCCAGTTGAGACGGCTGCGTGCGACCCTGGCCCACGCCTACGAGCGGGTGCCGTTCTACCGGCAGTCCTTCGACAAGGCGGGCGTGCACCCCGACGACTGCCGCTCCCTCGCCGACCTCGCCCTGTTCCCCTTCACCGCCAAGACCGATCTCCGCGACCAGTACCCGTTCGGCATGTTCGCCGTACCGCGCTCCGACGTGCGCCGCATCCACGCCTCCAGCGGCACCACCGGGCGCCCCACGGTGGTCGGGTACACCGACGGGGACCTCTCCACCTGGGCCGACGTGGTGGCCCGGTCCATACGGGCGGCAGGCGGGCGGCCCGGCCAGATCGTGCACATCGCGTACGGCTACGGACTGTTCACCGGCGGCCTCGGTGCGCACTACGGGGCCGAGCGCCTCGGCTGCACGGTCGTGCCCGCTTCGGGCGGGATGACGGACCGGCAGGTCCGGCTCATCGAGGACTTCCGGCCGGAGGTCATCATGGTGACGCCCTCCTACATGCTGACCCTGCTGGACGAGATGGAGCGCCAGGGCATCGATCCGCGCGCCACTTCCCTGCGGACCGGCATCTTCGGCGCGGAGCCGTGGACGGAGGAGATGCGCCGGGAGATCGAAGAACGGCTCGACATCGACGCGGTGGACATATACGGGCTGTCCGAGGTCATGGGCCCGGGCGTGGCCCAGGAGTTCGCTTCGACCAAGGACGGGCTCCACATATGGGAGGACCACTTCTACCCGGAGGTGGTCGACCCGCTGACGGGCGAGGTGCTGCCGGACGGGGAGCCGGGCGAGCTGGTGTTCACCTCCCTCACCAAGGAGGCCATGCCCGTCATCCGCTACCGCACCCGGGATCTGACCCGGCTGCTGCCCGGTACGGCCCGCCCGGCCTTCCGCCGGATGGAGAAGATCACGGGCCGCAGCGACGACATGATCATCCTGCGCGGGGTGAACATGTATCCGACCCAGGTCGAGGAGATCCTGCTGCGGACGGCCGGGCTGGCTCCGCACTTCCAGCTGCGGCTGACCACGGAGGGCCGGCTGGATGCACTGACGGTGCGGGTGGAGGCCCGCCGGGAGACGGATGCGGACCGCAGGGCGGCCGCGGCCGCCGAGGTGGTCCGGGCCGTCAAGGAAGGCATCGGGGTCTCCGTCCGGGTGGAGGTCGTCGACCCCGAGACCCTGGAGCGTTCGGTCGGGAAGATCAAGCGGCTGGTGGATCTGCGGGGCGCCGGGGCGGAATGAGACGCGCCCGGGGGCGGGTGAAACCACCCTTTCGGGCCCACTTCGGGATGTCTTCCGGGAGGCAGGCTGCCCGCGCGGGTAGGGCATGAGGCGTGACCTCGATCATCCGGCAGCTCTACGACCGGCTCCAGGGCTCCCCTGCCGGTCTGGCCTGGAGCCGCGGCCGGGAGATGGAGCTCATGCACCGGGCGATGGGCTTCGCGGCCCTCGGCTTCCTCACCCTGGTGCCGCTGCTGATCGTGGTGGCCGCCGCCGCACCCGGCAGCGGTTCGGGGTTCGGCCGCTGGCTCGGCCAGGCGCTCGGGGTGACCCGGGCCTCCCGTGCCCGGGTCGAGCTGCTGTTCGGCGCGGCGGACCTGGCGCTGGAGCGGACCACCGCCTTCGGACTCGCTGCGCTGGCCGTCTTCGGCCTGACCTTCGGATCCGCCGTGCAGACCGGCTACGAGAAGGTCTGGGACCTGCCGACCGCCCGTTGGCACACCATGTGGCGGCACGTCGTCTGGCTGGCCCTGCTGGTCTGCTACCTCGCCCTGCTGGTGGAGATCCCCGCACCGTCGCACCGCATCCTCGGCACGGTCGTGGGCATCCTGGGCGACCTGGTCGGCACCTGCCTGTTCTTCGTCGCTTCGCAGCGGCTGCTGCTCTGCGGCCGGGTCCGCTGGCGCGCGCTGGTGCCGGGTGCGCTCGCCACCAGCCTCGGGCTGCTCGGGCTGCGGGTCTTCTCCCAGCTGGTGTTCTCCCCGCTGATCGCGTCGAACGCGGTGATCTACGGCCCGTTCGGCACCCTGCTGGTCGTGCAGTCCTGGCTGGTCGGAGTGGGCTTCGTGGTCTACGGCGGGGCGCTCGTCGGACGCCTCGTCCACGAACACCTCACGCTGACCCGCCTGCGGCGAACCGGACTCCTCCCCTCCGAGGGCGACCCCGGCGGCGACCCCGGCGGCGGCCCCGGCGGCGGCCCTTCCCATGATCCCGAAACCGGCTGACCACACCGCTCCACGGATGGCAGGATCGGTCCGCACCGCCGTCAACAGGCTTCACGCACAGGGGGATTGATGACAAAGCAGCATGCCGTGAGCGAACCTGCCGGCCGGGTCTGGCTGATCACCGGGGCCTCGTCCGGCTTCGGCAGGACCCTCACCGAGGCCGCGCTCGCGGCCGGTGACACCGTGGTCGCGGCGGCCCGCCGCACCCAGCCGCTCGAAGCGCTGGCGGCCGGACACCCGGAGCGGCTCCTGCCGCTCGCCGTGGACGTCGCGGACACGGCGCGCGCCGAGGAGGCCGTCGCGGAGGCCGTGGACCGCTTCGGCCGGATCGACGTCCTGGTCAACAACGCGGGCCGGGGTCTGATCGGGGCCGTGGAGGAAACCTCGGACGCCGAACTGCGGGACCTGATGGACCTGCACTTCTTCGGCCCGGCGGCGCTCACCCGGGCCGCGCTGCCCCACATGCGGGCCCGCAAGTCGGGTGCCGTCGTGCAGATGAGCAGCATGGGCGGACGGCTGTCGTTCCCCGGGGTCGGGGCGTACTCGGCGACGAAGTTCGCCCTCGAGGGCCTGACCGAGGCGCTCGCCGGCGAGGTCGCGGCCTTCGGCATCAAGGCGCTGATCGTGGAGCCGGGTGCGTTCCGTACCGGCTTCGCGGGCGGGGCCGCGCTGCAGCAGACCGCCACCGAGCTCGAGGCCTACGCGGACACGGTGGGCGGGGTGCGGGCGGGTCTGCCGGACAGCGACGGCAAGCAGCCCGGCGACCCCGTCAAGGCGGCCGCCGCGATCCTCGCCGCGTTGGACGCCGAGCACACGCCGCTGCGGCTCGCGCTGGGCAACGACGCGCTCGACGCGATCCTGGCCCACGCGGATGCGGCTCGCGCCGAGGCCCTGGCCTGGGAGCCGACGAGCCGGGGCACGGACTTCGAGGCCTGACCCCACCCCCGGCTTCCCGCCCCGATCCCGGGACGGGAAGCCGAACCTCGCGGTCGGCCCCGACACCGGGACCCGAGCCCTGGGCCGGAGCCGGAGCCAAGGACGGGGAGCCCGGGACCGGAATCGGGGCCGGAATCGGGGCCGGAAGCCCAGGGCCGAGGCCCGGGGGCGGAGTCCCTCACGCCACTCGGGGCCGGGGCCAAGGGTTGTCAACCCCGGTCGGGGCCAGGGCCGAGGCCCGGACCTCTTCGCCCCGGCCGGGGCCAGGGCCGGGGGCCAAGTCGGGGCCGAGCCGGGGCCAGGGCCGATGGCCGGGGCCAGGGCCGAGGCCAGGGCCGGGGCGGGGGCCGGGGCCGGGGGCTGGGCGGCGGGGGTCAGTGGGAGTCGGCCGGCGGGCGTTCGGCGAAGCGGTCGCGGAGTTCGCGCTTGAGGATCTTGCCGCTGGCGTTTCGCGGGAGGGCGTCCACGAACAGGACCTGCTTCGGGGCCTTGAAGTGGGCCAGCTTCTCGCGCGCGTACGCCATCAGGTCCGCCTCCGTGACCTCCCCGCGCGGTACCACCACGGCCGTCACCGCCTCGATCCACCGCTCGTCAGGCAGCCCGACCACTGCCGCCTCCGCCACCCCCGGGTGCGTGTACAGCACGTCCTCGACCTGCCGGGAGGCGACGAGCACCCCGCCCGAGTTGATGACGTCCTTGACCCGGTCCACGACCGTGAAGTAGCCCTCCGCATCGCGCACCGCGAGGTCGCCCGAGCGGAACCAGCCGTCCCGGAAGGCCTTCTCCGTGGCCTCGGGATCGTTCCAGTACCCGCGGCACAGCTGCGGCGAGCGGTAGACCACCTCGCCCGCCGTCCCGGCCGGCACGTCCTTGCCGTCCTCGTCGACGACCTTCGCCTCCACGTGCCGTACCGTCCGCCCGCAGGAGTCCATCCGCCCCTCGTGCTCGTCCGGCCCCAGCACCGTGGCCAGCGGGCCGATCTCGCTCTGTCCGAAGCAGTTGTAGAACCCCAGCCCGGGCAGCCGCTCGCGCAGCCGCTCCAGGACCGGCACCGGCATGATCGAGGCGCCGTAGTACGCCTTGCGCAGGGCTCCGAGGTCGCGCCGCCCGAAGTCGGCGTGGTTGGCCAGGCCGATCCACACGGTCGGCGGGGCGAAGAGACTGTCCGCCTCCCCCGCCTCCACGAGGTCGAAGACCTCCTCCGCGACCGGCGCGTCCAGGATGGTGTTGCTCGCCCCCACCGCCAGGTACGGCAGCAGGAAGACGTGCATCTGCGCCGAGTGGTAGAGCGGCAGCGAGTGGACCGGCCGGTCCTCCTCGGCCAGGTCCAGCGCCTCGATCGCGCTCTCGTACTCGTGCGCGAGCGCCCGGTGCGTCATCATCGCGCCCTTGGGCAGGGCCGTGGTCCCGGAGGTGTACAGCAGCTGCGCCAGCGCGTCCGGTTCGCTCCGGCCCCCGAAGGGCAGCGGCTCGGCGAGTTCGGCCAGGAAGGATCCCCCGGCGTCCCGCAGCGGCCGTACCCGGTACCCGTCGGGGATCCGCGCGGCGAGGTCCGGATCGGCGAGGACCAGGGCGCTGGCGCTGTTGTCCAGGATGTACGTCAGGTCCTCGCCGGCGAGGTTCTGGTTGACCGGGACGTGCGTGAGCCCGGCGCGGGCGCAGGCGAGGAAGGCGAGCAGGTAGGCGTCGGAGTTGTGGGCGAAGGTCGCGACCCGGTCGCCCTCCGACAGCCCGTACCGCTCCCGCAGGACGGCTGCGCCGGTGGTGGCGGCCCCGTCGAGTTCCGCGTAGGTCCAGGTCCGCTCGCGGTAGCGGACGGCGACCCGGTCGGGCACCCGGTGCGCGCTGTGGCGTACCAGTCCGTCCACCGTCCGGTCCCGCACCGCCCGCTGCGCGCCGTCCCCGCCCTCGACCGGTCCTGCGGGCCCTGCCTGCACTGGCTGCCCTGCCTGCACTGCCTGATCTGGCGTCATGGCGCGATCCTCATGCCCCGTACGCCCAAGGTCAATAACCGGGATACCGAACGGGATGTTGACAGATCATCGGACCGCCTGCATGAGTGTGGGGGCACCGACGCACCGCCTGCCCCACGGGCAACCACGCCCATCCGAAGGCTACTTGGGAGGCACGTTGCACCTCAGGACCCGTCCGATACTCCGGCGCGTCGCCCTCGCCGGCGCCGCGCTGCTCGCCGCCGCGGCCGCGGCGCCCCAGGCCTCGGCGGCGACCGGGGAGCGGAACCCGTCCGGCGGCGGCCTGTCCGCCGTCATCCGCTACACCGAGAACGGCATTCCGCACATCCTCGCCCAGGACTACGCGCACCTCGGCTTCGGGACCGGCTGGGCGCAGGCCGCCGACCAGGTGTGCGTGCTCGCCGACGGGTTCGTGACCCTCGCCGGGGAGCGCTCCCGCTGGTTCGGCCCGGACGCCGCGCCCGACGGATCGCTCTCCTCCGCCACCCGGAACCTCTCCAGCGACCTGTACTTCAAGGGCGTCCGGGAATCCGGCACGGTGGAGCGGCTCCTCGCGACGCCCGCTCCGGCCGGCCCGGGCAAGGACCTGAAGGAGCTGATGCGCGGCTGGGCCGCCGGGTACAACGCCTGGCTCGCCCAGAACAGGATCACCGACCCGGCGTGCAAGGGCGCCGCCTGGGTCCGCCCGGTCACCGCCACCGACGTGGCCGCCCGCGGCTTCGCCGTCTCCGTCCTCGGCGGCCAGGGCCGCGGCATCGACGCCATCACGGCCGCGCAGCCGCCGGTCGCCCCCGCGGCCGCCGCCCGCACCACGGCCCCGCAACAGACCGATCCGGCGGACGCGGCGGAGGCGGCGCGGGAGTTCTTCGACACCTCCCGCTACGACATGGGCTCGAACGCCGTGGCCTTCGCCGGCTCCACCACCGCGTCCGGCCGGGGGCTGCTGCTCGGGAACCCGCACTACCCGTGGCAGGGCGGGCGCCGCTTCTGGCAGTCGCAGCAGACCATTCCGGGCGAACTGAACGTCTCGGGCGGCTCCCTGCTCGGCACCCCCGTGGTCAGCATCGGCTTCAACGAGAAGGTGGCCTGGAGCCACACGGTGGCCACCGGCACCCCGGTCAACCTGCACCAGCTCACCCTCGACCCGGCCGATCCGACGGCCTACCTGGTCGACGGCAAGCCGGAGGCGATGACCCGGCGCACCGTCACCGTCCCGGTGGCGGGCGGCGATCCGGTGACCCGCACCCAGTGGTGGACCCGCTACGGGCCGGTGATCACGGGGCTCGGCCCGGGCCTGCCGCTGCCCTGGACCCCGCAGACGGCGTACGCGCTGAACGACCCCAACGCGGCGAACCTGCGCGGCTCCGACACCGCCCTGGCCATGGGCAAGGCCCGCTCGGTCGCCGGGATCCAGGAGGCCCTGGCCCGCACCCAGGGGCTGCCCTGGGTGAACACGGTGGCCGCCGATTCCGCGGGCGGCACCCTCTTCACCCAGTCCCAGGTGGTCCCCCGGATCACGGACGAGCTCGCCGCCCGCTGCTCCACCCCGCTGGGCCGGGCCACGTATCCGGCCTCGGGGCTGGCGGTGCTGGACGGGGCGCGCGCCGACTGCGCGCCCGGCACGGATCCGGACGCGGTGCAGCCGGGCGTGTTCGGCCCGGGGAAGGCACCGACGCTGCGGGACGCCCCGTACGCCGAGAACTCCAACGACAGTGCCTGGCTGGCCAATGCCGACCGGCCGCTGACCGGCTACGAGCGGATCTGGGGCAATGTCTCCACGCCCCGGTCGATGCGCACGCGCGGTGCGGTCGAGGACGTGTCGGCGATGGCCGCCAGGGGCGGGCTGACGGTGGCCGACCTGGAGCGGCAGCAGTTCGCCGACCGGGTGCCCGCGGGTGACCTGGCGGCGGCCGACGCGGCGAAGGCCTGCGCCGCGCTGCCCGGAGGTACGGCCACGGCGGGCGACGGCACGGCGGTGGACGTCTCGGCGGCCTGCGGAGTGCTGGCCGGGTGGGACCGTACGGCCGACGCCTCCAGCCGGGGCGCGCTGTTCTTCGACCGGTTCTGGCGCAGACTGACGGCCTCGACGGCGCCCAAGGACCTGTGGCTGGTGCCGTTCTCGGCGGCCGATCCCGTCCGCACCCCCCGGACGCTCAACCAGACGGTGCCGGGCATCGGCCGTGCGCTCGCGGACACGGTGGTGGAGCTGAAGGCCGCCGGGATCGCCCTGGACGCGCCGCTGGGCGAGCACCAGTTCGTGGTCCGCGGGGGCCGGAAGCTCCCGGTGGGCGGCGGCACGGAGGCCCTCGGCGTCTGGAACAAGATCGAGGCGCCGTGGAACGCGGCGGCCGGCGGCTACCCGGAGGTCGTGCACGGCTCCAGCCACATCCAGGCGGTCGGCTGGGACGGCAGCCGCTGCCCGGTGGCCCGCACCCTGCTGACGTACAGCCAGTCCTCGAACCCGGACTCGCCGTACTACGCGGACCAGACCCGGCTGTTCTCGGCGGAGCGCTGGGTGACCTCGCGGTTCTGCGAGCGGGACATCCTCACCTCGCCGAAGCTGAAGGTGGTGTGGCCGCGCGAGCGGCGCTGACGGCCGCCGCACCCTGTTCCCGGCCGTGCCGTCTACGGGCTCACGGCCAGGAACAGGTACGCGGCCAGCACCACGAGGTGGACCCCGCCCTGCAGCAGGGTGGCGCGGCCCGGGGCGATGGTGAGGGCGCTGAGCACGACGGTGAGGGCGAGCAGCACCATGTGGGTCGGCCCCAGGCCCAGCAGCAGCGGCCCCGAGAGCCAGACCGAGGCCAGTGCGATGGCGGGGATGGTCAGCCCGATGCTGGCGATGGAGGATCCGTAGGCCAGGTTGAGGCTGGTCTGGACGCGGTCGCGGCGGGCTGCCCGGACCGCGGCCAGGGTCTCGGGCAGCAGCACGAGCAGGGCGATGATCACACCGACGACGGCGTTCGGCAGGCCGGCGTCCGCCACGCCCTTCTCGATGGTCGGGGAGACGGACTTGGCGTCGCCGACCACCGCGACGAGCGCGACGAGCAGCAGGCCGACGCTGATCAGGGCGGCGCGCGGGGTGGGCCGCTCGGCCTCGTCGTCGCCGTCCCCGGCCCCGTCCCCGGTCGCGCCCGCCGCGCCGGTCGGGCGTTCGGCCTCCACGGGCAGGAAGTACGACCGGTGACGGACCGTCTGGACGGCGATGAAGAGGCCGTACAGGGCGAGCGAGGCGACGGCCGCGAAGGTGAGCTGGGCGGTGGAGAACTCCGGTCCGGGCTTGCTGGTCGTGAAGGTCGGCAGCACCAGGCTGAGGGTGGCGAGGGTCGCGACGGTGGCGAGTGCCGCGCCGGAGCCCTCGGCGTTGAAGACGGCGACCCGGTTGCGCAGCGCGCCCACGAACAGGGACAGGCCGACGATGCCGTTGCAGGTGATCATGACGGCGGCGAACACCGTGTCCCTGGCGAGCGAGGCGGTCTTGTCACCGCCGTCGGCCATCAGGGTGACGATCAGTGCCACTTCGATGACGGTGACGGCGACGGCGAGCACGAGGGAGCCGAAGGGTTCGCCGACCCGGTGGGCCACGACCTCGGCGTGGTGGACGGCCGCCAGCACCGCGCCCGCGAGGCAGAGCGCGACCAGGACCACCCCGAGCGAGGGCAGCTCGCGTCCCCAGCTGAAGACGAGGGCGACGAGCGCCACCACGGGGACCAGGACGGTCCAGTCGGTCAGGGGCGATTTGCGGGTTGCCGTACTCATATACGCCAACTTGCCAGAACCATCCCTCCACTGCGGCGCAAGGAGCCCTTCCGGGGCCCTGACGTGTCCCTTCTCACGCGTCACCGGGCGTGGCGGGGCCGCCCGTCCGGTGGTCCGCCCCAGACTGGGGCATGGCTTCAGCGGATGCGCCGTCACCCTGGTCCGAGGACGATCTGGCCGAGTTCCACCGCATCGTCCTGTGGGCATTGCTGCGCTGCGTCTCCCCGCCGCCGGGGGCGGAAGAGCACTGCTCGGGCCGGCCCGTGCGCGGGGTCCTGTGGCCCCCGGGCCGGCCGGAGCACACCCGCATCGTCCTGTGGGACGGCCACGACACGGCGACGTCGGTCGCCTACGACCTGCCGCTGCTCGCCCCCGACGGCTCCAACGTGCCGTGGAGCGCGATCATCGGGATGCTGCGGCAGCTGGCCTCGGGCCCGGGCGCGGCGGAGCTCGCCGCAGCGGGCCCGGTGGCCCGGGACGGCCTGGGCATTCCCGTCGTCGACGCCGGTGCCGAGGCCTCACGGTTCCAGGAGGAGCCCTCGTACGATCTCACCGACGCGCTGCACGCCGCCGTTTCCATGGTCGGGCCCTACGCGTGGGAGCCCGAGCCGGAGCGCGAGGAGCTGCTCACCGGCTTCGTACTGCTCGACACCGGCACGGTGCGGATGTACATGGACCGGCCCCAGGGTCCGCCGGGGCGGATCGGCCTGGACTTCTCGCTGCGGGACGACGCGGGCCGGGTCCGGGAGGGGTTCACCGGGACGATGGCCGCCGTGCCCTCCCTCCTGCGGGACGACCTGTCCTGGGCCCGCTCCCCGGCCGAAGACCCCTACTGCGTCGCCGTGTACGACCTCACCCACTGGTGAGACGGCGCCGGGTCACATGGCCCGGTCGTGGCCCTCCCAGTACGGGTCGCGCAGCCGCCGCTTGTACAGCTTGCCGTTCGGGTCGCGCGGCATCGTCCCGATGAAGTCGAGCGTCTTGGGGCGCTTGTAACCGGCGAGCTGCCGCTCGCAGTGCTGGAGGATCTCGGCGGCCAGCGCGTCGCCCGCCTCGAAGCCCTCCGCCGGTTCGATGACGGCCTTGACCTCCTCGCCCCAGTCGGCGTGCGGAATGCCGAAGGCGGCGGCGTCCGCGACCGCCGGGTGGGTGAGCAGGGCCGACTCGATCTCGGCCGGGTAGATGTTGACCCCGCCGGAGATGATCATGTCGATCTTGCGGTCGCGGAGGAAGAGGTACCCCTCCTCGTCCATCAGCCCGAGGTCGCCGACGGTGAAGAAGTCGCCGATGCGGTTCTTCTTCGTCTTGCCCTCGTCCTTGTGGTAGCTGAAGCCGCCGGTCTTCATCTTCATGTAGACGGTGCCCAGTTCACCGGGGGGCAGCCGGTTGCCGTCGTCGTCGAAGACGGCGAGTTCGCTGATCGGCCAGGCCTTGCCGACGGTTCCGGGCTTCTTCAGCCAGTCCTCGGCGGTGGCGAAGGCGCCGCCGCCCTCGCTCGCCGCGTAGTACTCCTCCACGCAGGTGCCCCACCAGTCGATCATGGCCCGCTTGACGTGGTCGGGGCAGGGCGCGGCGCCGTGGATGGCGTGCCGCATCGAGGAGACGTCGTACGCGTCCTTCGTGGCCTGCGGGAGCGCGAGGAGCCGGTGGAACTGGGTCGGGACCATGTGGGTGTGGGTGCAGGCCCGCGCGTCGATCAGGCGCAGCATCTCCTCGGGGGCCCACTTGTCCATCAGGACCAGCGGGTGCCCGATGTGCAGGGCCGCGCCCGCGAACTGGAGCACCGCGGTGTGGTAGAGCGGCGAGCAGACCAGGTGGACGTTGTCGTCGAAGGGGCGGATGCCGAAGATGCCGAGGAAGCCGCCGAGGTAGGTCTCCTCGGGGAGCTTGCCGGGCAGCGGGCGGCGGATCCCGCGGGGGCGGCCGGTGGTGCCGGAGGTGTAGTTCATGACCCAGCCGAGGGTGCGGTCCGCAGGGGGCGCGGCGGGCTGCCCCTCCAGGAGTTCCGCGTACGGGCGGAAGCCCGGGACGGCTCCGACGGCGTAGCGGTGGCTCGCGGGCAGGCCCGCCTCGTCGGCCGCGGCGGTGGCGGCGTCGGCGAAGCGCTCGTGGGCGACGAGGACCTTGGCGCCGGAGTCGGAGACGATCCAGGCGATCTCGGGGCCCACGAGGTGGTGGTTGACGGGGACGAGGTAGAACCCGGCCTGGGCGGCGGCGAGGTAGGCCGTCAGGAACTCGACGCCGTTGGGCAGCACGACCGCGAAGACGTCGCCCTGCTCCAGACCCGCGGCGCGCAGGCCGTGGACGAGCCGGTTGACGTCGGCGTGCAGTCGGCCCGCGGTCCATTCCTCGCCCTCGGGGCTGACGAGTACGGTCCGCCCGGGGTCTGCGGCGGCCTGGGCCCAGAAGCCGTTGGGGGGCTGGTCGGTCACGCTGATCACGCCTCTCGGACTCGGCCTGCGATGCGGTTGATGCGGTCGATGGCTCGTTCGAAACCACTGGTGAGGTCGTCGAAGACGGCCTGGACGCTGCGCTCTTCGTTCATCCGGCCCACGATCTGGCCGACGGGGGTGCCGAGGAGCGGCTGCACCTCGTACTTCTGGATCCGCGAGACGGCTTCGGCGACGAGCAGCCCCTGGAGCGGCATGGGGAGGGCGCCCGGGCCCTGCGGGTCGTCCCAGGCGTCGGTCCACTCGGTGCGCAGCTGGCGGGCGGGCTTGCCGGTGAGCGCGCGGGAGCGGACGGTGTCGCCGGAGCCGGCGGCGAGCAGCTTCTCGGTGAGGGCCCGGGAGTGCAGGTCGGCCTCGGTGGTGGTGAGCCAGAGGGAGCCGAGCCAGGCCCCCTGGGCGCCGAGGGCGAGTCCGGCGGCGATCT
The DNA here is from genome assembly GCF_044541755.1 of Streptomyces sp. NPDC085524. NCBI lineage: Bacteria > Bacillati > Actinomycetota > Actinomycetes > Kitasatosporales > Streptomycetaceae > Streptomyces > Streptomyces sp. NPDC085524. The sequence continues at coordinate 91,011 of NZ_JBITTH010000020.1, forward strand.
GCTCGCCGCTGCCGATACCGCCGGCGGCGAGGACCGGGAGCGGGGCGACGGCTTCGGCGATCTCGGGGACCAGGACCATGGTGGAGATGTCGCCGGTGTGGCCGCCGGCCTCGTAGCCCTGGGCGACGACGATGTCGATGCCGGCTTCGGCGTGACGGCGGGCGTGCTTGGCGCTGCCGGCGAGGGCGGCGACGAGGACCCCGTGCTCGTGGGCGCGGGCGATGACGTCGGCGGGCGGGGAACCGAGGGCGTTCGCCAGGAGTTTGATGGGGTAGTCGAAGGCGACGTCGAGCTGGTTGCGGGCGACCTGCTCCATCCATCCGGTGATCCGCCAGCCGGAGGCCTCGCCCTCGGGGAGCTCGGGCACGTGGTGCTTGGCGAGGGTGTCGCGGACGAAGGCGCGGTGCGCAGCCGGGATCATCGCCTCGATGTCGGCTTCGCTGATGCCGTCGACGGCCTTCTTGGCGGGCATCACGACGTCGAGGCCGTAGGGCTTGCCGTCGGTGTGCTCCTGCATCCAGTCGAGGTCGCGCTTGAGGTCGTCGGGAGCGGTGTAGCGGACCGCTCCGAGCACGCCGAACCCGCCCGCGCGGGTGATGGCAGCGGCGACCGCCGGGAAGGGCGTGAAGCCGAAGATGGCGTGCTCGACTCCCAGTTTCTTGCTCAGCTCCGTCTCCATGGGCGGCAGGATGCCGCAGCCCGGTCATCGAGGGAAGAGATTTTCTGATGCAGTGTCAGATTCTTTACAGGCCTGTCGATGGGGAGGTCGCCCGCAGGGCGGGCACATACCCACTAACGTGCGGGCACAGCCGTCCCCGCGGGCACTCCCACCCGACGTCACCGACCCGCTCAACCCCGCCACCACGCAAGGCGGGACCACACCCGGCCCCGCCACCACATGAGGCCGGACCGCACTCGGGCCCGCCGCCACATGAGGCCGGACCGCACTCGGCCCCGCCGCCACACAGCGCGGGACCCCACCCGGCCCCGCCGGCTTGGAGGCGGGCCATGTACGACCTCGCCGCCCTTGGAGGCGGCGGGGGCACATCCAGCCTCGCCGGCGTTTGAGGCGCGGAGTCCGGGGCGGAGCCCCGGGAGACGGCGCCGCAGGCCGGCTCGGACAGCAGACAGGAGGGCCGGACATGGCAGCGACAACGGGGGCCGGCGGGACGGCGGCCGAAGGGGCCGCAGCCGCCGACGGGCACGGGCACGGGCACGGAATCAGCCGCCGCAGGCTGGGCGCCCGCCTGCTCGCACTCGGCGGCGTACTGGTGCTCCACGCCGCCCTGCCGGGAGGCCCCGGCGCGGCCGCGGCCGGGAACCCGGCCGAGCGCCGCGCGCTCCAGGGGCTGCGCCTGCGGTACGGCTCCGCGCGCCAGGCCGGCCTGGTGGAGCGGCACCTCGACGGGGTGGCGGAGGAGGCGCGGCGGTTCCTGGGCCCCTCCCCCGAACACCCCTACTACGCCGGGGCCGTGGTCCTCGCCGGCCGGGGCCGCACGGTCGCGCTGCACCGCGCGATGGGTGACGCCGTGCGGTACGCGGACTACGACGGGCGGACCGACCGGGTCCGGGAGTTCCCGGCGGCCGAGCGGATCGCGATGGCCGAGGACACGGTGTTCGACCTGGCCTCGCTGACGAAACTGTTCACGTCGATCCTGGCCGTGCAGCAGATGGAGCGGGGGCGCCTGGCGCTGGAGGCTCCGGTACGGGAGTACCTGCCGGAGTTCACGGGCGGCGGCAAGGAGCTGATCACGGTCCGTCAGCTGCTGACCCACACCTCGGGGTTGCGCTCCTGGGCTCCCTTCTACCAGCAGTCGACCCGCGAGGGGCAGCTGAAGCTCCTCTGGTCGGTCCGGCCGCAGGAGACGCCGGGAACCGTGTACCGGTACTCCGACCTGAACCTGATCTCTCTCCAGCTGCTCCTGGAACGGATCACCGGCCGCACTTTGGATGTGCTGCTCCACGACGAGATCACCGCTCCACTCGGGATGCACCGCACCCGTTACAACCCACCGCTCTCCTGGCGCCGCATCACCGCCGCCACCGAGGTGCAGCGTCCGCCCTGGTCCGGCCTGGACCGCGGGCTGATCTGGGGCGAGGTCCACGACGAGAACGCCTACGCGCTCGGCGGAGTCGCGGGCCACGCCGGGGTGTTCGGCACCGCCTGGGACCTGGCCGTCCTCGCCCGGACCCTGCTCGACGGCGGGGCCTACGCGGGCAGGCGCATCCTGTCCCCCGCCTCCGTCGAGCTGCTCTTCACCGACTACAACACCGCCTTCCCCGGCGACGACCACGGGCTCGGCTTCGAGCTCTACCAGCACTGGTACATGGGCGCGATGGCCACCCCCCACTCCGCCGGCCACACGGGCTTCACCGGGACCTCCCTCGTCCTGGACCCCTCGACGGACTCCTTCCTGATCCTGCTCGGCAACTCGGTCCACCCCGTCCGCACCTGGCGGGCCGGCAGCGCGCCGCGGGTCGCCGTGGGCAACCGCTTCGCCCGCGCCGTCCCCGTCCGTACGAAGCACGGCGGGGCGGCCTGGTTCTCCGGCATCCAGCCGGGCGCCTCGGGCACGCTCACCCTGCCTCCGCTCACCCCGGCCACTGCGGCCGCCAAGCTGCGCTGCGCCGTGTGGTGGGACACGGTGCCGGGCGAGGGCGCCCTCCACCTGGAGGCCTCACCCGACGGGGAGCACTGGGAGCCGCTCCCCTTCACCACCCTGCGCACCACCGGCGGCACCCCCGAGGAGTGGCCCCGCGGCGCCGCCACCGGCTGGTCGGGCCGCATCTGGCACCGCCTCGAAGCCCCCCTCACCGCCGCCTGGGCGGGCCGGGAGGTCCGGCTGCGCCTGCGCCACTCCGCGACGGGCCGCTACGTCGGCCGCGGGATCTACGTGGACGTCATCCGCGTCGCGGAACCGTCCCGCCTCCTCTTCGCGGAGGACCGCCCGTCCGACGCCGCCCGCCTCGTGGCGATCGGCTGGACCCGGTCCGGGGACTAGGCGTTCAGGCCGTCGAAGCGGCGGTCGCCGGGCGAGGGCGGCTCGGGCAGACTGGGGCGATGGACTTCGGGGCGGGGCTGGGCGAGGGCGGCCGGGACGGTGACGGGGCCCTCCGGGCCTCGCTGAGGCGTTCGGCCGAAGGGCTCGGGCTGGTCCTGCCCGGGTCGGACCGGGAGTGGGGCCGTCTCGCGGAGTACGTCGACGCGGGGAGCGGCCGGCGCGTGATGGTGTACCCGCCCGACGGGGACGCCGGGCCTTCCGGGCTGCGGCGCCTCATCCGCCAGGCCGAAACCGGACTCGACACCCTCGCCACGCAGGAGCGTGAGGAGATCCGGCAGGCCACCGCAATCCAATCCTGCGCAAGACCCGAACCGTCCAGCTCGGCATGCCGACCGTCCGACCCGCCGCGAGCGACGTCCGACTTGGACGGGAACCATGAGCCGACCGGGGCCGGCCGACCAGCTCGCGAGGGCCCGCGCGGATGACTCGGCCCGTAGGGGTCACCGCGTGCTGGCCGCCCCGGACGACTTGACCCGCGACGGCCTGACGATCACCGTGTCCGCTGTGGCGCGCATGGCCAACGTCCACCGCAGCCCGGTCTACCCGCACAGCGATCTCCGCGCCGGTGTACTGGCCCGCGCCTCGCGACCGCCGGAAGGGCCCACCGGACCGCAGGTCAGCCGCCAGTCCCTCCTGGCCGACCTCGCCAACCTGACCGCCCGCAGTACCGGCCAGGCCCAGCGCATCGCCCAGCTCGAACAACGCCTGTCCCACGTCCTCGGCCCCGTGAGTTGACGGCCACCTCAACAGCGGTCCACACCGGCGTCACGGATCTTGAACGGAGTGGGGGAGTCAGCGGGGCTTCGGAACCGCTCCTCTCACCTCCGCATGTTCCAAGGCAGGGGGATCATCCGTGCTCCGACGACCGGGTGCCGCTCGGGCGTTGCGGCGGTCCCGCCGTCGGTCTCCTCGACCTCTTCGCTGCTTCGAACATTGCGGATGCGGAGGCTGGTGGCGGCTTCGTCAGTCATGAGGGTGCCGACGGCCCGGACGTTGCCGGGGAGTGCGGCAGCGGCCATAAGACGGCCTGCTGCTGCGGCTTCGGTATCGGGCGGAATCACCAGCAGGTCGCAGCGACCGACAGCATAGGAGAGCAGGGTCAACTTGTCGGAATCCTGCTCCGAGAACCAGCCCACCTGCACGATGTGGCCCTCGGCGACGGAGATCCCGTGCGGGAACTCCAGCCAGCAGGTGGGGTTCGCCGTGATGCGCGTGATGCGCCCGAAACTGCCATTCAGCGCGTCGACCAGGAGCGGAAGCTGTGCTGCCAGATCGCGGGACCTGGGCCACCAGGCGCCGTCCAACAGGCCAGCGAGGGCGGTCTTCGGTGTCAGGGCCAAACGTACCGGGGACACGAAAGCGGTGCTTGTCATGATCGCGGGCTCATTCCCGGGCTGCCCAGCAGGGGCGGCGCCATGCTCGATCGCCGGAAACGACGTCCGCGTGGAAGCGGGTGTGCGAGTTACTCCCGGTAATCCGAGTCTACTCCGTGGCGTGTCAGACGACTGAATCCCAGAAAGGTTGGCATCCAACGGGATGCCCCCGGTGCCCCCGGCCGACTCTCGCGTACGACCTGATCACGAACGTGCGGAGTACCGTGAAAGCACAGCGGTAATGCGCCGGCACGAAGCGTCGGCTGCCCCCGCAGGACAAGGCGGACCCCGTGGCCGAACCCAACCCCCCCACCCCGTCGAAGCTCCTTCCGGACGAGATCCACCAAGCGGTCAAGCCAGGAACAGCCCTTCTCCGGTTGCAGACGACGCACTCCCGCGAAGGTGTCCTGGACGGCGCCTGGTGGCCCCGGTCTCGGTCCATCAGGGCAGAGCTGCCCGCCCTGATCCAGGTTCTCACCGACCACCTCGGCCCCATCACGAGAGTCGGCCTGGACAGCGGTGCCTGGGGCGAACTGCCCACGCGCCTCGTCATCGACGCCCGCGTCGTCCACCTGGACTCGTTTCCTGTCGGCGACGACACCGTCCTCATCACCCGCGGCGACAACGATCACTTCGCCCTGTTGGTAGTCCCGCCCCAAGCCCATGCTGATGCAGCCCGGCAGGCAATGGCCCGTGCAGTGGACGCCGACAACACCACCCAGGCCGCAGAGATCCTCCTCGCCACACTTGCCGAACCCTCGATCGAAGACGAGGGGCCGGCGTAATCCCGGGCGTAGCCCCTCCGGCGCTACGTGACGCCCTGCCCCTCCGGCACGCCATCCGTCATTCGCGCCATTCGACCAGCACGAGGGTTGCGTCGTCGGAGGTGACGTCGCCACGTGCCCGCGTAAGCGTGTGGGAGAGATCCCGTGCCACCTCGCGGACCCCTCGGTCCGTCTTCTCCAACTGGTTCACCCAGTCGATGAGCTGGTCCTCGCCGAACTGCTGCTGCCCGCTCTCATGTTCCTCGATCAGCCCGTCGGTGAAGCAGAGGATGCGATCTCCCGGTTCGAGCGCCACCTCGCTGACCTGCGGCTGCGCTCCCCCGAAACCGACAGGCAGGGTAGTGGGACTGTTCATGCGGCATATGACGCGGTGACCGCGAATCAGCATGGGGTCAGGGTGTCCTGCGTTGACCCACTGGAGGTGGCCCGTGTCAGTGTCCAGGCGCATCATCTGCGCGGTGACGAAGTGGTCAGGGGCAAACTGCTCGGCCACCGCCCGGTCCATGAAGTGGTAGATCTCGGCGAGCTCGATGCTGATCCGGCGGGCGTGGCGGTACGCGCCGATCGCCACCGTCGCCATCGTGGCCGCGTTCAAGCCGTGTCCCATGGCGTCGATCATGGCGAGGTGAAAGGTGTCCCCGTTCAGCGCGTAGTCGAAGCTGTCACCCGCCACGTCGTAGGCGGGTTCCAGGGCTCCGGCAACGCTGACCCGCGGCGTCACCATGGCCAAGGGCGGCATCAGCGACCACTGGATCTCCGCGGCAACGCTCATCGGCTCGCTGCGCCGAGTGCGGAAGAAGAGGTCGGTATAGCCGTTCTTGCTCTCCAGCACGGAGGCGATCAGGCCCGCGATCCTGCGCAAGAGCCGGCGGTAGTCGTCATTGATCCGGTCCAGCGTGACAGCCAGCACTCCCACCTGGTCGCCACCGCCCCACAGCGGCGCATAGACCCGTACCCCCTCGCTCAGCACACGTTCGACGGGCATGGAGGTGAGGAGGCACCGGCCCGCTTCCGAACCGTCGATACGCAGCGGTTCACCACCTGCCAGCCCCTCGCCCTCCAGAGGGACGAGCCTCTTCTGCCCGTAGTCCTGGAGGAGAATCTGCGGCTGCCGTCCTCCCAGCCGGGCCACGATGCCGGCCAGGACCGGACCGACCAGGTGAGGTGGCAGCTCCGGAGCGAGGTCCAAGAACCCGCCCAGCAAGTCCTCCCCGAAATTCGCGGAGCGATCCGGATCCCCACGCTGTCCGACTGCCATCCAGGCGCCTCCAACCGCACACGCTGCGCAACCCTGATCCGGCACTCCCTCAGAACGATGCCGGCACGGGCTCCGCCATCCCGTGCCCGGAGCCGAACAGCCACTGCGTTGGAACCCGCACCAGGGTTCCCACCATCAAGAATGCGCCTCGGCTGCCAGACGGGCCACACCGCTACCAGGAACGACCGGGCCGGCGCCCCCTCAGAGGACGATCACTGTGTGGCCGAACATGATCGATTCACCGGACGCCCTGTCGTGTTCCCCAAGCCCGCCCTCCGTCGCCACGTCCCGCCCCAGGCTTCCGCCAGCCCGCCTGCGGTCCCGGTTCAGCGCCTGGCTCGCCACCGGCATCAACAGACTCGGCTCCGCCTCGCCGAAGCGCGTGAGGGGAAGACCCGCTGTCCACGACACCTGTCGCACACCGGATGAACCCATCACCGGGACAGCCGACCAGGGCAAACGTGGATCGCCAGCGCCGATCCGCCGTCCAACCCAACAGAAAGGACGACTTGGGCGAACCGCTCCTCGAGGGCGGCCCGTCGCCGTCATCGACGAGGAAGGGCGGGAGACACATGGGTGGCGCACAGGAGCGCCCCCTGCGGGCGGACGCGGCCCGCAACCGGGCCAGGCTGCTCGACACCGCCACGGAGGTGTTCACCACCCGCGGCGTCGGCGTGCCGACCGAGGAGATCGCCCGCGCCGCCGGGGTCGCCGTCGCGGCCCTCGGCGACCACCGCCCCACCGCCCCCTTCGCCGCCCCGGCGCGCCCGAAGGCCCGTCACCCCGCCTGGGGCGCCAGCGCAGCGTCGATCATGCGGCGGGCCACGACGGTGAGTTCGGCCAGGTCCGGGGCCGGGCGGGAGCGGGCGAGGGCGCCCGCCAGGCGGTCGTAGAGGAGTCCGTCCGTCCAGGCGGCGACGAGTTCACCGGCCTCCCGGGGACGGTCGGCCCCGAGCGCGGCGAGCAACGCGGCCGCACGGGATCGGGACCCTTGGCCCGCGCGGTGGAAGTCGGCCTCCAGTTCGGGGTTGCGGGCGGCCTCCAGGCTGAGTTCGAACCGGGCCAGCTGGCGTTCGCGCCCCGCCGTCAGCCAGTGCATCAGCAGTCCGGCGAGCGCCGCCGCGGCCCCGTCCCGGCCGGCCAGGGCGGTGGCGGAAGGGTCGTCCGCGCCGAGGTCGCCCAGGTCCAGCTCCGCCAGCCGCTGGAAACAGGCGCCGATCAGGGCCGCCCTCGTACGGAAGTAGTACGAGGTGCTGCCCGCCGGCAGCTGCGCGGCGGCGTCGACCGCCCGGTGGGTGAGCCCCCGGAGGCCTGCGGCGGCCACCAGGCCGATCGCGGTGTCGGCGATCAGGGTTCTGCGATCCGTTGACATGAGCTCACTCTACAGCTGTAGAGTGAGCTCATGGGCCTCTACGGATGTAGAGGATCGCGGAAAGGGGAGGGATTGCCATGTCGGGACTCCGGCGTCATGCGGTCGTGTCGGGTGCGGGGATCGGCGGACTCACCGCGGCACTGGCCCTGCACCGGCGCGGCTGGAGGGTCAGCGTGTGCGAGCGTGCGGCCGGGCCGACCGCCGTCGGCGCCGGGATCGTCCTCGCCCCCAACGCCCTGCGCGCCTTCGACACCATCGGGTTCGACGCCACCCGCGCCGGGGGCCGTACGGTCCCGGCCGCGATGGGCGTGCGGCGCGCGGACGGGCGCTGGCTGACCCGCGCCGACACCGCGGCGCTCACCGCGCGCTACGGCCGCCCGCCGCTCGCCCTGCACCGTTCGGCCCTCGCCGACGCCCTGGCCGCCGCACTCCCCGAGGGCACGATCCGGTACGCCACCGCCGTCACCGCAGTCACCTCCGCGGACGGCGCGGCCGGCCGCCCGGTGGTCCGCACCGCCGAGGGCGACCTCGAAGCCGACCTCGTCCTCGCCGCCGACGGCATCCACAGCCCGCTGCGCCGCCAGTACTTCCCGCACCACCCCGGCCTGCACTACAGCGGGGAGACCGCCTGGCGCACCGTCCTCCCCGCGTCCGCCGCGGCCGGAGCCGGAGTGGACACGGCCGAGACCTGGGGCCGCGGGGAGCGCTTCGGCACCGTTCCGCTCGCCGACGGCCGCGTCTACGTCTACGCCACCGCCGTCGTCCCCGAGGGGTACCGCCCGGCCGACGTCCGCGCCGAACTCCTGCGCCGCTTCGGCACCTGGCACGACCCGGTCCCCGCACTGCTGGAACGGATCGACCCGGCCGCCGTGCTCCAGCACGACCTCCACGACCTGGCCGCCCCGCTCCCCCGCTTCCACCACGGCCGCCTCGCCTGGCTCGGCGACGCCGCGCACGCCATGACCCCCAACCTCGGCCAGGGCGGCTGCCAGGCCGTCGAGGACGCCGCCGTGCTCGCCCACCTGCTGGGCGACGCCGAGGACGCCCGCGACGTGCCGGCCGCGCTCGCCGCCTACAGCGCGGCCCGCTGCGCGCGCACCGACGCCATCCGCGTCCGGGCCCGCCGCACGGGCCGGGTCGCCGCCCTCACCCATCCGCTCGCGGTCGCCCTGCGCGATCTCGCCGTCCGCGCCACCCCGGCCTTCGCCACGAACCGGGCGATGGACGGGATCGTCGACGGCTTCCGGCTCCCCGGACTGCCCGCGCGCCCGGAATGAACCGCGTGTCCCCCGGTGTTGGCACTCGTTGTCGAGGTTCGTTGGCCATTCAACGCACGAAGGCAGGCTGAATACCGTGACGACCGACATCGACTGGGACCACCCGACCGATCCGAAGCCGGGCAGCTGGCAGCTCGACCACGTCAAGCTGTACGTGGAGTCGAACGGGGCCGAGGGCCAGTACTGGAACGGCACGCAGACGCTGCTGCTCACCACGGTGGGCAGGGTCTCCGGCAATCCGGTGCGCACGCCGCTCATCTACGGGGAGGACGACGGCCGCTACCTCGTCGTCGCCTCCAAGGGCGGCGACCCGGCGCACCCGCTCTGGTACCGCAACCTCACCGAGCACCCCGAGGTCCGCATCCAGGTCGGGCCCGAGATCCTGCAGGGCACGGCCCGCACCGCGACGGCCGGGGAACGCGCCGCGTACTGGCCCCTGATGCTGCGCCACTGGCCCTCGTACGACGAGTACCAGGCCAAGACGGACCGCGAGATCCCGATCGTCGTGATCGAGCCCGTCCGGTAGCGGGGTCAGTGCCCCAGCACGGCCATCGCCGCGTTGTGGCCCGGGACCCCGCTGACGCCGCCGCCGCGGACCGCCCCCGCACCGCACAGCAGTACGTTGCGGTGGGCGGTCTCCACCCCCCAGCGGCCGCCGCCCGCTTCGGCGTACGGCCAGGACAGGTCGCGGTGGAAGATGTGGCCGCCGGGCAGGCGCAGTTCCCGCTCCAGGTCGAGCGGGGTCTTCGCCTCGATGCACGGGCGGCCGTCGCCGTCGAAGGCGAGGCAGTCGGTGAGCGGTTCGGCCAGATGGGTGTCGAGCTGCGCGAGGGTGGCGGCGAGCAGCACCTCGCGGGCCTGGCGGTTGTCCTTCTCGAACAGGCGGGCCGGGGTGTGCAGTCCGAAGAGGGTGAGCGTCTGGTAGCCCTGCTCCACCAGCTCCGGCCCCAGGATCGTGGGATCGGTCAGCGAGTGGCAGTAGATCTCCGAGGGCGGTACGGACGGCAGTTCGCCGGACGCCGCCTCCGCGTAGGCCCGGGCCAGCTCGCCGTACCCCTCGGCGATGTGGAAGGTGCCGCCGAACGCCTCGCGGGGGTCCACGGTGGTGTCCCGCAGCCGGGGCAGTCGGCGCAGCAGCATGTTGACCTTGAGCTGGGCGCCCTCGGGGGCCTTCTCCTGCGGTGCCTCGCCGAGGAGTTCGGCCAGCGCCTGCGGGGAGGCGTTCACCAGCACCGTGCGGCCGACGACCCGCCCCTCCCCCGTGGCCGTGCGGAACACGACCTCCGCCGGTGAGGTCCCGTCCGTGTCGATCCGCAGTACCTCGTGCCCGGTGGCGATCTCCGCCCCGGCGGCCCGCGCGGCGGCGGCCAGGGAGTCCGTCAGGGCCCCCATGCCCCCCACGGGCACGTCCCAGTCCCCCGTCCCGCCGCCGATGACGTGGTAGAGGAAGCAGCGGTTCTGCGCGAGCGAGGCGTCGTGGGCATCGGCGAAGGTGCCGATCAGGCCGTCCGTCAGGACGACTCCGCGCACCAGGTCGTCGGCGAAGTGCGTTTCCACCGCGCGGCCGAGCGGCTCCTCGAAGAGCATCCGCCAGGCGGCCTCGTCGTCGATCCGGGAGCGCAGCTCCGCCCGGGTGGGCAGGGGTTCGGTGAGGGTCGGGAACACGGCGCGTGCCACGTGCCCGGTGGTCCCGTAGAACGCCCGCCAGCTCTCGTACTCGCGCTCCGAGCCGGTCAGCCGCGCGAAGGACTCCCGGGTGCGCTGCCCGTCGCCGCCGACGAGCAGTCCGCCGGGCCGGCCGTCGCGTTCGACGGGGGTGTACGAGGACACGGTGCGGCGGCGGACGGCGAACCGCAGGCCCAGATCGCGAACGATCTTCGACGGGAGCAGGGAGACGAGGTAGGAGTAGCGCGAGAGCCGGGCGTCGACGTCGGCGAAGGGGCGGCTGGAGATGGCCGCGCCGCCGGTGTTCCCGAGCCGTTCCAGGACGAGGACCGCGCGGCCCGTCCTGGCCAGGTACGCGGCGGCCACCAGGCCGTTGTGCCCGCCGCCCACGATCACGTCGTCGTATACGTCCCGCCCGAAGGTCGTCATGGCTCTTGGTAGCACACCTGGCCGAGCCGCTCCAGACAGTAGGCCTCGTCGGCGTGGGCCAGCACCGTCTCGGGGTGCTCGTCGCCCAGGGAGCGCTCGCGGATGCCCGAGAGCTCGCGGTAGATGGGCAGCGCTTCGTCCCAGCGGCCCAGCCGGCCGAGGCCGACGGCGAGTTCGCGGCGGCTGACCAGGGTGTCGGGATGCTCGGCGCCGAGCACCTTGGCCCGTACGGTCCCCACCTGCCGGGCCTCGGCCACCGCCTCCTCCCAGCGCTCGAGGCGGCCCAGGTTGACGCCGAGGACGTGCCGGGCGCGCAAGGTCTCCGGGTCGGTGGCGCCGTAGGCGCGGGTGCGGTCGCGGACCAGTGCCTGGAACAGGTCGAGGGCCTGGGCGCTGTTCCCGGTGCGGCCGAGCGCGATGCCGACCTCGTAGCGCGCGGCCAGGGTGCCGGGGTGGTCGCGGCCGAGCACCTGCTCGCGGACCGCGGCGACCTCGCGGAAGCCCGCGAGGGCCTCCTGCCAGCGCTCCAGGCGGCCGAGGGCGTACGCCACCTCGTAGCGGGTCAGCAGGGTGTCGGGGTGCTCGGCGCCGAGGACGGCCGCCCGGTCCGCGGCGACCGCGGCCGCGGTGGCGTGGGCGTCCGCGTACCGGCCGAGGGCGCCCAGGGCGCAGGCCAGGTTGTGGCGGCAGCGCAGGGTGTCGGGGTGGCGCGGTCCGACGGTCCGGTCGCGGGCGACGAGCACGGCGCGGTAGATGTCGTGCGCTTCCTGGTGACGCCCGAGCCGGCCCAGTTCGTACGCCGCTTCCTGGCGCGCGGCAAGGGTGTCGGGGTGGTCCGCGCCGAGCGCGCGGGCGCGGCCCTCGGCCACCGCCGTGTACGCCGCGAGGGCCTCCTCCGGGTGGCCCGAGCGGCTGAGCGCGAACGCGCGGGTGTGTCCGGCGGTGAGCGCGTCGGGGTCGGTCTCGCGCGGCCCGGGGATGCGCAGGACGCCGTACGCCACGGTCAGGCGCGGGTCCTCGGCGGGCGCGGGGCGGCGGAGGGCCGGGGGCCGGCCGGTGTGCGGGGCGTGGTGCGGGGCGGGCTGTTCGCCGCTGGGGCGTGCGGCCGTCCAGGAGCCGGTGAGGACGGCCCATTCACCGCTCGCGGGGCGGGCGTCGATCCCGGCCTTGCGCCCGGCGGTCATTCCGCGGGCCCAGGCGGGGAGCGGGGCGAGGGCGCCGGGCAGCCCGCCGGGGCCGAGGCGTGCCTCGACGAGCCGGCGGTGCAGGTGGCGGGCGTCGCCCGGCCGGTCCTCGGGGCGCTTGGCGAGGAGCTCGAGGACGAGCTCATCGAAGTAGGCGGGAAGTTCGGGGCGGTGCTGCCGGAGCGGCACGGGGGCGTTGTCGCGGTGGCCGACCAGCACGGACCAGGAGTCGCCGAGGTCGAAGGGCGGGGCGCCGGTGGCGATCTCGTACAGGACGCAGCCCAGGGAGTAGAGGTCGCTGCGGTGGTCGACCTCGCCGCCCGCGATCTGCTCCGGCGACATGTAGTGGGGGGTGCCCATGGCCATGCCGCCGCCGGTGAGCTTGGCGGTGAAGCCGATGTCGTGGGCGAGGCGGGCGATGCCGAAGTCGCAGATCTTCACCGTGCCGTCGGTGAGCCGCATGATGTTGGCGGGCTTCAGGTCGCGGTGGACGACGCCCTGGTCGTGGGTGTAGCCGAGGGCGGCGGCCATCTGCTCCGCGATGTCGACGACCACGTCCACGGGGAGCGGGCGGGTCTCGTTCTCCTCCAGGAGCTGGCTGAGGTTGCGGCCCTCCAGGAGCTCCATCACCAGGTAGAGGCAGCCGCCCGAGGCGCTGTCGTCGCCGAAGTCGTGGACGACGGTGACGCCCCGGTGCTGGAGGGAGGCGGCCACGCGGGCCTCGCGCCGGAACCGTTCGCGCAGCACCTGGGTGAAGTGGGCGTCCTGGTCGGCGCCGATCGGCTTGAGGCACTTCACGGCGACCTGCCGGCCCAGGGATTCGTCCCGGGCGCGCCATACCTCGCCCATGCCACCGCGCCCGATCAGGTCGAGCGACCGGTACCGGCCCTGGATCAGTCTGGACTCCGCCATGTCTTAAAGCCGCCCCCGTCGTCGTGCGATGCCCTCCCCGGCCCGTCCAGTATGGAGGCTGCCGCGCGCAGCCCGTGCGTCGAGGGGCGGCTCCCGGGGCCCATGCGACGCATCGCTTTCAAGATGTGACCTGGCGGCAGCTTCCAGCGTAGACCTGCGGGAATGCTGCGCAGCACGCGCCCTGTGAGGCGCAGGCGCCTGGTGACCGCGCGCGGGGGCGGTGCGGGCTTCCCGTACAACCGGTGCGCCCAGCCGGGGAGGGAACCGTACGCGAGGGCGGCGACCGGGCGCCACAGCAGGTTTCGGCCAGGTATGAGAAGGGAAGGGACCGGCGGGCCCTGCAGGAAGTCGTACACGGCGTGGGCATCGGGGCCGGCGGCGAGCCCGGGCCGGACCCGCTCGAAGTAGGCGGCGAGCCCGGCGGTGTCGGCGGGGACCCCGGCCGGATCGAGGCCGACGAGGCGGGCGTTCACCCTGTTCTCGTCGACGTAGCGGTCGGCCTGTGCCGGGGTGAGGCGGACGCCGGAGCGGCGCAGCACGTGCAGGAAGCTGTCGATCTGGGCGCAGTGGACCCAGAGCAGCAGCTCGGGGTCGTCCACGGGGAACCGCTCGCCGGTGACCGGGTCGGTGGCGGACAGCCTGCGGTGGATCGCACGGACGCGGGCGCCCGCTCGCTCGGCGGCCTCGCCGGTGCCGTAGGTGAGGGTGCCGACGAAGTCGGCGGTGCGCAGCAGCCGGCCCCAGGCCTCGTTCCGGCCCCTCTGACCGGTGAAGGCAGCGGAGTTCTCCATGACCCCGCGGACGGCCCGCGGGTGGAGCGCCTGGAGGTAGAGGGCGCGGACGCCGGCGATCCACATGACGGGGTCGCCGTGGCAGTGCCAGGTGACGGACGAGGGCCCGTACAGCCCGGGATCGGGTCCTGTGGGGCGGTTGGGGCTGGTGGAGCCAATGGGGCCGGTGGGGCTCGTGGGTTCCGCGGGGTTGGCGGGTCCGGTCGTGGTGTCGCCCATCCCCGTACCTCCCTGCCACAGGCGCCCGGAGCGTCCAGCCTAGCCGAGGCGCGCCCTCGGCCGTCTCAACCCGCGCCCCCGGACGACGCGTCCCCCGGTACGGCCTCGGGCTGCCGCTCGGGCAGGGTCTGGGTGATCCGCCACAGGCGCCGGGGCAGCTCCCCCTCCTCGAAGGCGTGCACCTCGTCGAGGCGCCAGCCTTCGGCGAGGGCGTCGACCAGGCGCCGGGAGAAGAAGTGGACGGCGAAGCCGCCGTGTTCGTGGATGTCGTCGCCGTGCGCGGTCCCGGCGCCGTAGTGCGCGTCGCCCGTGTGGCGCACGGTGTAGACGAAGGTGCCGCCGGGCCGCAGCACCCGGCGGACCTCGTCGACGAGGGCGTGGATCTCCCCGGTGGACAGGGCCATGCACAGCAGCATGTGGGCGAAGACGGCGTCCACGGAGCGGGAGGGCAGGGCGAGGGGTTCGCGCACGTCCTGGACGGCGGTGGCGACCCGCTCCTCCAGGCCCTGGTCCCGGGCCGCCTGCCGGAGCTGCTCCAGCCCGGTGGCGCTGACGTCGGTGGCCCGGACGGCGAAGCCGCTGCGCGCGAAGTACAGGGCGTCGCGGCCGTGCCCGGCGCCCAGCTCCAGGACCTCCCGCGCGCCGGCCGCCCGGAACACGGCCGCCGCGTGGACGGCGGGGCCGGAGGGCTGCTGTCCGTACATGCCGGGGTGGGCGGCGTAGGTGGCCTCCCAGTGGGCGCGCTGCGCCGCGGCCAGGTCTTCCTCGTCGGTCACTGCCGCCCGCCTCGCCCTCGCGTCCGCCCCGGCTCGGGCCGGGGCCGCTCGACACGCATACGTGAAGCGTACGAGCCGGGCGGCCGGAGCGGGGGCGCCGGGCGGGAGGGGCCGGGCGGGAGGGGCCGGGTCCCGTCCCCGCCGTCGCCGTCTCACGGGGCCGTCGGGCCCCGGGCACGGCGACGGAGCACGGCGAGCCGCCGCTCGTACTCCTCGTCGTCGATCTCACCCCTGGCGTACCGCTCCGCGAGCAGGGACTCGGCCTCCCCGGCGGAGGGGGCGTCCGGGACCCACGCCCGTCCGGCCGCACCGTCGCGCCTGAGGGCACGGACCACGAGGACGGCAGCGGCGGCGATCAGGCCCCAGACGAGCAGCGTCGTGAGGGACATCGCGAACCAGCCCCAGGCACCCATGTGATCGTTCCAGTACATCGCGCACCTGCCGGATCCGAAGGGACGGGGCGGCCGTGGTCGTTCGGCCGTCTGCTGCCAGGATCCCCGGGCGGGCCGGCACCGGGCATGGGCCGGTCGGGCCGACCAGGGGACCACAGGGCCCATGCCCCGAGCGGGGCGGGCGGCGAAGACTGGAGGCGACTCGACCCTGGAGGCCTTCCATGAGCACCCCCTCCTCCACCCGTATCGCCACGGCGCTGCCCGCCGACCACCGTTCCCGGCTGATGGAACAGGCCCGGGAGGTCGCGTTCGCCGAAGGCGCCCGGCTCTTCCGCGAGGGCGGCCACGCCGACCGGTTCTGGATCGTCCGGTCCGGCACCGTCATGCTGGACGTGCACGTGCCCGGCCGCCGCGCCGCCGTCATCGAGAACCTCGGGGCCGGCCAGCTGGTCGGCTGCTCGTGGCTGTTCAAGCCGTACACCTGGCGGCTGGGCGCCGAGGCCGTGACCCCGGTACGCGCGTACGAGTTCGACGCGGAGCGCGTCCGGCTGCTGATGGACGCCGACCCCCAGTTCGGCTCGGCCGTCGGGCACTGGGTCGGGCAGGTGCTCGCCCATCGCCTCCAGGCGGCCCGCGTCCGGCTGCTCGACCTGTACGCGCCGTACGGCAGCGGCATCCACCTCTGATCACAGCACGCCGAAGGAGCCGGCCATGCCCGCATCCCGCTACACCGTCAGTGACGTCATGACGCACACCGCCGTCGCGATCGGCCGCGAGGCGTCCTACAAGGAGATCGTCGAGCTGATGCACCAGTGGAAGGTGAGCGCGGTGCCCGTGCTGGAGGGCGAGGGCCGCGTCGTCGGTGTCGTCTCCGAGGCGGACCTGCTGCCGAAGGAGGAGTTCCGGCGTACCGAGCCCGTCCTCCCCGACCAGCTGGAGGAGGCCTCCAAGGCCGGCGGGGTGCTGGCCGAGGAGCTCATGTCGAGCCCGGCGATCACCGTGCACCCCGGTGCGACCGTTGCCGAGGCCGCCCGGATCATGGCCCGGAAGGGCGTCAAACGCCTGCCGGTGGTGGATGAGGTCGGCATGCTGGAGGGCGTGGTCAGCCGGAGCGACCTGCTGAAGGTCTTCCTGCGGCCCGACGGGGAACTCGCGGAGGAGATCCGCGAAGCGGTGCTCGCCGGGTCGGCACCGGGTAAGGCCCTGGACTGCACCGTCGAGGACGGCATCGTCACGCTGCGCGGCCCCGTACGCGACCGCACGCTGCTGCCCCTGCTCGCCCGGGCGGTCCGCGCGGTCGAGGGCGTCGTGGACGTCCGGGTCGAGCTGGACAGCCCCGTCGGCGCCACCCCCTGACCGGTGGCGCTCCGTCCGCGTCGGCTGCCACGGGGTGCGCCGCACGGCTTCCTGAGACAATGCGGGTGGAAGCGCACAGCGCGGCTGGACCAGGGGCGATCATGTCCGACGAGCCGAATGCCTCCCCCGAGGCGCCGGTCAGGGTGTTCCTCCTCGACGACCACGAGGTGGTCCGCCGCGGGCTGCGGGACCTCCTCGACTCCGAACCGGACATCACCGTCGTCGGCGAGGCGGGCACGGCCGAACAGGCCCTGGCCCGGGGGCCGGCGCTCCGTCCGGACGTCGCCGTGCTCGACGTGCGGCTGCCCGACGGCAACGGCATCGCCGTCTGCCGGGAGCTGCGGTCCCACATGCCGGAGCTGGCGTGCCTGATGCTGACCTCCTTCGACGACGAGGAAGCCCTGCTGGACGCGATCATGGCGGGGGCGGCCGGGTACGTGCTGAAGCAGATCAAGGGCTCCGACCTGGTCTCCGCCGTACGCACGGTCGCCACCGGGCAGTCCATGCTGGACCCGGCCACGACCGCCCGCCTGATGCACTCCCTGCGCGACCCGGAGGCGGCCGGGGAGCCCGAGGACGCTCGCCTGGCGGTCCTCACCGAGCGGGAGCGGGCCGTCCTGGAACTCATCGGCGAGGGCCTCACCAACCGGCAGATCGCCAAGCGGCTCTACCTGTCCGAGAAGACCGTGAAGAACCACATCTCCCGGTTGCTGGGCAAGCTCGGCGTGGAACGCCGGGTCCAGGCGGCGGTGATCGCCGCTCAGGTCCACGAGCACGAGCACGACCACGGCGGCGAGCACGACCACGGCGGCCGGGCCGGGCGGTGAGACGCCGGACGGCCGTTCCCGTCCGTACGCCGGACGGAAAGAGCCCATCCGCTTCTCGCGGATCCCGATTGTGCGGTGCACGGCCGTGAGCCGCTTCTCCGCATCCTTTCAGGGACTCTTCCCGTCACCTCCATGACATCACAGCTCCTGGCGGCCCACCAGGGAGGTCGGGTCCTCGGCGTCGCGGCGCCGGTCCGCCGGCTCCAGCGCCAGGGTGGCCTGGCCGGCGAAGCCGGGGAGCGCGGCGGTCTCCGCGGGTCCGCTGGGGGCGCCGCCCACAGGGGCACCGGGCCCGCGGGGGAAGAGGGCCGCCCGGGACCCTTCCGGTCCCCGGCAGGGACCGTTCGGCCCTCGATCCGCGGCCCGCCCCGGCGGATGGTGGGTGGCACACGCACCCCACGGCAGCCGCGCGCCCGACGCGGCACGGGTGAAGCAGGAGGACCTCATGAAAAGCCTCAAGGTGGCGGACCTGATGACCGACGAGGTCGTCTCCGTGGCTCCTGCGACCGCCTTCAAGGACGTCGTGAAGCTGCTCGCCCAGTACGACATCAGCGGTCTCCCCGTCCTGGACGAGGAGGACCGCGTGGTGGGCGTGGTCTCGCAGACCGACGTACTGGCCCATGCCGCACCCGGTGCGCAGGCGCCCCCGCACGACGCCGCGCCGTCCCGGCCGACCACGGCGGGCGAGATCATGTCCGCCCCCGCGGTCACCGTCCTCGCCGGCGAGACGGCCGCCGACGCGGCCCGGCTGCTGACCCGCCGCGGCATCGAGCGGCTGCCCGTCGTGGACGAGGAGGACCGGCTCGTCGGCATCGTCACCCGGCGGGACCTGCTGCGGATGTTCCTGCGCCCGGACTCCGAGATACGCCACCGCGTCCAGGAGGTCCTCATGGACGTGGCGGGCGCGTCGGCCGACGACGTCGAGGTGCACGTGGTGAACGGCATCGTCACCCTGGAGGGCCGCGTGGCGCTCCGCAGTCAGCTGCCCGTGATCCTCGGTCTCGTCGAACGGCTCGACGGCGTGGTGGCAGTGGCACCGCGGATCACGGCCCGCACCGACGACGCGACGGCCACGGGTGCCGGCCCCGTCCGCCATGCGATGCCGTGGTGACTCCCGGCCCGCCGCCGGGTTCGCCGCCACTGAGGTGCCCTCGGTGGCGGACGGGATCGCAGTGCCGGTACTCCCGGCTCCAGTCCGTGTTCACGGCCCGGGTCCGTCGAGCGCGGCGGGGAGTCCGAGGAGATCCGGCAGGACGAGGTGGGCGCCGTGCGCGCGCAGGGCGAACGCCGTGCGCGGGTCGTGGCTGCGGTCGAGCCCGATGACCGGCCGGAAGCGGCCGCTGCGGCCGGCCTCCACGCCGACGAGGGCGTCTTCCACGACGGCGGTGTGCCCGGGGGCGGCGCCCAGCCGGCCGGCTGCTTCGAGGAAGAGGGCGGGGGCGGGCTTGCCCGGAAGGGCCAGCGCCTCCGCGTCCAGGCCGTCCACCACCGCGCCGAAGAAGGCGATGAGGTCTGCGGACCGGAGGAGGGCGCGGGCGTGCCGGGAAGCGGAGACGGCCGCGCATCCGACCCCCCTCTCCCGCAGCAGCCGGAGGGCGGGCCGGACGTCGTCGAAGGCGTCGACTCCTGCGGTCCGCACCATCTCGGAGAAGACCGCCTCCTTGCGGGCGGCGACCGCGTGCGCGGTGGCGCATCCGGGCGGGTCCTCCGGGGTTCCGGGCGGGAGGCCGATGCGGCGCGCCGTGAGGAAGGCGCGCACGCCGTCGAGCCGGGACCTGCCGTCGACCAGGTCACGGTAGTCGTGGACGGCGTCGAAGGGGCGCTGCCGTTCTCCGGACCGCTGCCCCCACTCGGCGAGGCAGCCGTCGAAGGTCTCCTTCCAGGCGGCCGCGTGACGGCCGGCCGTGTCCAGGAGCACTCCGTCGGTGTCGAAGACGACCGCGCCCGCCCTGCTCATGACCGGTGGGTCACGCACGCGGTTCCCGGGCTGCCCTTCACGGTGCTCACTCCTCGGCGGCACGCGCACGATCACCGGGAGCGGGCTGCTCGCCGGCTGCGGACTCTTCCAGGGTGCCGCGGACCTGCCGCACCGCAACCGGGGCGGGCCGCCCGGCGACGCCGCCGGGCCCGCGGCGGCGGAGTTCCGCGAGCACCGGCCCGGGGCGGCTCGGTGATGCCCGGTCCGCAGGGCCCTACCGGCGTACGCGGGGCATGCCGAGGCCGATCCAGGAGATGATCTCGCGCTGGATCTCGTTGTTGCCGCCGCCGAAGGTGAAGATGACGGCGCTGCGGTAGCCGCGTTCCAGTTCCCCGTGCAGCACCGCGCCGGCCGAGCCGTCCTTGAGGGAGCCCGCCGCGCCGACGACCTCCATCAGCCAGGCGTACGCGTCCCTGCGGGCCTCGGAGCCGTACACCTTGACGGCGGAGGCGTCCTGGGGGGTGAGCGTGCCCTCCTGGACCGCGTTCACCATCTGCCAGTTGAGGAGCTTCATCGCGTCGAGCCGGGCGTGGGTGCGGGCGAGGCGGCCGCGGACCCAGGAGAGGTCGATGACGCGGCGGCCGTCGGCGAGTTTGGTCGCGGCGGCCCAGCGCTGGACGTCGTGGAGGGCGCGGATGGCCATGGTGCCGTGGGCGGCGAGGGTGACCCGCTCGTGGTTGAGCTGGTTGGTGATCAGGCGCCAGCCCTTGTTCTCCTGCCCGACGCGGCGGCTCGCGGGGACGCGGATGTCCTCGTAGTAGCTGGCCGTGGTGTCGTGCGAGGCGAGGGTGTTGATGAGGGTGCAGGAGTACCCCGGGTCCGAGGTGGGCACGAGGAGCATGGTGATGCCCTTGTGGGCGGGAGCGTCCGGGTCGGTGCGCACGGCGAGCCAGACCCAGTCGGCGGTGTCGCCGTTGGTGGTCCAGATCTTCTGGCCGTTGACCACGTAGGTGCCGGTCTCCTCGTCGCCCTCGCGGACGGCCTTGCACTTGAGCGCGGCGAGGTCGGTGCCGGCGTCGGGCTCGCTGTAGCCGATGGCGAAGTCGATCTCGCCCGCGAGGATCTTCGGGAGGAAGTACGCCTTCTGCTCGTCGGTGCCGAACTGCATGATGGTCGGACCGACGGTGTTGAGCGCCATCAGGGGCAGCGGTACGACGGCCTGCGCCGCCTCGTCGAAGAAGATGAACTGGTCCATCGGGGTCATGCCACGGCCGCCGTACTCCTTCGGCCAGCCGACCCCGAGCCAGCCGTCCGCCCCGAGGCGGCGGATGGTCTCCCGGTAGAAGCGCTTCTGGGCGGCCGGGTCCTCGTAACGGGAGTAGACGTCCTCAGGCACCAGCTCGGCGAAGTAGGCGCGCAGCTCGGTGCGCAACTGCTGCTGTTCAGGCGTGTATTCGAGGTGCACGGCCCCTCCGGGAGTCTCGCGGTCCAGCCGGTTCGCTGCGGCGGCGGTGATGGCGGCGGTCAGAGTAGAACCTGTTCCAAAGAATCGGAAGGGCCGGTGGCGGTCGGCCGTTCCGGGGAATCCCCGTGCCGCCGTTCCGGTGCAGCGCGCATACTTTCGACCATGACCACCCAACAGAGCAGAGCGGACTTCTTCGTCGACCCGGAGCGCGACCGCCGCTTCACCGGCCCCGCGACCGGTGACGAACGGCGCATGCTGGCCGCCTTCCTGGCGGACCACCGCGCGACGCTGGAGCTGAAGTGCTCAGGGGTGGATGCCGAGTTGGCGCGGCGGTCGGTGGAACCGTCCACGCTCTCCCTGCTCGGGCTGGTCCGGCATCTCGCCGACACGGAGCGGCGCTGGTTCCGCAAGGTCCTGGCGGGCCAGGACGCCGATCCCCTCTTCTCCTCGGCGGAGGCACCCGACGGGGACTTCGACGGAGCCGTCGACGACCCCGCGGTGGTGGCGGCCGCCTGGGAGGCGTGGCGCAGCGAAGTGGCTTTCGCCGAACGGTTCGTCGCGGACGCGCCCGACCTCGACGTCGAGGGCGATGACGAGTGGCGGGGGAAGGTGTCGCTGCGCTGGGTCCTGATCCACCTGGTCGAGGAGTACGCCCGGCACAACGGCCACGCCGACCTGCTCCGCGAGCGGATCGACGGGGCCATCGGCATCTGATCCACGCGTGGCGGCCCCGGACACCGGCGGCCTGCCGCACAATGGCCGTCCGGGCGAAGGAAACGGGGGCGGACCGACGTGGACCACGGGGCAAGGCGCCGGGAGAACCCCGAGTACGGCGTGGCGGTGACCCAGATCCACGAGCCGGGCGCCCTGCCCGTGGACGCGGAGATCCCCGCCCGCCACCAGTACTGGGAAGAGCGGCTGCCCCGGGACGTCCGGGCCCGGCTGCTGGAGAAGGCCGGCCGGACGTTGACCTGGTGGGCCGGGCCCGATGCCGACGGGCGGCCCTCCGCCCTGGTGGTGGGCGGTCGCGGGCTGTGCCGGCTCCGGCAGGAACTGCGGGACGGCACACCCGAGTTCCGGGGGCAGCGGGTCCGGGTGGAGCCGGGCTCGCTGCGCAGCCGGTCCTTCGACGCAACGCCCTCGCCCGACGGGCGGGCCGCGGCGCCCGGGGCTCCGGTGGTACGGCTCGCCCTGGGGGCCCAGGCGCAGGGGGTCCTCGGCCATTTCCCCCTCCCCGTGCAGGACTTCCTGCAGCGTCCCTTCCTGTCCGGCGCCGCCGGGACCGGAGGGGTCACGGCCGACTGGTACTACGACGAGACGGTCGGGCCCGAGCGGACCACCTGGTTCCTCGCCGTCTGCCTGTCCACCGGCCACGCCCTGACGGTCGCCGAGGGCACCCGGACCCTTGCCCGGGGCGCGCGCCCGGAGCGGGCCGAGAGTCGGCCATCATCTCCCGCGAGCGCAGCGGGTCGACGCCCATCATGAAGGCGTCGGAGGGCAGTTGCCCCGGCCCGACGCCGAGCATGGCCCGGCCGCGGGACTGCTGGTCGAGCTGGCAGATCCGGTCGGCGAGGATGAGCGGCTGGTGGTACGGGAGGGAGTTGACCCCGGTGCCGAGCATGATGCGGCCGGTCCGCTCGGCCGCAGCCGCCAGGAACAGTTCGGGTGAGGCGATGATCTCGTATCCGGCGGAGTGGTGCTCCCCGGCCCATGCCTCCTCGTACCCGAGCCGGTCGAGGGCGCCGACGAGGTCGAGGTCGCGGCGCAGCTGGAGCGCCGGGTCGCGGTCGGGCCGGTGGTAGGGGGCGAGGAACACCCCGAAACGGCCGGGGAGTCGGTGCTGCGGCATGGAGGTCAAGCCCTTCCGTCGTACGGATCGGCAGGTCTGCCGTACGACGGAACACCGTGGGCGGCGCACGTTCAACGGTGCCGCGGGCGTCCTCCCGCTGAGTGGGACATCAGGGGCGTCGGGGGCTTCAGGAGAAGAGGTAGAGCACGTCGAAGCGGACGAGGTCGCGCTCCACGTCGAAGTGGTACTCGCCCGACGTGCTCGTCGCGTCCGAGCTCCTGCCGTTCAGGTGGGCGTCGAACTCCGGGCTGTGCTGCCAGGCCGCCGCGGCGGGCACGTACGTCTTCAGCCGTTCGGGCAGCGCGGAGGGCTCGGCGGGCGCGAAGGTGCGGCCGGGGGCGCGGACGACCGCGGCCGCGCCTCCCGGCGGCAGGTGGGCGATGCCGACCAGCCGGATCCGGGAGTCCGGGCCCGGGATGGTGCGGCTGTCGTGGCCGGCCTCGTCGATGTCGTAGCCCAGCCAGTGGGCCTCGCTCAGTGCGCCCAGGTCGGGCCCGAACCGCTCGTTCAGCGGCTCCAGGTCCGTGCGGACCGGGTTGCGGTACGGCTCGGGCCACAGGAGGTACGTCATGCCGCCGCCCACCGCCAGCAGCGGGAGGCCCGCGATCAGGAGGAACCGCCGCCGGTTCGTACGTCCCCGCTGCGTGTCCACGATCGCCCCCCGGTACCGGTCAGTTCAGGGCGCTGATCATAGCCGCGGCCGTCGCGGTCATCGCCGTGCGGGCTGCCGTCAGGTACGGCCGCGGGTCCGCCGGGGTCAGGTGGGCGCGGATGGCCCCGGTCATGGCCACGTTGAGCGCGGTGCCGATGTTGACCTTGCGGATGCCGCCCGCGACGGCGGCCGCGAGTTCGGCGTCCGGCAGCCCCGAGGAGCCGTGCAGGACGAGCGGCACCTCCACGCTCTTGGCCAGCCGGGCGAGCAGCACGTGGTCCAGGGCTGCGGTCCGGGTGGTCATGGCGTGGCTGCTGCCGATGGCGACGGCCAGCGCGTCGACCCCGGAGTCGGCGACGAACCGCCGTGCCTCGTCGGGATCGGTACGGGCGCCGGGCGCGTGCGGGTCGAGCGGGGCCGCGCCGTTCTTGCCGCCGACCTCGCCCAGCTCGGCCTCGATCCACAGCCCGTTGGCGTGCGCCCAGTCGGCGGCGGAGCGGGTCGCCTCCAGGTTCTCGGCGTAGGGGAGCTGCGCGGCGTCGTACATCACCGAGCTGTAGCCCGCGTCGCAGGCCTGGCGGAGCAGTTCGGAGCTCTTGACGTGGTCGAGGTGCAGGCCGACGGGGACCGCGGCGGCTTCCGCGCAGGCGGCGGCCGCCCGGGAGATGGGGAGCAGGCGCCCGCCGCGGAACTTCACCGCGTTCTCGCTCAGTTGGAGGATGACGGGCAGACCGGCCGCCTCCGCCCCGGCGACGACGGCCTCGGCGTGCTCCAGGGTGATGATGTTGAAGGCGGCGACGGCGCGGCCTGCCCGGGCCGCCTCCAGGACCAGGGGGCCCGCGGGAACGAGGCTCATCGGACCGCCTCCTCTCCGGCGGTGAGGACCACCGAGCGGGTGAGGTGGCGCGGCGCGTCCGGATCGAGCCCCTGCTGGGCGGCGACGGCGAGGGCGAGGCGGTGCACCCGGACCAGTTCGGCGAGCGGGTCGAGCCGCCCGGCCACCCACTGGGAGCCGGTGGCGCGCACCTGTTGGGCGAGCCCGTCGGGGGCCTCGTCGAGCGACCAGGTGACGGTGCCGGGCCCCGAGACGCTGATGGGCCCGTGCCGGTACTCCATTGCCGGATAGGACTCGGCCCAGGACAGCGAGGCCTCGCGCATCTTCAGCGCGGCTTCGTTGGCGAGCCCGACGCTCCAGCCGCGGCCGAGGAAGGTGAACTGGCCGTGGCTCTCCAGCCCGGCGGGCAGCGGCTCGGCGAGGGCGGCGCGGGCGTCGGCGACCACGGAGTCGGTGTGCAGGCCGAGGTGGGCGCGCAGGAGGGTGAGGGCGGTGGTGGCGAAGCGGGTCTGGACGACGGACCGCTCGTCGGCGAAGTCGAGGACCACGGCCTCGTCGGCGAGGGTCATCACGGGCGTCGCCGGATCCCCGATGACGGCGGTCGTGGGGACGCCCGCCTCGCGCAGCCCGGCCAGCAGGTCGAGCACCTCGGTGGTGGTGCCGGAGCGGGTGAGGGCGACGACCCGGTCGTAGCGGCGCCGGCGCGGGAACTCCGAGGCGGGGAACGCGTCGGTCTCCCCCTGTCCGGCCTCCTCGCGCAGCACGGCGGCCGCCTGTGCCATGTAGTACGAGGTCCCGCACCCGACGATCGCGATCCGGTCGGCGGGCCGGGGCAGCACCGGCCGCTGCGCCGGGGCCAGTTCGGCCGCCCGTTCCCAGCATTCGGGCTGAGTGCTCAACTCGTACGCGACGTGACTCATGGGGCTCCCTAGCGGGTGGGTGCGAGTGTGTCATCCTTGCGTGTTTCTGCAAGATAGCGGCGAGTTTCACGCAACTTCAAGCATCATGGGGGGTGATCGGCTGAGTTAATGTCGGCGTGTAGGCCAATGGAGAACATGCCGGAAGGCGGCGCAACACCCGAGGGGGCTGCTGATGACCCGCAAAGAGCGCTGGCAGGGGCTGCTGGATCTGCTCGTGGAACAGGGCGGGCTGGAGGTGGAACCGGCCGCGGACGCCCTCGGCGTGTCCGCCGCGACGATCCGCCGCGACCTCGACCAGCTGGCCGAGCAGCAGCTACTGGTCCGCACGCGCGGCGGGGCCGTCCCGCACGGGGTCTCGTACGAACTCCCCCTGCGCTACCGGACGTCACGGCGGGCCGCCGAGAAGCAGCGGATCAGCAGCGCGGTGGCGGCCCTGATCAGCCCGGGCGAGGTGATCGGCCTGACCGGCGGCACCACGACCACCGAGGTGGCCCGCGCTCTGGCCGGGCGTCCGGACCTGGCCTCGGGCTCCCCGGCGCTGACCGTGGTCACCAATGCCCTCAACATCGCGAGCGAGCTGGTGATCCGCCCGCAGTTCAAGATCGTGCTGACGGGCGGCGTGGCCCGGCCCCAGTCGTACGAGCTCACGGGCCCCCTCGCCGAACAGGTGCTGGGCCGGCTCGCGGTGGACACCGCCGTGGTCGGCGTGGACGGCTTCGACCCGGCGGACGGCGCGGCGACCCGCCACGAGGACGAGGCGTCGATCAACCGCCTGCTGTGCGAACGGGCCGGCCGGGTGGTCATCGCCGCCGACTCCAGCAAGCTCGGCGTACGGGCCTTCGCCCGTATCTGCGACACGGCTTCGGTGGACGTCCTCGTCACGGACACGGGCCTGTCGGCCGAGGTCGCGGAGCGTTTCGCGGGGGCGGGGGTGGAAGTGGTGAGGGTGTGAGGGCGGCCGGTGGGCCGGCCCCGGCATCCTCGGCGGCCCCGGTCTCCGACCGTGGGCCCGGGTTCCCGACCACGGGCCCGGGTTCCCGGCCGCGGGCCCGGGTTCCGGGCCGGGCCCGGGTTCCCGGCCGCGGGCCCGGCCCGGATGGTGACGCCGGAGCCGTCGTGACCACCGGCACCGCCGGCCGCGGGCGGCGGTACGCTCGTGGGTCCGACGCCCCCGAAAGGACCGACGCCATGTCCGTGCCGCAGTCCGTGGACCGCGCGCTGGCCCTGCTGGACCTGGTGGCCGATGCGCCGGGACCCGTGAGCGCCAAGGCGCTCGCGCGGGGCGCGGGGTGCTCGCTGTCGACCGCGTACCACCTGCTGGGCCCGCTGACGGCGCGCGGATATCTGGTACGGGGACCGGAGGGGTACGCCCCCGGGCCCCGGGTCCCCGCCCTGCACCGGTCCTTCCGGCGGCACTTGGGCGCCGGGACCGCGGTCGCCGCGCTACTGCCGCACGTACGCCGGGTCACAGGCGCCGAGGCGTACTTCACCGCCTACAGCGGCGGACGCATCACCGTCATCGACAGCACCACGCCCCTGACCGGCTCCGAGGACCCGTTCGCGCCCGGGCCGGAGACCCGGGCGCACGCCACCGCGCACGGCAAGGTGCTGCTCGCCCCGCTCTCCCGGGCCGAACGGCGGCGCTACCTCTCCGACCACGGGCTGGCGCGCCTGACCGAGCGCACGATCACCGACGAGGAGCGCTTCGAGGCGGAGCTCGCGGCTGTCCGGAACCGGGGCGTCGCGGTCTCCGTCGGTGAGGCGGACCCGGCCTACACCTGTCTGGCCGTGGCGCTGCCCTCTCGTCCGGACCGGGCCCTGTCCGTCTCCCTCCCCCTCGAGGAATTCCGGCGCCGCCGGGACGAGATCAGCTCCCTCCTCGTGCTGGCCGCGGCCGCGTTTCCGGCAGGGTCGGAATGAGCCCGTACTCGGCTGGCCGGAGGCCGCCGGGGACGGCATCGTGGAGCCATGATCTTCATCGCCGTGCGCTTCACCGTCCGTCCCGAGCACTCCGACGAGTGGCTGTCCCTCGTGGGCCCCTTCACCGAGGCGACCCGCGCCGAACCGGGCAACCTCTTCTTCGACTGGTCCCGCAGTGTCGACGACCCGAACCGGTTCACCCTGCTGGAGGCGTTCGCGGATGACGACGCCGCAGTCGCCCATGTGAAGTCCGGGCACTTCACGGCCGGGCTCGCCGCGATGGCCACCGCCATCGCCGAGACGCCCGAGATCATCAACGTGAACGCCCCCGACCAGCACGGGTGGGGCCCCATGTCCGAGCTCTCCCCGCAGGCGTAGGCCTCAATGCTCCGGCAGCCGCTCCGACTCCCTCACCAGGGCCGCCAGGACCGGGGCGATCAGCGGGTGCGATTCGGCGCCGCGGCGGGTCGCCGCGAAGACCCGGCGGGTGGCGGCCGGGCCCGATGCAGGGCCCCCCGCCGGGGCCACCGGGCGGACCTGGACCTCCTTGAGGTCCATGCCGCGCAGGGCGGACCGCGGGACCAGGGCGACCCCCGCCCCGGCGCCCACCAGTGCCGTGACCGCGCGGAAGTCGTCGGAGGAGTGCACGAACCGGGGCTGGAAGCCCGCCAGTTCGCAGGCCAGCAGTGTCACGTCGTGGCACGGGTTGCCCGGGTACTGGCCCACCCAGTCCGAGTCGGACAGGTCCGCCAGCGACACCGCCGGGAGGTCGGCCAGCGGGTGCCCCGAGGGGAGCACCGCGTCGAAGGGTTCCGCGTACAGCGGCAGCACCGACAGCCGCCCGTCGTCCGCTCCCGGCGCGCCCCGGTACTCGACGGCGAGGGCCACGTCGGCCTCGCCGTCCAGGAGCAGCGGCAGGCTCTGGTCGCCCTCCGCGTCCCGGACCCGCAGCCGGATGCCGGGGTGTTCGAGGGCCAGCCGGGCGATGGCCGGGGCGAGCACCTCCGCGATGCCGGTGGCGAAGGCGGCCACCGTGACCTCGCCCGCGGAGCCGCCCGCGTAGGCGGCGAGTTCGGCCTCGGCCCGCTCCAGCTGGGCCAGTACCTCGTGGGCGTGCCCGAGCAGGATCTCGCCGGCCGCGGTGAGCCGTACGCCCCGGCCGCTGCGGGTGAGCAGCGCGTGGCCCGTCTCCTGCTCCAGTGCCGCGAGCTGCTGGGAGACGGCCGAAGGGGTCAGGTACAGGGCTGCGGCCGCGGCGGTCACCGTACGGTGGTCCGCCACGGCCCGCAGGATGCGCAGCCGGCGGGGGTCGATCACCCCACCATTGTCTCAGGCACCGCAGGTCACCCGACCCGCGCGTCCCCTCAGGCCTCCTGGCCCTCCAGCGCCGCCCGGGCGTCCGTGAACGCCGCCACCGCGCGCTCCACGTCGGCCGTGGAGTGGGCCGCCGAGAGCTGGACGCGGATGCGGGCCGCGCCCATCGGCACCACGGGGTAGGAGAAGCCGATCACGTACACGCCGCGCTCCAGCAGGAGCTCCGCCATCCGGGCCGCCTTCGCCGCGTCGCCGATCATCACGGGGGCGATGGCGTGGTCGCCGGGCAGGATCTCGAAGCCTGCCTCGGTCATCTTCGTACGGAAGAGCGCGGTGTTGGCGGCGAGGTGCTCGCGCAGGTCACCCGCGGACTCCAGCAGGTCGAGGACCTTCAGCGAGGCCGCCGCGATGACCGGGGCGAGGGAGTTGGAGAAGAGGTACGGGCGCGAGCGCTGGCGCAGCAGCTCGACGATCTCGGCGCGGGCCGCGACGTAGCCGCCGGACGCGCCGCCGAGGGCCTTGCCGAGGGTGCCGGTGATGATGTCGACGCGGTCCATGACGCCGTGCAGCTCGGGGGTGCCGCGGCCGCCGGGGCCGACGAAGCCGACGGCGTGCGAGTCGTCGACCATCACCATGGCGTCGTAGCGCTCGGCCAGGTCGCAGATCTCCCCGAGCGGGGCGACGTAGCCGTCCATGGAGAAGACGCCGTCGGTGACGATCAGCTTGCGGCGGGCGCCGCCCTCGGTGGCCTCCTTCAGGCGCGCCTCCAGCTCGGCCATGTCGCGGTTGGCGTAGCGGAAGCGGCGGGCCTTGGACAGCCGGATGCCGTCGATGATCGAGGCGTGGTTGAGGGCGTCGGAGATGACCGCGTCCTCGGCGCCGAGCAGGGTCTCGAAGACGCCGCCGTTGGCGTCGAAGCAGGAGGAGTAGAGGATCGTGTCCTCCTGGCCGAGGAAGGAGGACAGGCGCGCCTCCAGCTCCTTGTGCACCTCCTGGGTGCCGCAGATGAAGCGGACGGAGGCCATGCCGTAGCCCCAGCGGTCCAGGGCGTCCTTCGCCGCGGCGACGACCTCGGGGTGGTCGGCCAGGCCGAGGTAGTTGTTGGCGCAGAAGTTCAGGACCTCACCGGGGGCACCGCCGGCGGTCACGGCGACGGCGGCGCTCTGCGGGGTGCCGATGACGCGCTCGGGCTTGTGCAGGCCGGCGGCGCGGATCTCGTCGAGGGTGGCGCGGAGGTCTTCGCGGACGGTCTCGAACATACTGCGTTCTCCTTGTGCGGCGGAGGCGAGGAAGGCGACGACGTGAGGGGGCCGGGCCCCGCGGAGGGGGGAGGGTGTGCGGAGCCCGGCCGGAGGGAGATGGTTCAGGGGGACCGGTGTGCCGGCGCGCGGCGGAGCGGCACGGCGGTGGGGCGGGAGGCGGGAGGCCTTACGCCGTCCAGTCCAGGATGATCTTGCCGCTGCGGGCGGTGGACGCCTCGTCGAAGGCGGCCTCGAAGTCGCGGTGCGAGTAGCGGCCTGTGATGACCGGGGTGAGGTCGAGGCCGCCCTCGAGCAGCACCGTCATCGCGTACCAGGTCTCGAACATCTCGCGGCCGTAGATGCCCTTGATGGTGATCATCGAGGTGACGACCTTCGCCCAGTCCACCGCGAACTCCTGCGCGGGCAGGCCCAGCATGGCGATCCGGCCGCCGTGCGTCATGTTGTCGATCATGTCGCGCATGGCCTCGGCGCGGCCGGACATCTCCAGGCCGATGTCGAAGCCCTCGCGCAGGCCCAGCTGCGCCTGGGCGTCGGCGATGGAGCGCTCGGCCACGTTCACCGCGAGCGTGGCGCCCGCCTTGCGGGCGATTTCCAGCCGCTCGGGGCTGACGTCCGTGATGACCACGTTGCGCGCGCCGGCGTGCCGGGCCACGGCCGCCGCCATGATGCCGATCGGGCCGGCGCCGGTGATCAGCACGTCCTCGCCGACCAGCGGGAAGGACAGCGCCGTGTGCACGGCGTTGCCGAACGGGTCGAAGATCGCGGCGACGTCGAGGTCCACCGCGGTGCGGTGCACCCACACGTTCTGCGCGGGCAGGACCACGTACTCGGCGAAGGCGCCGTCACGGCCGACCCCGAGGCCGATGGTGCTGCGGCACAGGTGGCGGCGGCCGGCCAGGCAGTTGCGGCACTTGCCGCACACCAGGTGGCCCTCGCCGCTGACGAGCGCGCCGATCTCGATGTCGCGGACGTCCGCGCCGAGCGCCGCGACCTCGCCGACGAACTCGTGGCCGAGGACCAGGGGCGTCTTGACCGCGCCCTGCGCCCAGCCGTCCCAGGCACGGATGTGCAGGTCGGTTCCGCAGATGCCGGTGCGCAGCACCTTGATCAGCACGTCTCCGGGGCCGTACTCGGGCTCCGGTACGTCCATGAGCCACAG
The DNA here is from genome assembly GCF_044541755.1 of Streptomyces sp. NPDC085524. NCBI lineage: Bacteria > Bacillati > Actinomycetota > Actinomycetes > Kitasatosporales > Streptomycetaceae > Streptomyces > Streptomyces sp. NPDC085524. Next base: position 121,983 of record NZ_JBITTH010000020.1, read on the forward strand.
CCCGGGCTCGGCCTTGTGCTTGACGAGTGCCTTCATGGGGGTGGCTCCAGGCATGCGGAAGGGGGCGCGCCGGGCGTGCGGGCCCGAGCGGCGTCGGTGACGGCACCAATCTGCCGATCGGCACGGTGATCAGTCCATCGAGACTTTCTTAAGCGGGTCGACAGCGCAGCTTCACGCCTATGCTCCTCCAGTGACGGGGCAGGGTCCCGGGCCGGAACGACGGCCCGGGGAAAAGGGGAGGTGAGGGGCGTGCCGAGTCTGCGCAGCAGGGCGCTGTCGGCGGCGCTGATCGCGGCGGGCCGGCGAAGACGGTTCGCGAGCGCCGAGGCGGTACGGACCCGGGTCGCCGAGTCCGCACGGCGGCCCGCATCGCATCTGCCGCCCCGCGCTCTGGGCCGGGTCTCCGAGATCTCCCGGACGTTCGTCGGAGCCTGGCCGGTGTACGACGTGTCGCCGCTCGGGAGCGAGCCGGAGTCCCAGGTGCTGTACGTGCACGGCGGCGGGTACATCAACGAGCTGGTGCGCCCGCACTGGGCGCTGGTCCGGCAGCTGGTCACGCAGGCGCGGGCGCGGGTGGTCGTGCCGGCGTACATCCTGGCCCCGCGCGGGACCGCGGACCGTACGGTCCCGGTGGCCGCGGACCTGCTCAGCGGCCTGATCGAGAGCGGCGGCGCGGGCGGCACGGTGCTCATCGGGGACTCCGCCGGCGCCGGGCTGGCGCTGGCCGCCGCGCAGCGGCTGCGCGAGCGGACCGGGGCGCAGCCCTCCCGGATCGTGCTGATCTCGCCCTGGCTGGACGTGTCCATGAGCCATCCCGACCAGGCGGGGATCGAGGCCGCCGATCCGGTGCTGGCCCGCCCGGGGCTGCGCGAGGCCGGGCGGCTGTACGCCGGGACGCTCGCCGCGGACGATCCGCGGGTGAGCCCGCTGCACGGGTCCTTCGCGGGGCTGGCGCCGCTGACGGTGTTCACCGGGACCCGGGACGTGCTGACCACGGACAGCAGGGAGCTGCTGAGCCGGGCCCTCGCCGCCGGGGTGGACGTGGAGTTCCACGAGGAGGACGGGCTGCCGCACGGGTACCCGCTGCTGCCGGTGCCGGAGGGGCGGGCCGCGCGGGAGCGGATCGTGGCCCTGGTCCGGGCCGCGGCGGACGCCTGAGTCCCACGCCTACGCCGTGCAGGTCATCAGCGAGCTGACCGGCCAGGCCCGGTACCCCGTCCAGTACTCCTCGTCGCGTACCGGGTCGGCCGGCGGGGTCCGGGTCGGCTGCCAGCCGACGGTGGCGAAGCCGGCCTCGACGGCTGCCTCGGCGAGGTCGGCGTGGGTCCATTCGCGGAACTCGAAGGGCACCGGCGGCTCGGTCAGGAAGTGCGCCTTGAGCAGGGGTGCGTCGCCCTCCGGGAGCCGGTCGAGGATGCGGAGCCCGTACGGGGACCAGTCGACGCGGGGGAACGCCCCGGCATTGGGCACGATGGCGAGGAGTTTGGCCCCGGCCCGCAGATTGGCGCGGACGGACCGGAACATCGCGTGCAGGGAGCTGCGGTCGGGGGCGTGGTTGAACAGGTAGACGGCGGTGGCGAGGTCGAAGGGGCCGAGGTCCGGCAGGCCCGCGGCGTCGGCGACGTGGTACTCGATCTCCGGCCGGCCCCCGTCCGGCTCGTCCGTCCCGTGCCCGGTCGTCTCGTGCGCGCGGGCCAGCCTGATCATCTCCTCCGAGATGTCCACGCCGACGGTCCTGCGGGCCCCGCCGCGGGCCAGCAGCCGGGTGTTGTGGCCGTGTCCGCAGGCCAGGTCGAGGGTGTCCAGGCCGCGGACCCCGCCGAGTTCGTCGAGGGCTCCGAGGAGGGTGTGGGTGTCGGCCGCCGAGAAGGCCGCCGTGCTCTTGGACTCCGCGTAACGCTCGCCGATGGCGTCGTACTGGTAGCGCATGCTCTGCCTTCCGGTGGCCCGCCGGGGTGTGGGACGCGTGCGTATGGTGCCCCGCCGTGCGGGCGGTGGCGGTCCGTACGGCCGTGCGTCCCCCGGACGAGGTAAGCGGTCGGCCTATTGCGGTGGCCCGGCCGGCACCGGTCGCAGGGCACGTGCGCAGTCGCGCAGCCAGGCATGTGCCGGGTCGGCGTCGTGGCGGGGGTGCCAGGCCATGCCGAAGGGCAGCGCCGGCAGATCGAGCGGGATCTCGAAGACCTCCAGCCCGAGTGCTTCGGCGAGCGGCACCGCATGGGTGCTGAGCAGGCCGACCAGGTCGCTCTCGCGCAGCACGAACAGGGAGGTGGGGAAGGTGCCCACCGCCCCCACCACCCGCCGGGACAGGCCCTGCTCGGCCAGGGCGGTGTCCACCGGGCCCTCCAGGCGGCCGCGCCGGGAGGCGATCAGGTGGTCGGCGGCGGCGAACCGGCGCGGGGTGACGCGGCCGCGGAGCAGCGGATGGCCGGGGCGGGCGACCGCGAGCATCCGCTCGTCGAAGAGGTGCTCGACGTGCACTTCCGGGGAACGGGTGTCGACGACGCCGAGTTCCAGGTCGGCCACGCCCTCGCGCAGGGCCGGGACGTCCACGTGGCTCTCCGCGAGGAAGCGCAGCCGGACCCCCGGCGCCTCACTGGTCACCCGGGTGAGGAGGGTGGCTCCGTAGACGGCGGTGAAGGCCTCGTTGGCCAGCACGGTGAACGTCCGGCTGAGGGTGGGCAGGTCGACCCGGCCGCCGGTGAGGAAGAGGGAGCGGGCCCGTTCCACGACGGCGCGGACCTCGCCCTGGACGGCGAGGGCGTGCGGGGTGGGGACCATCGTCCGGCCGGCCCGGACCAGGACGGGGTCGCCGAGGGCCTTGCGGATGCGGCCGAGGGTGCGGCTCATGGCGGGCTCGGACAGGTGCAGGCGCGCGGCGGCCCGGGACACGCTCGACTCCTCCAGGAGGACGTCGAGGGCGACGAGGAGGTTGAGGTCGAGGCCGACGCCGGAGCCCGGGCCCGGAGTCTTCACGGATTGCGTCACACGCATTCATCCCTTGCACAACTTGCACTGGAACGCAGGTCACTCCAACTCTACGGTGAGGAGCGGGGGATGGCCGCGCCGCGGTCCCGCTCCGCCGCCTCCCCCTTCCCCCTCACCACCGACTCCTAGGAGGAGCCGTGCTCCGCCCTGCCCTGGATCGCCCCGCCCCCGCCGGGACGGCGCAGCAGCCCCCGCCCCTGTCCCGGCCCGCCCTGTTCGTCCTGTTCGCCTGCGTCCTGGTGGCCCAGGGCATGGTCGCCGCCGTCAACCTGCTGATCCCGCAGCTCGCCGCCTCCGCGCTCCGGCCGAGCCCCGGCGAACTGCTGTGGTCGGTCGACGCGTACGTCATCGTCTTCGCCGCGCTGCTGATCCCGGCCGGGGCGCTCGGCGACCGGTACGGCCGCAAGGGCGCGCTGCTCGCCGGACTGGCGCTGTTCGCCTCGGGCGGGGCGGTCAGCGCGCTGGCCCAGGCGCCGGGCGTGCTGATCGCCGGGCGCGGGCTGTGCGGGGCCGGAGCGGCCCTGATCATGCCGGCGACCATGTCCGTGCTCGTGCACCTGACCCCGCCCGAGCGGCGCGGCCGGGCCCTCGCCACCTGGACCCTGGCCGCGGGCCTCGGAGGGCTGGCGGGCAATGTCGGGGGCGGCCTCGCCGGGGAGTTCCTGACCTGGCGGGCCCTGTTCTGGGCCGTCGTCCCGCTCGGTGCGCTCCTCGCGGCGGCGGTCGCCCGTACGGTCCCGCGTACGCCGTCCCGGGCCGACGCGGCTGTCGACCCGCTCGGGGCGGCCCTGCTCGCGGGGGCCCTGCTCTCGGCGGTCTACGGGATCATCGAAGGGCCTGCGTACGGCTGGGGATCGGTACGGGTGCTGGCCGCGTTCGGCGGCGGCGCCGGGCTGCTCGCCGCCTTCACCGGGTACGCGCTGCGCGCGGCCCGTCCCCTGCTCGACCCGCGGATCTTCGCCTCGCGCAGGCTGCGCGCCGGGACCCTCGGCATCGGCGCCGCCTTCTTCGGGCTCTTCTCCCTCTTCTTCGTCAATGCGCAGTACCTCCAGTACGCCAAGGGCTTCTCCCCGGTGCAGACCGGCTTCGCGATCGTTCCGCTGACCGTCGGCATGGCCCTGGTGCCCCGGTTCGGTGCCCGGCTCCAGGAGCGCACCGGGCCGCGGCTGCCCGTCGGCGCGGGGCTCGGGCTGATCGGGGCGGGACTGCTCATGGTCTCCACCGCCGGCACGGGCACTCCGTACGCGGTCTACGCCTGCTACCTGTTCGTGCTGTCGGTCGGCACCGGGCTGTGCGCGCCCTCGCTGACCCTGACGGTGGTGACCGAGCTGCCCGCGCACCAGGCGGGGCTCGGGTCCGGGCTGAACACGGCGGCCCGGGAGATCGGCGCGGCCCTGGGGGTGGCGGTGGTCGGCACGGTGCTGGCCTCCCGCTTCCACGGCGACCCGGGCGATCCGGCGCAGACCGGCGCCTTCACGGATGCGATGGGCTCGGCGCTGCGCACCGTGGCGGTGGTGCTGCTGCTGGTGTCCGCCGGGGTGGTGGCCGGGTACCGCGCCTCCGGCCGGGGGCGGCGGGGCGAACGCCGGGGTGCGGCGCCCGTCGCCGAGGGCGCATCCTGACGGTGTGACCGCGAGAGGGGACAGCCCAGGACCGGCCCCCGACGCCACGGCCCAGGCGCTCGCACGTGGCACGGCGCGCGCCGTGGAGGCCGTCGGCGGGTACGCGGGCGGGGTCTACTTGCGCTCACACACCGACGAGCTGCTGCTGGCCGTACTCATGGGTCTGCCGGGGCAGCTGTTCCGGTCCTGGTGGCGGATGCAGGTCAACCGCCCCTACCCGGTGGCCGAGGCGTACCGCTCCGGGCAGTCCGTGCACCTGCCGGATGCGGAGGCGGTCATGCGGCGCTTCCCGCAGCTGTCGGCCGGGCTGCCCTTCCCCTTCGGTTCGCTGTTCGAGCCGGTCACCGCCGGGTCGGAGCGGTTCGGGGTGCTGATGGTGGTGCGCCCGGCCACCCCCGGTGTCCCGGTCCGAGCCGCCGACCGGGAGGCCATGCGCGACGCCGCGGCCGCCATGGCCGCGGAGCTCGCGCACCTGACGGCGGCGGGGGCGCCGGCGCTCTGGTCCGGGGACCCGGTGTGCATGCCGTCGCCCGACCCGGCCGGGGGTGCCCGCGCCGCCGTGGACCGGCTCACTCAGGCGGTGCTCTCCGTGGACCGCCAGGGCAGGATCCGTTTCGCGAACGCGGCCGCCGCGACGGTGCTCGGCCTCGGCCGGGAACGGCTGCTGGGGCAGGTGCTGTGGGAGGCCCTGCCCTGGCTGGGCAAGCGCGCCTACGAGGACCATTTCCGGGCCGTGTTCCTGTCCGGCGAGACGGTGCACTTCCCGGTCCTGCGCGGCCGGCACCGGCCCCGGGAATGGCTGTCGGTGGACCTGTACCCCGGTTCCGGCGGGGTCACCGTGCTGATCGGCGCCGCCGAGCAGCCCGACTACCCTCCCGAGTCGCCAGCCCAGCCGAACCCGAACGTCGGCTCCGTGGCCGACCGTGCCTCGGCGCTCTACCGTCCGGTGGCCCTCGCGATCGCGCTGACGGAGGCGGTCACGGCCCGCCAGGTGTCGGCGGTCGTCACCGACGAACTGCTGCCGGCCTTCGGCGGCCGCCAGCTGGCGATCTACATGCTCGACGAGCGGCACCTGTACCTCGCCTGGGAGACGGGGTTCCCGAAGGGCTTCCTCGACCGGTTCGACGGCGTCTCGCTCGAGGCGGAGCTGCCCGGCGTGGAGACGCTGACCTCGGGGCGGCCGATGTTCTTCGAGTCGATGGAGAAGCTGGCCGCCGCCTATCCGGGGATCCCGCTGGACGCGCACGTCGGTGCCCGCGCCTTCCTGCCGCTGATCGCCTCCGGCCGGCCGGTGGGCTCCTGCATCCTCGGCTTCGACGCGCCGCGCGGCTTCAGCCCGGAGGAGCGTACGGTGCTGACCGCGCTGGCCGGGCTGATCGCGCAGGCCCTGGAGCGGGCGAAGCGGTACGACAACGAGGCGGCGCGCGCCCGGGGACTCCAGTCGGCCCTGCTGCCGCACCGGCTGCCGGTGCGCGAGCACGTGGACACCGTGGCCCGCTACCTGCCGGGCTCGGTCGGCATGGACGTCGGCGGCGATTGGTACGACGTGATCGAGACGGACGACGGGCTGCTGGCGCTGGTCATCGGCGACGTCCAGGGCCACGGCGTGGCGGCCGCGGCCACGATGGGGCAACTCCGCAGTGCGGTACGGGCCTTCGCGCTGAGCGGCAGTTCCCCGCAGGAGGTGGCGAGCGGCACCAACCGGCTGCTCATCGATCTGGACCCGGGTCAGTTCGCCAGCTGCTGCTACGTGTTGCTCGACCCCGTGTCGGGCCACGCGCGGGCGGTGCGCGCCGGGCACCCCCAGCCGCTGATGCGGCACCCCGACGGCCGGACCGAGGTGCTCGACCTGGCGGGCGGAGTGGTGCTCGGCATCGACCCGAAGGCCTCCTATCCGGTCACGGAACTGCGGCTGGCGACCGGCTCGGTGCTGGTCCTGTACACGGACGGGCTGGTGGAGAGGCCGGGCACCGACATCGACGTCGGTGTGGAGCGGCTGCGGGCGGCGCTGGCGGCGACCGGGCCGGCTCCGCTGACCGAGATGGCCGACCGGCTCATCGGGGACGCGGGCAGCTCCGCCGACCGGCCGGACGACATCGCCCTGCTGCTGGCGTCCCGTACGGGCGGTGACGCGGACAACGGCGAGCCGTAGACCGGGACTTCAGGCGGCGGACCGGCCCGGGGTGGCGCGGGCGTACGCGTCACCGGCGAGCAGGGCGTCCGCGGGCATCTCGGGGGCGACCGGGAACGGCATGTCCGGCTCTTCGGTCGGGGCGCCCTCCACGACCAGCCGGGCGGGGGCGTCGACGTTGACCTTCTCCCCGTGCATCATGCCGCGCATCATGCCGCACACCTTTGGGCGAGACGGTCAGGCCGTCGTGGATCCCGTGCGCGGCGGCCGGGCCGCAGGTCGGCCGCGCCTGCCGTGGCGCCGGAAGCTGCCGGGGAGGCCGCGCAGGGGGCCGGGGCCGCGCGGGCGACCCGTACGGGCCGGGTCGGGGTGGTCCTGGTCTGGCACAGCGAAGGCCGCCTCAGCCGTGGCAGTGCCGTACGACAGGGGCAGCGCGTGCCGACCCTGAGGTCGCTGCCGGCCGAGAGCCCACCCCGCCGCGGCCGAGGACGCCCGCCGGTACCGCGAGCGCTGAGCGCACGGACGCACACAGCCGGACACCGCCCTGCATACCGGGCGGCGTCCGGCAAAGCGGAGGGAAATTCTTCGGCGGGAGAGCTGCGGTTATCGCACCCGCCGCCTACGCCGTCTTAACACGGCCTTTACGCCGCGCAGGGGTGCACGGAAGGGCCCGGGACAACGGAATCCGCAGGTGAACAGCTCTTGACCTGCGGTTCTCGCAGAGATTCCATGTCGGCCCGGGAGCCACCGAACAACTTGCTCATCACCGCCTCGGAGGCGATACAGCTCCCGCGCTCATTTCCCAGCTCTGCCGATCGGAACACCGCACCGATGACTGACACGATCAGCGCACCTCAGGCCCTCTCCCCCGCCACGGGGCCCGCCCCTCAGAAGCTCAAGCGTTCCATCGGCGTCGTCGGCGGCACTCTGCTGACCCTCTCGTGCGTGACGCCCGCCTCCACCCTGTTCGTCGTCGTTCCCGACCTGTTCTCGAGCCTCGGCACGTGGACGGCTCTGACCATCGCGATCGGCTCCCTGCTCTGCATCGGCGTCGCGTTCTGCTACTCGGAGCTCGGGACCCTCATCCCCAGCGCCGGCGGCGAGTACGCGATGGTGTCCACCATGGCGGGCCGTCTCGCCGGGTGGCTGGTCTTCGTGATGTCCCTGCTGGTCGTGATGATCGTGCCGCCCGTGATCGCCATGGGCACGGCCGACTACCTGGCCCCGGTGGTCCACATACCGGCGCCGGTCGCCGGCGGCGCCGTGATGCTGCTCGCCACCCTCGCCGGCCTCCTCGACCTGCGGGCCAACGCCTGGATCACCGGCATCTTCCTGGTGCTCGAGGTGATCGCCGCGGCGCTCGTCGCCGTACTGGGCTTCGCCCACAGCGAGCGCGGCGCCGACGCGCTGGTGCACGGCACGGTCGCGGCCGAGGGCGGCGGCACCTCCGCGGTCACCGCGATGATGGTCGTCTCCGGACTCGCCATCGCCCTGTTCGTCACCCAGGGCTTCTCCACGGCCGTCTACCTCTCCGAGGAGCTGGAGAACCCCAAGCGCAACGTGGCCCGGACCGTGCTCCTCACCCTCGCCATCTCCAGTGCCGTCATCCTGGTCCCGGTCATCGCCATCACCATGGGCGCCCCCGACCTGGAGGCGCTGACCGCCGGTGACCTCGGCGGGATGGTGACCGCCTGGTCCAACTCGGCCGTCGGCACCTTCGTCAGCCTCTGCGTGGCCCTCGCCATCATCAACGCGGGCATCGTCATGGTCATCCAGAACTCCCGCGTGCTGTTCGCCTCCGCCCGTGACCGGGCCTGGCCGATGCCGGTGAACAACGCCCTCTCCAAGCTCGGCCGCTTCGGCTCCCCGTGGGTGGCCACCCTGATCGTCGGTGTCCCGGGTGCGGCCCTGTGCTTCGTCAACCTCGACACCCTCTACGGGGTCACCGGCGTCTCCGTGACCGGCATGTACCTCCTCGTGGCGGTCGCCGCACTGTTCAGCCGTCGCGGGACGCACGGCCAGGCGGTCGCCTGGCGGATGCCGCTGTGGCCGGCCGTGCCGATCGTGCTGATCCTCGTCTTCGCCTACATCCTGACCCAGCAGGACGCCAAGTACCTGCTGTGGACCGGCGGGATCACCGCCGTGGCCACGCTGTACTGGGCGTTCTACCTGCGTCCGCGCCAGGACACCCGCTGGCTCGTCAGCATCCCGGAGGACGACCTGGGCACGGAGGCGTAGTCCTCCAGGTCCCGGCTCAACCCCCCATGCTGATCACGACCTTGCCGAACGGCGGGTCCACCTCGTAGTTCCGATAGGCCGTGTGCACTTCGCCGAAGGAGTGCACACGGCCTATCTGCGGTCGCAGCCCGTGCGCCGTGACGGCACGGTTCATCGCCTCGAACCGCTCCCGGCTGCCGACGAACTCGCGGCGGATCGTGGCCAGGCTCGACGCGTACGCCTCGTTCGAGACCTCGATCCCCGGCCTGCGGGCGCTGCCGGTGATGAGCAGGGCGATCTGGCCGTAGAGGGAACTGGCGCGCAGCGACTGCTCGATGGTGTCCGGGCCGCCCGTCTCGACGACCAGGTCGGCGCCGAGCCCGCCGGTGGCCTCCCTGACCTGCGTGCTCCATTGCGGGTGGCGCCGGTAGTCGACGACCGCGTCGGCGCCCAGCGCCTTGAGGCGGTCGGCCTTCTCCTCATCCGAGGTGGTCGACACGACCCGCAGGCCCATCAGCTTCGCGAACTGCACGGCGAAGAGGGAGACCGGGCCGGTGCCGAGGGTGAGCACCGTCTGCCCGGGGAGCAGCGGTTCGCCGCCGGTCAGCGCGGACCAGGCGGTCACGGCCGCGCACGGCAGGGTCGCGGCCTCCTCCCAGGTCAGGTGGGCCGGAACGGGCACCGCCCACTGCTCGTCCAGTACGGCGTACTCCGCGAGCATCCCGTCGAGGGTGCAGCCCGGCTGGTCGATGGCGTCCGGGGTGATCCGCCCGGTGCGCCAGCGCGGGAAGTAGGACGAGGTGACGCGGTCGCCGACCGCGAACCGGGTCACGGCCTCCCCCACCGCGACGACCTCGCCCGCACCGTCGCTCAGCGCGACCACGCCGGGGACGGCGGGCAGCGGGTAGCGGCCGTGGAGGATCATCAGGTCGCGCCGGTTGAGCGAGGCGGCCCGTACGGCGACCACGATGCCGGTCGGGCCGGCCGGTTCCGGGACCGCCGGGCCGTGCTCGCGCAGCACGATCCCCTCGATGTCACCGAACGATTCCAGGTGGTACGCACGCATCTTTGCCTCCAGCGGTCGGGTGGTGTCGGCTCTTCGACCCCGCCGATGCTCCGGCCCGCGGGACACGCGCGGCAATTCCCTCCGGGGAATCGCCGGGTCCGCCGGGCAGCGGCTAGAAAGGGGGCCATGGCCACCACCCCTGTCGCGTCCACGTCACCCTCGCCCTTCGGGCACGAGCTGCGCCGCCGGCGGACGCTGCGCCGGGTCAGCCAGCTCGAACTGGCCGTGCTCGCCGGGACCACCCAGCGCCATCTCAGCTTCGTGGAGAGCGGCCGTTCGCTGCCGGGGCGCGCGATGGTGGTACGGCTCGCCGAGGCACTGGAGCTGACCCTGCGGGAGCGCAACTCACTGCTGCTGAAGGCCGGATACGCGCCCGCCTACGCCGAGTCGCCGCGGGACGGGGACGCGATCGAGCCGGCCATGACGGCCCTGTGTTCCATCCTGACCGGGCATCTGCCGTACCCGGCGGTGGTGGCGGGGGCGCGCGGTGAACTCGTCATGGCGAACGAGGCGTTCGCGGTGCTGACGGAGGGGGCGGCCGCGCACCTGCTGGAACCGCCGGTGAACGTGCTGCGCCTGGCCCTGCACCCGGAGGGCATGGCGCCGCGCGTGGTGAACCTGGCGGCGTGGGGGCGGCACATCGTGGAGAGCGTACGGGGGCGTGCCGCCGCCCACCCCGATCCGGAACTGGACGCACTCCTGGCCGAGTTGAGCGGCTATCTGCCGCCGGGGGTGGCGCCGGGGCCGGACCACCTCGGCTTCGCCGTGCCGCTGCGGCTGCGCACCGGGGAGGGCGAGCTGCGGCTGCTGACCACCCTGACCTCCTTCGCGACGGCCGTGGACGTCACGCTGGCCGAACTGCACCTGGAGGCGTTCCTGCCGGCCGACGCGGAGACCGGCGATCTGCTGCGCCGCCGCGAGGAGGCCCGGGCGGGCGGCGGGGCGCAGGTCAGCCGCCGCCGAGCGTGAGCGCGGTGTTGACCAGTCCGACGTGGCTGAACGCCTGCGGGTAGTTGCCGAGTTGGCGTCCGGCGACGGGGTCGTACTCCTCGGCGAGCAGGCCCACGTCGTTGCGTACCGCCAGCAGCCGCTCGAAGAGGTCCCGGGCGTCCTTCTCCCGGCCCGTCATGTGCAGGGCGTCGACCAGCCAGAACGAGCAGGCCAGGAAGGCCCCTTCGTCGCCGGGCAGCCCGTCGACGGATGCCCCTTCGGTGCTGTAGCGGCGGACCAGCCCGCTGCTGCCGAGTTCGCTGCGCACGGCGTCCACCGTGCCGATGACGCGCGGGTCGTCGGGGGGCAGGAAGCCGACCCTGGGGATGAGCAGGGTCGCCGCGTCGAGTTCGCGCGAGCCGTAGTACTGGGTGAAGGTGCCGCGTTCGGCGTCGTAGCCGTTCTCGCACACGTCGCGGTGCACGGCTTCGCGCATGGCCCGGAAGCGCTCCACGTCGCCGTCGAGGGAGGGGTCCCCCTCCAGGGTCCGCACGGCCCGGTCCGCGGCGACCCAGGCCATCACCTTGGAGTGCACGAAGTGGCGGCGCGGGCCGCGCACCTCCCAGAGTCCTTCGTCGGGGCGGTGCCAGTTGCGCTCCAGGAAGTCGAGGAGCGCGATCTGGATGCGCCAGGCGTGGTGCTCGGCGGGCAGGCCCGCGGACCTGGCCAGGTAGAGGGAGTCGATGACCTCCCCGTACACGTCGAGCTGGAGCTGGTCGGCGGCCGCGTTGCCGACCCGGGCGGGGGCGGAGCCCGCATAGCCGCGCAGCCACGGCAGCTCGCTCTCGGGGATCCGGCGCTCACCTCCGAGCCCGTACATGATCTGGAGGTCGGCGGGGTCGCCGGCGACCGCGCGCAGCAGCCATCTGCGCCAGGCGCGGGCCTCGTCGAGGAAGCCGGTCGCGAGCAGCGAGTCGAGGGTGAGGGTGGAGTCGCGCAGCCAGCAGTAGCGGTAGTCCCAGTTGCGGACCCCGCCGATCTCCTCGGGCAGGGAGGTGGTGGCCGCGGCGGCGATGCCGCCGGTCGGGGCGTACGTGAGGGCCTTGAGGGTGATCAGGGAGCGGGTGACCGCTTCCCGGTAGGGGCCCTCGTAGCGGCACTGGGCGGTCCATTCGCGCCAGTCGGCGAGGCTCTGCTCCAGGGCGTCGTACGGGTCGACGGGCTCGGGGCGCGGTTCGTGGGAGGGGTGCCAGGTGAGCACGAAGGCGACGCGCTGGCCTTCGGTGACCGGGAACTGGGAGCGGGTGCTGTTCTCCTCCCCCCAGGTGCGGACCGGGGGTTCGCTGCGGAACCAGACGGAGTCGGGGCCGGCGATGGCGACGCGGTCTCCGTTGCTGCGGCGGACCCAGGGGACGACGTGGCCGTAGTCGAACCGCAGGCGCAGGGTGCTGCCCATCCTGACCCGGCCGGAGATCCCCTCGACGATGCGGATGACCTCGGGGGCCACGTCGCGCTGCGGCATGAAGTCGATGACCTTGACGGCGCCGGTGTCCGTCTCCCAGTACGACTCCATGACCAGCGTGCCGTCCACGTAGGCCCAGCGGGTGCACTGCTCGCCGTCGGCGGCGCCGAGGGGGGCGATCCGCCAGTGGCCGTTCTCCTCGTCGCCGAGGAGCTTGGCGAAGCAGGCACCGGAGTCGAAGCGCGGCAGGCACAGCCAGTCGAGGGACCCGTCACGGCCGACCAGTCCGCTGGTCATCAGGTCGCCGATGAGTGCGTAGTCTTCGATGGGTTGTGTCATTTGTGCCTTCTTCCACCAAATGCCCGGGGCCAATCAAGGCGGCCCCGGGCACCTGCCGGCGAAGCGCCCGGGCGGTCAGCCGCGCACGAGGAGGAGGACTCCCGCGAGGACGACGCCGAGGGCGACGGCGAGGGCTCCGTGGGCCAGGCGGTGGGCGCGCAGGACGGGCACGAAGCGGTCGGCTGCGTACCGTCCGGGGCCGGTGAGGGCGAGGGCCGCGGCGCCCGCCGTCAGGAGCAGTTCGTACTCGATGCCCTGCGGGGCGAAGAAGGATCCGGCGCCGTGGACGGCGATGGCGTTGATGAGGGTGCCGACGACGGCCGCTCCGGCGAGCGGGGTGAGCAGTCCGGCGGCCAGGCCGAGGCCGCCGAGGGTCTCGGTCAGGCCGGCGAGGACGGCCATGGCGTCGCCGGCGGGGTAGCCGCTGGCGGTGAAGAACTGGCCGGTGCCGCTGATGCCGCCGCCCCCGAACCAGCCGAACAGCTTCTGGGAGCCGTGCGCGGCCATGGTCAGCCCGAGGACGAGGCGCAGGATCAGCAGGCCGACGTCGTGGCCGGGGGTGGAGAGGGCCGCGGGGAGCGCGGTGGCGTCCGTGGGGGCGGCCGTCGACTTCGCCGCGGTGGCGGAGGGGCTGGTCATGGGGGGTTCGGTTCCTTCCGGAGGGGCAGGTCGCTCGTCGTTCGGGTCGTTCAAATTCGAACTCCGACACCCCGACCCTAGCGAGTGATTCAAATTCGAACAACCCGTGTAGGGTGGAGCCATGGCTGATGCGGCTGACACGACGGGTACGAGATGGCTGGACGAGCGCGAGATGCGGGCCTGGAGCGGGTTCCTGGCCGCGTCGGCCCTGGTCAACCGGCGCCTCGACCAGCAGCTCAAGGACGACTCCGGACTCTCGCACCCGCAGTACGAGATCCTCGTCCGGCTCGCGGCGGCGCCCGGCCGTGAGCTGCGGATGACCGAGCTCGCCAACGGCCTGATCAACTCCAAGAGCGGACTCACCTACCAGGTCACCCAGATGGAGAAGGCCGGGCTGGTCCGGCGCCGCAGCTGCCCCTCCGACGTCCGCGGGGTCTTCGCCGTCCTCACCGACGCGGGCGCCGCCAAGCTGAGCGAGGCCGCGCCCGGGCACGTGGCGACGGTCCGGGAGGTCCTCGTCGACGTCCTGACGCCGGCGCAGCTGGACGCGCTCGCCGACGGGCTCGGAGAGGTCGGCCGCAGGCTGCGCGCGCAGGGCGCATAGCGGTACCGTCGGCAGCGGCACCTCGGGTAGCACCCGTCCGAATCGGGGTATACCGGCGTCATGGACACCACGGTCTGGCTCACGCTGGCGACGGTTCTCGCGGTCAGCCTCGCGATCGCCGCGGCCGTGCTGCTCGTACGCGTCTTCAAGGCGCGGCGGCTCCTGCTCGACGCGGGCATCCCGCTGCGCGACAAGGCGCTCTTCTGGGTCGCCGTGGCGTACACCCTCTCCCCCGTGGACCTGATCCCGGATCCGGTGTACCTGGACGACATCGGGGTCCTGCTGCTGGCCCTGCGCGCCCTGCAGGCGGCGGCCACCGCGGCCCGCGAGGGCAAGGAGCCGGGCGCCGCGTAGCGGGCGGCGCGCCCGCGGTCAGCGCACCCCGCGGGTGCGGAACTGGACACTGATCCGCGGCCCCACGGCCCGCGCCGACTTGGGCACGGCGTGCTCCATGGTGCGCTGGCAGGAGCCGCCCATGACGACGAGGTCGCCGTGGCCGAGCGGCAGCCGCAGCAGGGTGGGACCGCCGCCGCGGGGGCGCAGGGCCAGGTCGCGCGGGTCGCCGACGGAGAGGATGCCGATCATGGTGTCCTCGGTCGAGGAGCGTCCGTTGCGGTCCCCGTGCCAGGCCACGCTGTCGCGGCCGTCGCGGTACAGGCACAGGCCCGCGGTGGCGAAGGGTTCGCCGAGTTCGGCCGCGTAGTGCCGGGTGAGCGTCTCGCGGGCCCCGATGAGCGCGGGATGCGGAAGGGCCTCGCCCTCCGCGTAGAAGGCGAGCAGCCGGGGCACCTCCACCTCGCGCTCGTACATCTGCCGCCGCTCCGCCTGCCAGGGCACATCGGCGGCGAGCCGCTCGAAGAGCGCGTCGGCGCCGCTCAGCCAGCCGGGCAGGTGGTCGACCCACGCCCCCGCTCCGAGATCCGTGCGGCGCATGCCGTCCAGCGGGCCGAGCCGGATCTCGTCGCCCTGGTCGAAGAGGGAACCCTGAAGGCCTTGGACTGCGTACATGCCCCCACCCTAACCCCAGGAACCGAACACGTGCACGAATAAGCCCCGGCGCCGGCCATCTCGCCACTTCGGCCAATTGGTCCAGACCTATTGACGGCGAGGCATCCGGAAGATTAGGTTCCCGGCGACGAGGCGGTGGAGCCCCCAACTACCGCCGCCCGCAACGGTGTTGCCGCCGTCCCCCCCCCACCCCACGCTGGAGGCACTTCCTTGCGCACCCCCACACGCACCCGCACCCGCCTCGCCTGCGGCCTGGGCGCCGCCCTGCTCGGCGCGGCCGCAGTGCTGACGGCTCCCGGCTCGGCGTTCGGCGCCGACCTGCTCGTGAACGGCGGCTTCGAGGCGGCCGGCACCCCGGCCGGCTGGTCCTGCTCGGGGGGCCTCGGCTCCGTGGTGACGTCACCCGTGCACGGCGGCACGAGGGCGCTGGCCGGGGCGGCCACGGCCTCCGACAACGCCAAGTGCACCCAGTCCGTCGCCGTCCGGCCCAACACCACGTACACGCTCTCGGCCTGGGTCCGCGGCAGCTACGTGTACCTCGGAGTCACCGGCGGGCCCTCCACCTGGACGACTTCCGCGGGCGCCTGGTCCCGGCTCACCGTCACCTTCACCACGGGCGCCTCCCAGACCACGGCGGAGGTCTACCTCAACGGCTGGTACGGGCAGGGCACTTACCACGCCGACGACGTCCTTCTCGAGGGCCCCGGAGGCAGCGCCGACACCCAGGCACCCACCGTCCCGACCGGTCTCACCGCCACCGGCAAGACCTCCACCAGCGCCTCGCTCGCCTGGACGGCCTCCACCGACGACGTCGGCGTCACCGGCTACGACGTCTACCAGGGCGCCACCAAGGTCGCCACGGCCGCCGGCACCAGCACGACCGTCACCGGCCTGACCCCCGCCACGAGCTACACGTTCACCGTCCGGGCCCACGACCTCGCGGGGAACACCTCGGCCGCCTCCGCCGGCGTGTCCGTCACCACCGACAACGGGACGACCCCGGCGGGCTTCAAGCAGGCCGCTCCCTACCTCTACCTCGGCTGGGGCAACCCGCCGAGCGCGACGACCGTGATGAACGCGACCGGCGCGAAGTGGTTCACCATGGCCTTCATCCTCTCCTCCGGCGGCTGCAACCCGGCCTGGGACGGCCAGCGGCCCCTGGCCGGCGGCGCGGACCAGAGCACCATCGCCTCGATCCGGGCGGCGGGCGGGGACGTCGTCCCGTCCATCGGCGGCTGGCAGGGCAACAAGCTCGGCCCCAACTGCGCCACCCCCGAGGCACTGGCCGGCGCCTACCAGAAGGTCATCGACGCGTACGGCCTGAAGGCCATCGACGTGGACATCGAGAACACCGACGAGTTCGAGAACGCCGCGGTCCAGGACCGCATCCTCGGCGCACTCAAGATCGTGAAGCAGAACAACCCGGGGCTGCGGACCATCCTGACCTTCGGCACCTCCACCACCGGCCCGACCTCGTGGGGCAACCGCCTGATCGAGCAGGCCAGGGCGCTGGACGCGGGGATCGACGTCTTCACCATCATGCCGTTCGACTTCGGCAACGCCTCGACCGACATGTACGCGAGCACGGTCAGCGCGACCGAGGGCCTCAAGGCCAAGCTCAAGTCCGCCTTCGGCTGGGACGACGCCACCGCCTACGCGCACATCGGCATCTCCGGCATGAACGGCATCAGCGACACCCAGGAGACCACGACCGTCCAGAACTGGACCGACATCCGCAACTGGGCGAACTCCCATCACATCGCCCGCCTCGCCTTCTGGTCCGTGAACCGCGACCGGGGCTGCCCCGGCGGCGGCCTGCAGGAGAGCTGCTCGGGCATCGCCCAGAGCGACTGGCAGTTCACCTCCCTCACGGCGGGCTTCACCGGCTGACCCCAGGCGCCCGCGCGCGGGTCCGGCGCGCGGGCCCACAATGGGGGGAGCGAGCCCTGCCTTGTCGTGACTCCGTGGAGGTGTCCCATGTCGCGCAGTCACCACTTCCACGTGGACCACGGCGCCCACTCGATCACCGTCAACGTGGGCCCCGGCCGGACGGGTGAGATCGAGCTCCTCGTCAACGGCAAGGTCATCGCCCACCGCGAGGAGCACGAACCGGGGACCACCGTGCTGGAGGGCGTCCTGCCCGAGGAACCGGCGCACCCCTTCCGGATCATGGTGCGCCAGCCGCATCTCGTCCCGACCGGGCCCAGGTGCACCTGGGAGCTGGACGGAGTCGAACAGGCCATGCCCGAGCGGTACTCCCCCTAGACGAGTAGGTCCGAAGTACTTCGGACCTACTCGTCCAGGACCTGTCGTCGAGCTCCCGTCTGCCCCGGCGACGAAGGGAGTTCGACGACAGGCCCTAGCCTGGCCCCGACGGGCCGTCACGGCCGGGCACCTGGGCCGGGTACTCGAGGGAGACATCCGTGAAGATGCTGATCAACTCTGCGGAGACCGTGGTCGCCGACGCCCTGCGGGGGATGGCCGCCGCCCACCCCGAGCTGGACGTGGACGTGGAGCGGCGGATCGTCGTACGGCGGGACGCGCGCACCGGCGGCCGCGTCGGGCTGGTGTCCGGCGGCGGGTCCGGGCACGAGCCGCTCCACGCGGGGTTCGTGGGGTACGGGATGCTGGCCGCCGCCTGTCCCGGGGAGGTGTTCACCTCGCCGGTGCCCGACCAGATGGTGCGGGCCGCCGGGGCCGTGGAGTCCGGGCAGGGAGTGCTGTTCGTCGTCAAGAACTACACCGGGGACGTGCTGAACTTCGACATGGCCGCCGAACTCGCCGAGGAGGACGGCCTGCGGGTGGAGCGGGTGCTCGTCGACGACGACGTCGCCGTGACCGACAGCCTGTACACGGCCGGCCGGCGCGGCACGGGGGCCACGCTCTTCGTGGAGAAGATCGCCGGGGCCGCCGCCGAGGAGGGGGCGCCGCTGGAGCGGGTCGCCGCGATCGCCCGGCGGGTCAACGCGTCCTCGCGGAGCTTCGGGGTGGCGCTGAGCGCCTGCTCCACTCCCGCGAAGGGCAGCCCCACATTCGAACTGCCCGACGGGGAAATGGAGTTGGGTGTCGGAATCCACGGCGAGCCGGGGCGGGAGCGGCGCGCGATGATGCCGGCGCGGGAGATCGCGGACGTCTCGGTCGGGGCCGTGCTGGAGGAGCTGGCGGAAGTGGGGCCGGCCGACGGGCCGGTGCTGGCGCTGGTCAACGGGATGGGTGCGACGCCGCTGCTGGAGCTCTACGGGTTCCATGCGGAGGTGGCACGGGTGCTGGCGGCGCGGGGCGTGCCGGTGGCGCGGACGCTCGTGGGCAACTACGTCACCTCCCTTGACATGGCGGGGTGTTCGGTCACGCTGTGCCGGGCCGACGAGGAGCTGCTGAGGCTCTGGGACGCGCCCGTCCGAACTGCGGCACTGCGCTGGGGCTGCTGACTCGTAGGGTGTCCGTGGACCTCCAGTACGACTCGGATCGAAGCGAGGAGAACCGGTGCGCGACGCAGACTTCTTCCGGCGCTGGATGACGGCCGCGGCGGCCGCGGTGGAGCGCGAAGCGGACCGGCTCACCGAGCTCGACTCCCCCATCGGGGACGCCGACCACGGGAGCAATCTGCTGCGCGGCTTCTCGGCGGTGACCGGGGCCCTGGACGCGGAGGCCCCGGCTTCGCCCGGCGCGGTGCTGCAGCTCGCCGGGCGGACGCTGATCTCGACGGTCGGCGGCGCGTCGGGGCCGCTGTACGGGACGCTGCTG
Source organism: Streptomyces sp. NPDC085524 (assembly GCF_044541755.1). Classification (NCBI taxonomy): domain Bacteria; kingdom Bacillati; phylum Actinomycetota; class Actinomycetes; order Kitasatosporales; family Streptomycetaceae; genus Streptomyces; species Streptomyces sp. NPDC085524. The sequence continues at coordinate 140,733 of NZ_JBITTH010000020.1, forward strand.
CGCCGCACCGGCAAGGAGCTCGGGGAGGCCGCGGAGGTGTCCGACACGGAGCTGCGGAAGGCCCTGTACGCGGGGGTGGGTGCGGTGGCGCAGCTCGGCGGGGCCGCGCCGGGCGACGCGACGATGCTGGACGCGCTCGTTCCGGGGGTGGCAGCGCTGAGCACTTCGTACCGGGCGGCGGGCGACGCGGCGGAGGACGGGGCACTGGCGACGGTGCCGATGCAGGCCCGCAAGGGGCGGGCCAGTTATCTGGGCGAGCGCAGCATCGGCCACCAGGACCCGGGCGCGACCTCGTCTGCGCTGCTGCTGGGGGCGCTGGCCGACGTGGCGGACGGCGTCCTGTGACGGGCGGCGACCCGGTCGGCATCGTGCTGGTGTCGCACAGCGCGTCGGTGGCGGAGTCGGTGGCGGAACTGGCCCGCGAACTGGCGGCGGGCGGCCCGATCGCCCCGCTGGCCGCGGCGGGCGGCACCGCTGCCGGAGGGATCGGCACGAGCGCGGAGCGGATCCTGGCGGCCGCCGACGAGGTGGACCACGGTGCCGGGGTGGTGCTGCTGGTCGACCTGGGCAGCTCGGTACTGACGGTGAAGACCCTGCTGGCGGAGTCCGAACTCCCCGAGGGCTCCGTCCTGGCGGACGCCCCCTTCCTGGAGGGCGCGGTGGCCGCCCTGATCACCGCCTCCACCGGAGCCCCCGCCTCAGCCGTGGCCGAGGCCGCGGCGGAGGCCTACGCGTACCGCAAGACCTGACCCCGCCGCCCGGAGCCCCGGAAGTGCGGCTCGGGGTGCGGGCGCGGGGGCCGAACCCCCCGCCGCCGCCGGGGCCTACGGGCGGCCGCGGAGCGATTCGATCTCGCGGCGCTCGCGCTTCGTCGGGCGGCCCGCGCCGCGGTCGCGGATGCCGACCACACCGGCCTCGACCGGGGTCGGCGGCGGCGGGCTGTTGTCGATGAAGCACTCCGCGGCCACCGGCGGGCCCACCCGCTTGGACACGGTCCGCCGGACCACCACGATCCGTTCCCGGCCCGCATGGAAGAGCCGCACCTCGTCACCCGCGCGCACCGGCTGCGCGGGCTTGGCGCGTTCCCCGTTGACCCTGACGTGACCGGCCCGGCAGGCGGTCGCCGCGATCGAGCGGGTCTTCGTCAGGCGCACGGACCAGATCCACGCGTCGACCCGGACCGTGCCGGTGTCCGCCCCGCTGTTCCCGCCCGCGCGCGCTCCCGCGTTCGTTCCCGCGTCGGTACGCGGTGCCTCTTCAGCCATGCCCCGACTCTAGCGAGGCGGGCGGGCCGGAGCGGACCGAGTTTTGGCGGTTGCAACAATATGAACCGCAGCTACCAGGTACTTCATCCTGATGAGATTGCAAATGCGCGAGCCATGCCCCTACCTTGTCGCACATGCAGTCCGACACAATCGGCCAGGCGACAGGCCGAGAACCCGGCGGGTCCCCGGACCGGAGGCCGGAGTGCGGGCCACCGCCCGCATGAAGTCCACCGGCGCGCACATCGATCGCATCTGAACCGAGGAGTATCCGCTCATGTCCCTGGCATCCACCCCGACCCGCCGTCGCGCCGCCACCGCCGTCCTGGCCGCCGCCCTGCTCGTCCCGCTCGCCGCCTGCGGCAAGAGCGGCGACGGCGAGAAGGAGGACGCCTCCGGCGCCGGCTCCTCCGCCTCGGCCTCCTCCGCACCCAAGGCCGCGAACCTCACCGTCCTGGCCGCCTCCTCCCTCACCGACGTCTTCAAGGCGGCCGGCGCCGAGTACGAGAAGACCCACCCGGGTACGAAGATCACCTTCTCCTTCGCCGGTTCGCAGGAGCTCGCCGCCCAGGTCAAGCAGGGCGCCCCGGCCGACGCGCTGGTGACCGCCGACACCAAGACCATGGACGGCCTGAGGGCCGAGACGGGCGATGCCACCGTCATCGCCAAGAACCGCCTGGTCATCGTGGCCGGCAAGGACAACCCGTTCAAGATCGGCGCCCTGAAGGACCTGGCCGACACCAAGATCAAGGTCGTGCTCGCCGCGCCCGAGGTCCCGGTCGGCAAGTACAGCAAGCAGATCCTCGACGCCCAGAAGATCGAGGTGAAGCCGGTCTCCCAGGAACCCAACGTCCGCGCCGTGCTGAGCAAGGTCGAGCTGGGCGAGGCCGACGCGGGTCTCGTCTACAAGACCGACTCCCTCAAGTCCGGCGACAAGGTCGCCACCGTGGACGTCCCGGACGAGCAGAACGTGGTCGCCTCCTACCCGGCCGCCGCGCTGAAGGCGTCCAAGAACTCCGAGGCCGCTGCCGCCTTCGTGGCCTGGCTGAGCACCCCCGAGGCCCAGAAGATCCTCCAGGACGCCGGCTTCCAGAAGCCGTAACAGCGCCGTACGCGGTCCGCTCGCGCGGGCCGCCGCGTACGCTGCCCACGGCGGCCGCAGGCCGCCGCCCGCCCCAGCCAGGAACCCTGATGAGCAGACTCCGCACCCGCACCCGGCCTCCCCTGACCCTGGCGCTGCCCGCGCTGCTCGCCGTCGCGTTCCTGCTGCTGCCGCTGATCGGCATCCTCACCCGCACCCAGTGGGGCGAGCTCGGCGCCCACCTCACCAGCCCCGGTGTGGTCGAGGCCCTGCACCTGTCGCTGGTGGTGTCCCTCTGGGCCCTCGCGCTCTCGCTGCTGCTCGGCGTGCCGCTGGCCTGGCTGCTGGCCCGCGTCGAGTTCAAGGGCAAGGCCCTGGTCCGCTCGCTGGTCCTGCTCCCGATGGTGCTGCCGCCGACCGTCGGCGGCGTGGCCCTGCTGCTCGGCTTCGGGCGCCGCGGGCTGCTCGGCCCTTGGCTGGAGAACACCTTCGGCATCACGCTGCCCTTCCACACCTCGGGCGCGGTGGTCGCGGCCACGTTCGTCGCGATGCCGTTCCTCGTGATCAGCCTGGAGGGCGCCCTCGGCGGTCTCAGGCAGAGCTACGAGGAGACCGCCGCCTCCCTGGGCGCCTCGCCGGTCCGCGTGTTCTTCACCGTGACCCTGCCGATGGTGGCTCCGGGACTGATCGCGGGAGCCGCCCTCACATGGGCCCGGGCCCTCGGCGAGTTCGGGGCGACCATCACCTTCGCCGGGAACCTGCCCGGCACCACGCAGACCCTGCCGCTCCAGGTCTACCTGCTGCTCCAGGACCAGCCCGAGGCCGCGACCTCCGTCTCGCTGCTGCTCCTCGCGATCGCCATGGCCGTGCTCATCGCCCTGCGCGGCCGCTGGACCGGGACCCCGGCCCCCGGAGGCGAGGCGGGCGGGCCGGCGGGAACCCGGGTGGCGGCCGACGAGCCGACGGCCCTTGCTCCGCCGACCGCGGCCCCGTCCGGGGAGCCCGTCGGAGAGCCCCCCGGGGAGGCCGTCGGGGGGACCGCCGGGGAGCCCGTCCCGGCCGGCGGCCGATGGCAGCTGCACGCCGCCGTCACCGGCTTCAACGAGCTCACCCTGGACGCCGAACCCGGCACCACCATCGCCGTGGTCGGCGAGAACGGCGCCGGAAAGACCACCCTGCTGCGCGCCCTGCTCGGCCTCACCCCCCGCGCCCGCGCCGACCTGCGGCTCGGTGACACCGACGTCACCGCGCTGCCCCCGCACAAGCGGCAGGTGGCCTGGGTCCCGCAGGACGGCGCACTGTTCCCGCACCTGAGCGCCCTGGCCAACACGGCGTACGGGCTGCGGGCCCGCCGGGTGCCGCGGGCCGAGGCCCGGCGCGAGGCCCAGGCCTGGCTGGACCGGCTCGGCGTCGGCCACCTCGCGCAGCGCAGGCCCGCCCAGCTGTCCGGCGGCCAGGCCCAGCGCGTGGCCCTGGCCCGCGCCCTGGCCGCCCGGCCCCGGCTGCTGCTGCTGGACGAACCGCTCGCCGCGCTCGACCAGACGACGCGGGCCCACGTGCGGCACACCCTGCGCAGGCACCTGGCCGGCTTCGGCGGGGTCTGCCTCATCGTCACGCACGATCCCGTCGAGGCGGTGTCGCTGGCCGACCGCGTCCTCGTACTCGCCGACGGGCGCACCCTGCAGGACGCGCCGCCCGCCGAGGTGACCCGGCACCCGCGCTCCCCGTGGGTGGCCCGGATGCTGGGCCGCAACGCGTGGCCGGGCACGGCGTCGGCCGACGGGCTCGCGCTCGCGGCCGGCGGTCGTCTCGTGGTCGCCGAGCGGCTCCCCGAGGGGACCCAGGCGCTCGCGATCATCGCCCCGGAGGCGGTGTCGCTGCACCGGAAGCAGCCGACCGGCAGCCCCCGCAACCACTGGCAGGGCACCGTACGGGAGATCACCGCGGTCGGCAGCCGCCTGCGCGTGCTGGTCTCCTCGTGCGGGGCCCCCGACCTGGTCGCGGAGATCACTCCGGAGGCGGCCGCGGAACTGGGCCTCGTCGACGGCGCCGAGGTGTGGACGAGCGTGAAGGCCACGGAGGTCACGCTCGTGAGCCTGTGAGGGGCGAGCGGGCAGGCGGGCGGGCGGCCGGGCAGGCAGGGGGGCAGGGGGGCAGGCGCAGATCATCTCGGAGGCGGCCGGGCCGCGGCCTGCCGTAGGGTCAGCGGTGCCCGTGCCTGCGCATTCGCCGCCCGCGGGCGCTCTTTCGCACGTCACACGTTCCCGTGGGGGGTACACCGCCATGTCCTTCAGCGCGCCCGGCTCACCGCCGCCGCATCCGCAGCCGCAGCCCGGCCAGCCGCCGTACGGCGGCGCCCCCTATCCGGCCCCACCGTACGCGGCCGGGCCCGTCCCCGGGCAGCCGTATCCGGGCCAGGCACCGTACCCGGGCCAGGTTCCGTACCCCGCCCCGGGCCCCTACCCCGGCCCGCCGCCGCTCGGGGACGTCCTGCGCCCGCCCCAGGGCCTCGCCACCGCGCTGACGGTCCTGCTGTCCACCGCCGCCGTGGTGTTCCTCTTCTCCGCCGGCACCAACCTCTTCGCCCGGTCGCTGATGACGGACCTCATCGCGGACCCCGACCGGGTCGCCGAGGGCGCTCTGGACCTGTCGGACCTGTTGACCGGCCTGGCGTCGGTCCTCACGATCCTGATCCTGCTCGGCACGGCCGCCGTGTTCCTCACCTGGTTCCACCGCGTGCGCGTCAACGGCGAGATCTTCCGCCCGGACGCCTTCACCCAGACCCGCGGCTGGGCCATCGGCGGCTGGTTCATCCCCTTCGGCAACCTGTTCCTCCCCTTCCGGACCGCACGGCAGATCTGGGCGGCCAGCACCCAGCTGGGGCCGGACGGCTCGTACCGCCACGTCTCCACCGCGCCGGTCACCGCCTGGTGGGTGGTCTGGGTCCTCGGCCAGAGCGGCAACCGCATCGGCAACCGGCTGTACAACCGTGCCGAGACCCCGGAGGCCCTGCAGTCCGCCACGTCCGTCTGCTTCGTCTCCGACCTGATCCTGGTGGCGGCCGCCGTGCTCGCGATCCTCTTCGTCCGCAAGCTGACGGCCCTGCAGAACGTCAAGGCCGCCCAGGGCCCGTACGCGGCGCTCTGAGCGTCACCCGGCGTGCTCCGGGGCGGCCGCCGCGAACTCGCACCAGACGCACTTCCCGGCGCCCCGGGGCTCCACGCCCCACTGGTCCGAGAGCTGGTCCACGAGCATCAGGCCGCGCCCGGACACCGCCCAGTCGCCCGCCTCGCGGCGCCTCGGCAGGGCGCTGCTGGAGTCCTCGACCTCGATCCGGATCCGGCCGGCCGCCGTGAGCCGCATGCTGACCTGGCCTCCGCCCTCCGTGTGGACCAGGGCGTTGGTCATCAGCTCGTCCGCCGCGAGCTCGATCTCGTCGGCCCGGTCCCGCGCGCCCCAGGCGGCCGCCGCCGCCCGGATCAGGTGCCGGGCCATCGCCGGGGCCTCCGCGTCGCCCGGTTCCAGCTTCTGGGACAGCGGGCCGCCGCCGCGCGCCGGGGGCGTGCCGCGGCGGCGCAGCAGGAGCAGGGCCATGTCGTCCCCGCCGCCGGAGTCCCCGACCAGGTCGCACAGCAGGTCGGCGAGTTCCTCGACGTCCGCGGGGCCGGTGTGGACCGCGGCCATCAGGTCCCGCATCCCGGCGTCGGAGTCGGCGCCGGGCCGTTCGATGAGGCCGTCCGTGCACAGCAGCAGGGTGTCGCCCGGGTGCAGTTCGAGTCGCGTGACGGGGTAGCCGGAGCCGCTCTCCTCGTGCTCGCGCGGGGGCAGTCCGAGCGGCAGTCCGCCCGCCACCTGGATGCGGTGGCAGCTGCCGTCGCCGCGCCGGACGACCGGGTCGAGGTGGCCGGCGCGGACCGTGGAGAACATGCCCGTGGTGAGGTCGACCTCGGCGTACGTGCAGGTGGCGAAGCGTTCCGTGGCCAGATCGCGCAGGAAGGCCGAGGCGCGGGCCATCGCGGTGCCCGGGGTGTGCCCCTCGACGACGTACGCGCGCAGCACGATGCGCAGCTGGCCCATCACCGCCGCGGCGTCCGTGTCGTGCCCCTCCACATCGCCGATCATCACCCCGACCCGGCCCTCGCCGAGCGGGATCACGTCGTACCAGTCGCCGCCGATGTCCCGCCCCATCCGTGCGGACCGGTACCGTACGGCGATCTGCGCGCCCGCCACCTCGGGGATCCGGCGGGGCAGCATGGCCCGCTGGAGGCCCTCGGCCAGGTCGTGCTCCTGCTCGAAGAGGATGGCCCGCTGGAGGCTCTGCGCGATGCCGCTGCCGAGCGCCATGAGGACGTTCCTCTCCTCCGCGGTGAAATCGCCCTCGCGTGCGTAGAGCAGCCCGAGCGCGCCGATGACCCGGCCCTGGGCGATCAGCGGCAGGTAGACCCCGCTGCGCACGGACAGCGGCTCGATGTAGGGCCACAGCAGCGGGTAGCGGCGCGGGAAGTCCTCCCGCGCGGAGAGGTAGACCGGCTGCATCGTGCGTACGGCCTCGCTCATCGGGAACTGCGCGTCGATCCGCGTGTACTCGATCTCGGGCACGTACGTACCCAGCTGCCCCTCGGCGACCAGGTGGATGCGGCCGCCGTCCACGACGCCCAGCATCACGCTGACCGCCCCGAGGTGCCCGAGCGCCTCGGGGTCCTTCAGGACGTCGGTGACGTCGTTGACGGTGCGGGCGTGGGCGAGGATCGCGGTGGTCCGCTCGACGACCCCGGTCAGCCGGCGCCGCCCCTCGGCCTGGTCCCCGCTGGCGCCGGGCTCGCAGGGGTCGTGGGCGGCGTCGCGGAGGATCCCGATGATGCGGTACGGGCGGCCGTCCTGCTCCCGCAGGATGTGCCCCTGGATGTGCGTCCAGGCCGGTGCCCCGTCCCGGCGGCGGCTGCGCACGTACGCCCCGTAGTGGCTGCGGCCGTCCTTCAGCGCCTGCGCGACACGGGCGTCGAGCCGGGCCTCCTCGGCCGGCAGGATGCGTGAGCGCAGTCCGGCGGGGGTCCCGGTGAACTCGTCCGGGCGCAGGTCGAGGACCTCCAGCGCGGTGGGATCGAGGTACATCCGACCGCTGCCGAGATCCCAGTCGAACGTGCCCATGCGGTTGAGCGCAAGGCTCTTGTCCGGCCGCGCGGGCCAGTCGACCTCGGGGTTCCTTCCCCTCTGGGCCATGCAGCCAGGGTCTCACCCTCCGGTCGGATCGGCAGGCCCGGGCCCTGCCCGCCGTGCTCGACCCCGATCCCGTCGAACGCCCGTCCCGAGTCCGTTCCGGCTGGTGGGCCCCCGCGACCGCGCGAAACCTGGCGCGGCGCACGTCGACGGCCCCGGTCGCGGCGGGTGTCACCTGCCGCGACCGGGGCCTGTCCGGTCATCTACTGCTGGTTTCCGTTCTCGTTGCCGGTGCCACCGTTCTGGTTGCCACCGTTGTCATTGCCACCGTTCTGGTTCCCACCGTTCTGGTTGCCGCCGTTCTGGTTGCCGCCGTTGTCATTTCCGGTGCCTCCGTCGCCGCCCTGCGTGGGGCGGGGCCGCGGTGACGGCTGCTGCGGTGACGGCTTCGGGGGCACGGGCGACACCTGGGGCGGTGCGCTCGGCAGCTGGGGCTTGGCCGTGGCGGTGGGTTCAGGCTCCGGCACCGCCGATGTCCGCGGGGCCGGAGTCTGTGGTCCCGCCGGGCTCTCCTGGGTCGGAGGCGCCGAGCGCTTCGACGGCGAGGCGGACGGGGAGACGGACCGTGCCTTCGTTTCCGACGGGGATGCCGACCGGGATTCCGACGGGGACACCGAAGGCGATTCCGACGGGGACACGGAGACGGACGGGGATTCCGAAGGCGACTTCGAAGGCGACTCGGTTCCCGAGGGCGAGACCGACGGTGACGTCGACGACCCGGACGGGGTCGGGGAAGTCGGAGTCGCGGTCGGAGTGGACGTCGGAGTGGACGTCGAGGTGGGCGTGGACGTCGGGGTCGACGTGGGCGTGGACGTAGGCGTCGAGGTCGACGTCGGGGTCCGCGTCGGCGTGCCCGTCGGCGGTATCACGGTCGGCGTGACGATCACCGGCGGCGGGACGGGCCTGTCGTGCCTGCCGTGGTGGTCGCCGCGGTTGCGTTCGTACCAGCGCCGGTCCTGGTGGTCGTAGATCACGAACTTGTGCACGACCGTCGTCGCCGGAGCGATGACCACGACCTGGGACGGCTGGTACGAGTTCCACACCTGTCCGTAGCGCTTCGGGTTGGCCTGCAGCGCCACCGGCGGACCGAGCGGGTTCCCGCAGGCGCAGCGCACCCGCGGCACGCCCCGGTCGTCCACCAGCACGGCCGTCCCGGCCTGGAGCACCGCCTGGTAGGTGGTGAGCTTGCCGTTCTGGTAGCCGTGGTTCGTGACCCGGGTGTCCATCCGCAGTTGCACCGGGGTGAGCGAGCGGAGGTACGCGGGAACGGCCGCGGGCTGGATGCCGAGGGCCGATGCGAAGGCGGCGTTCTTGTTGGGGTCCGCGGAGAGGTCCTTGATCAGCTTCTCCACGTCACAGGTGGCGGAGTTCTTCGTGCCCCCGTAGACGCCCGGCGAGGCCCCGCTGATGCTCCGGGTTCCCGCGGGCGTGGCCGTGGCGGTGCCCTGCGCGGAGGGCGGGGTGCTCTCCGGCGGCGGCGGTGCGGCGTCCTTCGTGACCGTCGACTCGGTGAACGGGTCGGGGCCGGAGGCCGCGACCGGCTGGAGGAACACCTCGCGGTCGGCCTGGGGGGTGCCGCTGGGCCGGGTCAGCACCACGGCCAGCGCCACGGCGGCGGCCACGGCGACGAGCACGGTGGCGAGCCGGGGTACGGATCGCCACCAGGGGCCCTTCGCGTGGTCACCGGGACCGCCCGGGCCACCGGGGCCGCCGGGACCGCCCGGCTCGCCCGGGCCGCCGGGCGGCGCGGACGGTGGAGGAGGCGGCGGCGGACCCTGTTGCTGCCCGCCCGAGAGCGGGCCCGACGGCGGTCCCGTGGGGCGGCCGGAGGGCGGCACCGACGGGCGGTCTGGTGACGGCGGCTGGCTGCCGGAAGGTTGCGTGGTCACGGGCTCTTCTTCCCAGGAGGAGGAATTCCCTGCCGGACCATTGTGTGCGCCGTTCAGGTGGTGCCCGCAAGCCGAGCCTGCCTACGGTAGCTGGGTGAGCCATACGACGCGATCATCATCGCCGGGGGGCTCCGCGGGGGCACTGCGCGACGCCCTGGTGGCGGTCCTGGCGGCCTTCGCCGTGATGGCGGCCGTCGCCGCGGCCGGGCTGGCCTGTGCCGGCGCTGGCGATCTGCCGGGCGGCGCGTTCCCCCGCGTCGTCGCCGCGGTGGTGGTGATGGCGGCCGGCGGCGTCGTCGAGGTGACGGGCGGCGCGGGGGTCCTCGGGGGCGCCGAGGCGAGCCTGTCACTGCTGCCGCTCTCGGTGAGTCTCGCCGGCGCCCTCACGGCCGGCTACCTCTTCCTGCGCCCCCTGCACAACCGGGCGGTGGCCCGGCCGCGCGAACTCCTCGGCCGGGCCGTCCCGTTGGTGGTGATCTGGCTCCTGGTGCTCACGGGCGTGACCCTGCTCGCCCGCCAGACCTTCTCTGTCTCCCTCGGGGACAACCCGCTGGGGCAGATCGGTGAACTCCTCGACTCCGCACCGAAGGTGGGCTTCGAGGGCGACGTGGGCCCCACGCTCCTCTTCGGACTGCTGTGGATCCTGGGGCTGTTGCTCGTCGCGCTGCTGGTCTCCCGACGCGCCCCGCTGCCTGCCCGGCTGGTGCGTTTCCACACGGCGCTGCGCCCCGCCGCCTTCGCCACCGTCGTGCTGCTCCTCGCGTACGTGGCCCTCGGCATCGTCGTCGGGCTGGTGGTGGCAGCCACCCAGGGCCATGCCGCACGGACCCTCGCCGTGCTCCTGCTCGGGCTGCCGAACCTCGTCTGGCCCGCGCTCACCCTGGGCTTCGGCGGCGCCTGGGAGGGCAAGGCCGAGGGACCCTTCGGGCTGCCGATGCCGCAGCTGCTGGACCAGGCCCTGCGCGGCCCGGACCTCTCCACGATCGACGTGGCGTCGCTCGCCGAACGGGACGCCCGGGCGTGGTGGCTGGTGGTGGTGGCCGCCGTCCTGCTGCTCGGCACGGGCGTGCTGGCGGCCGTACGCTCTCCCGCGCACGTGCGCCCCTGGCAACACGCGCTGCACCTGGGCGTGGCCCTGGCCCTCGCCACGCTCACCGTCTGCCTGCTCGCCGGGGTCCAGGCCCGGTTCGGGCTCTCCCTCCTGGGCATCGGCGACGTGGACGGGCTGGGCGGTGCGGTCGAGCTGAGCGCCGTCCTGGGGCGGACCGTCGGCCTCGCGCTGCTCTGGGGCGCGGTGGCCGGGTTCCTGGGCGCCCTGCTGGCCCGCCCGCTGCACCGCGGCGGCCGGGTGGACGAACCCGCCGCGACGGCGCAGCGGTGACCGCCTCCGACGGCGTCCGTACTCCCCGTGACGTGATCCGGGTCAGATGAACCTGCGGAACACCGGCAGGGCCCAGGGCGGCGGCTGGGGCACCGCCGAGGGGGCCTTCGGCCCGCTCTCCGCCCGCTCCCCCGGACCGCGGTCCCCGGGGCCGGTGTCCGCGCGGCGCAGGGCGCCGGTGAACTCCAGGCAGGTGTCCCAGCGGTCCTCCGGCGACTTCGCGAGGGCCTTCGCCAGCACCTCGTCGACCGCGGCCGGCAGGCCCGGCCTGAGGGAGCTGGGCGCGGGCGGCGGATCGTACTGGTGGGCCCAGAGCAGGGCCATGTCGTCGTCGCGCCGGAAGGGCGGCGCGCCGGTGAGGACCTCGTGCACGACGCAGCCGAGGCTGTAGACGTCGCACCGGCCGTCCACGGGCTTGCCCCAGATCTGTTCCGGCGCCACGTAGTCCAGGGTTCCGACGAACTGGCCGGCCGTCGTGAACCCGGTCAGCGACAGCGACTTCTTCGTCAGCCCGAAATCGGTGAGGTACACGTGTTCCGGGTGCTCGCTGTCGGTGCCCGCCGCGACGAGGATGTTGGCGGGTTTCACGTCCCGGTGGACGAGGCCGTGGTCGTGTGCCGCGTCCAGTGCCGACGCCACCTGTCCGGCGATCCGCGCGGCCGTCTCCACCGGCAGCGGACCCGTCCGGTCGAGCATCGCGCGCAGGTCCTGCCCGGCCACGAAGCGCATGGCGATGTACAGCAGCCCTTCCGTCTCCCCCGCCTCGAACACGGGCACGATGTGCGGGTGGTCGATGGCCGCCGCCACCTTCGACTCGTGGACGAACCGCTGCCGGAAGCTGTCGTTGCGCGCCAGTTGGGGGGCCAGCAGTTTGAGCGCCACCGTCCGGTCGAGCCGCAGGTCCCGGGCCCGGTAGACGACCGCCATGCCGCCGCGCCCGATCTCGCTCTCCACCAGATATCCGGCGATCTGCTTACCCCGCAGGTCGGAGGGGCGGCCGGAGGCCGGCTGCCCGCCGGGAGGCTCCCCCATCACTCGGTCCCGGGTTCTTTCACGATCTGGGTCGGGGCGTGCCCCACCGGTCCGGCGGGCGGTACGTCGGCGGCGTCGGGCAGTACGTCGAGCTGGACCCCGAGGGCGTCGGTCTCGCCGTCGGGCGAGGCGCCCGGTCCCGTGGCCACGGCGTAGGTGCTCAGGTGGGTGCCGTCCCCGTACAGCCACCGTCCGCCCGTCTCGTCGTAGAGCCAGACCGACTCCCCGTCGAGGACGATCCCGGCGCGCAGGCCCCGTACGGAACGGCGGAAGGCGTCGGTGTCGATGCGCCCGGACGCGAGCTCCTCGACGGCCCGCCGGTAGCGCTCCACGGTCTGGGTGCTCCGTGCGAGCCGGGGCCTGGGGTCCTCGCCCCGGGCCGGCGGCCTCCCGCCGGCCGTGGGCGGCGGCTGCGGTACGGCGACCAGCAGCCGGCCGTCCACCCAGGCGGACCAGCCGTTGGCGCAGAGCACCTCGCCCCAGTCCCCGCTGCGGGCGAGCAGCTGTACGGGCAGGAAGGGGTCGAGGGGGACGGTGGGCCGGGTCGCGTCGGGGGTCTCCCAGGCGGGCATGCCCTCCTGGGGGACGACGTGCGTCGGGTTGAAGTCCGCGACGGCGTCGGGGAAGGTCATCGCTTCGGCTGCTTCCGCATGACGGCCGGCTCGTGCCTGCGCAGCAGCCGGGACACGAGCAGTCCGAAGAGCACGGACAGCACGGGCAGCATGGCGATGCTCACCAGCCACACGCCGGTCCTGTGGTCGAAGATCGGGTCCTGCGTGAGTTTGCCGGGGACGATCGCACCGACGTCGATGGTGCCGCCCATCGCGCCCATCGCCCATCGCGCCGGCGCGAACCACGCCACCTGTTCGAGGACGGCGACGTCGTAGAGCTTCAGCAGGGTGCCGCAGAAGACGACCTGGACGATGGCGAGGAGGACCAGCAGCGGCATGGTGACCTCCTCCTTGGGGACCAGGGCGGAGATCAGCAGCCCGAGCATCATCGCCGTGAAGGACAGCAGGGCGACGGCGAGGGTGATCTCGATCAGTGGGGGCATCACGACGCCCCGGCTGCGCGGGGCGTTGAGGTTCACTCCGCCGAGGGCCACGAGGGTCAGCACGACCGCCTGGGCGACGGTGATCGTGCCGAGCACCACGACCTTGGACATCAGGTAGGCGGAGCGTGACAGTCCGACCGCGCGTTCGCGCTGGTAGATCACGCGTTCCTTGACGAGTTCGCGGACGGCGTTGGCGGCGCCGGTGAGCACTCCGCCGATGGTCAGGATGAGGAGGGCGTTGAGCGCCGTCTCGGCGGTGAGGGTGCTCCCGGCGAGTGCCCGGGCCATGGCCCCCATCATGAACGGCAGCGCGACCATGATGACGAGGAAGGTGCGGTCCGCGCTGAGCACGGCGGCGTACCTGCGGATCAGGGTGGACAGCTGGGAGCCCCAGCTCTGCGCCTTCGGCGGCGGCAGGGGCGCGGCCCGGGCGGGCTCCGCGGCCGCGGCCGCGGGCCGCGGGCGGCCGGCGGTGACGTCGACGTAGCGGCTGTGGGCCGGTGAGGCGCGGTAGGCGCCCGCCCAGTCGCGGTCCTGCTGGGTCTCGAACGCCTCGAAGGCCTCCGGCCACTCGTCGAAGCCGAAGAAGTCGAGGGCCTCCTGCGGCGGGCCGAAGTACGCGACGCGCCCGCCCGGGGCGAGGAACAGCAGCCGGTCGCAGACGTCGAGGCTGAGGACGCTGTGGGTGACCACGATGACGGTGCGGCCGTCGTCGGCGAGGCCGCGCAGCATGTGCATCACCGAGCGGTCCATGCCGGGGTCGAGGCCGGAGGTGGGTTCGTCGAGGAACAGCAGGGAAGGCTTCGTCAGCAGTTCCAGGGCGACGGAGACGCGCTTGCGCTGGCCGCCGGAGAGGCTGTGGATCGGCTGGTCGGCCCGCTGGACGAGGCCGAGTTCGCGGATCACCTCGTCGACCCGGGCCTCGCGTTCGGCCTTGGCCGTGTCCTGCGGGAAGCGCAGTTCGGCGGCGTAGACGAGGGCGCGGCGGACGGTGAGCTGGGTGTGCAGGATGTCGTCCTGGGGCACGAGGCCGATGCGGCTGCGCAGTTCCGCGTAGTCGCGGTAGAGGTCGCGGCCGTCGTAGAGGACGGTTCCGCTGTCGGCGGGGCGCAGGCCCGTCAGCGCGCCGAGCAGGGTGGACTTGCCGGCGCCGCTGGGGCCGACGACGGCCAGGAGGCATTTGGCGCCGACGGGGAAGGAGACGCCGTCCATGAGTGTCTTGCGGCCCTGGTCGACGGTGACGGTGAGGCCTTCGACGTCGAGGGAGACCTCGCCCGTGTCCACGTATTCCTGGAGCTGGTCGCCGACGAGGCAGAAGGCGGAGTGGCCGATGCCGACGATGTCGCCCTCAAAGAGGCGGGCGGCCCCGTCGATGCGGGCTCCGTTGAGATAGGTGCCGTTGTGGCTGCCGAGGTCGGCGATCTCGTACGTGCCGTCGGCCAGGGAGCGCAGTTCGGCGTGCCGGCGGGAGACGACGAGGTCGTCGATGACGAGGTCGCTGTCGGGGGCGCGGCCGATGCGCACGGCCGTGGCCGGGGCCAGCGGGCGCACGGTGGTCGGCCGCCGGAAGGTGCTGGTCATGCCGGGGTTGGAGACGCTGGACGGCCGGGCGGCGCCCACGGCCGTGGGCGTCCGGCCGACGACGACGGCGCGGGGGCCGTCCTCGACGCTGCCGAACCGGAGTTCGGTGCCGACGCCGACGCTCCATTCCTGCACGCGGTGGCCGTCGACCCAGGTGCCGTTGGTGCTGTCCTCGTCCTCGATCATCCAGTGGTCCCCGTCGGGACGCAGGATCGCGTGGTGCCAGGAGACGCGGGCATCGTCGAGGCAGATCTCGCACAGAGGGTCCCGGCCTACGTGATAGCTCCGGCCGGGGCTCATCCGTGTGGAGCCCAGGTCGGTTTCCAGGACGAGCTCGGGCGCGGTCGGCACACCGGGACGCTGGACCATGAGCAGATTTTCCCACGATCCGGCCGACGCGGCAGCGGCGCGGCATCATCGCAGGTCAGAGGCCTCTTATGGGTAATGACAACGGTCCCCGTTGCAGCCTTTGCCCATCTCGTCCGGGTGCGATTCACTTCACGCGACGGACCCGAACACACGGGTGTGCGATGGAGACGGGGGACGCCATGTCTGGGCTCGACCAGGCTCACGACCACCAGCAGGAGAGCGATCACGCTCACGACGAGACCGGGCACGCGCACGGCGGCGCCGGGCGGCACGACCACGGCCACGACCACGGCCACGACCACGGCCACGGCGGGCACAGCCACGGCGTGTCCGCGGACGCCGACCGCCGCTGGCTGGGGATCGCGCTCGGCCTGATCGCCACGTTCATGGCCGTCGAGGTGGTCATCGGCGTGATGGCCCATTCGCTGGCCCTGATCTCGGACGCGGCCCACATGCTGACGGACGCCGTCTCGATCGTCCTCGCGCTGATCGCGATGCGGCTGGCGGCCCGGCCGGCCCGCGGCGGGTTCACGTACGGGCTCAAGCGCGCGGAGATACTCTCCGCGCAGGCCAACGGCCTGACCCTGCTCCTGCTGGCGGCCTGGCTGGCCTACGAGGCGGTGCGGCGGCTGTTGGACCCGCCGCCGGTGGAGGGCGGCCTGGTCCTGGTGACGGCCCTCGCGGGCATCGTCGTCAATGTGGCGGCGGCCTGGTGCATCTCGCGGGCGAACCGTTCGTCCCTCGCCGTCGAGGGCGCCTTCCAGCACATCCTCAACGACCTGTTCGCCTTCATCGGGACCGCCGTGGCCGGTCTGATCGTGCTGACCACCGGCTTCCGGCAGGCCGACGCCATCGCGACCCTCGTGGTGGTGGTGCTGATGGTCAAGGCGGGCTCCGGGCTGATCCGCGAGTCCGGCCGGATCCTGCTGGAAGCCGCACCGGCCCACGTGGACCCGGACGCGGTCGGCGACCGGCTCGTCGGCCAGCCTCCGGTCACCGAGGTCCACGACCTGCACATCTGGACCATCACCTCCGGCCAGGCGGCGCTCTCGGCGCACGTGCTGGTGGAGCCGGCGGGCGACTGCCACGCGGTGCGCCGGGACCTGGAGAGCCTGCTGGCCAAGGAGTACGGGATCACGCACACCACGCTCCAGGTGGACCACGTGCAGGACTCGCTGCTCACGGTCGGCCGGGCCGGCGCCGCGTCCGGCGATCCGGCCGACCCGCACTGCGCGGACGCGCATGGGCCGGTCCACCGCCAGGGCCCGCACGACCACTGATTCCGCGTCCGGCGGGGCATACATGTGCCCATGAGCCATGGGAAACGCAGTGCCGGACTGCTCCTCTTCCGGCGCACGGCCGGGGCGGCCGGCCCCCCGCCGGACCACGGCGTCGAAGTCCTGCTCGGCCACATGGGCGGCCCCCTGTGGTCCGGGCGGGACGCCGGGGGCTGGGCCATCCCGAAGGGTGAGTACGAACCGGACGAGACGCCGCGGGACGCGGCCCGCCGGGAGTTCACCGAGGAGCTCGGGATGCCCCCTCCCGAGGGCGAGTACCTGCCGCTCGGCGACGTACGCCTCAGCAGCGGCAAGCTGGTGACCATCTGGGCGGTCGAGGCGGACCTCGACCCCGCGCGGGTGGTGCCGGGCACCTTCTCCATGGAGTGGCCGCCGCACTCGGGGACCGTGCAGGAGTTCCCCGAGCTGGACCGGGTGGCCTGGTTCGCACCCGCGACGGCCGAGGCGAAACTGATTCCGGCTCAGATTCCATTTCTGGAGCGACTGTTGACCATATTGGAGGATTGATCGGACATTGACCCGACCTTTACTTGCCAACAAACCCCATCTGCATGGACATTGCACATATGACGAACGTCGTGCTGGTGGGAACCCTGGACACCAAGGGTGCGGAGTACGGCTGGCTGCGCGAGAGGCTGCTGCGCGCCGGTGTCGAGGTGGTACTGGTCGATACGGGAATCATGGGCGAACCCCGCGTGCCCGCGGACGTGCCCAGAGAAGCGGTGGCCCGTGCAGCGGGGGCCGAACTGTCCGAACTGCGCACGGCCGCCGACCGGGGCGCGGCCGTGACCACGATGGCCCGGGGCGCGGAAGCGACCCTGTTGCGCCTGCACGCCGAAGGCCGGCTGCAGGCGGTGCTCGCGATCGGCGGCAGCGGCGGCACTTCCATCGCCACCCGGGCGATGCGCGCGCTGCCGCTCGGCGTACCGAAACTGATGGTCTCGTCCATGGCGTCCGGGGACGTGTCCCCGTACGTCGGATCCGCGGACATCACGATGATGTACAGCGTGGTGGACATCGCGGGGATCAACAGCATCTCCGCCCCGGTCCTCGCCAACGCGGCGGAGGCCGCCGCGGGGATGGCCAAGGGCTTCGCCCGCGCCTCCCTCGAGCTGCGCCGGCCGGCCCGGCTGGGGGCGGGCCCACGGCCGCTGATCGCGGCGAGCATGGCGGGCGTGACCACGCCCGGCGTGGACGCGGCCCGGGAACGGCTGACGGAACTGGGCTACGAGGTACTGGTCTTCCACGTCAGCGGCACCGGCGGCCGCACCCTGGAGACCCTGGCCGGGCAGGGCGTCTTCGCGGGCGTCCTCGACCTGACGCTCAGCGAACTCGCCGACGACCTGTGCGGGGGCATCCTCACCGCAGGTCCCGACCGGCTGAGCGCGGCCGGACGGGCCGGAATTCCGCAGGTGGTGAGCCTGGGGGCGCTGGACATGGTCAAGTTCGGGCCGGTGGAGACGCTGCCCGAGCGGGTCCGCTACCGCAGGGTCAGGGTGCACAACCCGTCCATCACCGTGATCCGTACGACCGAGGCCGAATGCGCGGAGCTCGGCCGCCGGGTCGCCGCGAAGCTCCGCACGGCCACCGGCCCCACGGCCGTGTGCCTCCCGCTCCGCGGGCTGTCCACGCTCGGCGCACCGGGCGGGCCCTACCACGACCCCGCCGCGGACCGGGCCCTGTTCTCGGCGCTGCGCGACGGTTTGCGGGGCAGCGCCGCCCGGCTCCACGACTACGACACGCACATCAACGACCCGGCCTTCGGACGGGCGGCGGCGGACCGTCTGCACGCCATGATCGGCGCGGTGTCGGCCGCTGCGTGAGACGACCGGCCGGGTTGGGAACCGGCCGTGGCGGAAAAGTGTCCTGGGGGGTGGCCGGTCGACCGACCGGCCACCTCGACGACCCGGGATGCAGGGGGCTCAGGCGATGACGGACACGTGGACGGTCCCCGGCTATTCGGAGGTCCGGGAACTGGGTTCGGGAGGCAGCGGCCGCGTGGTGCTCGCCGTCCACGACGGCACGGGCACGGCCGTCGCCGTGAAGTACCTCAGCGACCGGCTGCGCGAGGACCCGGCCTTCGTCGGGGAGTTCCGGGCCGAGGCGCGCCTGCTCGGGGCGTTGCGGTCGCCGCACGTGGTGGGGCTGTACGAGTACGTGGAAGCCCCCGGCGGCGCCGCCATCGTGATGGAACTGGTGGACGGGATCTCCCTGCGCGCCCTGCTGAGGCAGTCCGGGCAGACGGACGCCGAGGCCGCGCTGGTGGTCCTGAAGGGCTCCCTGCTCGGGCTGGCGGCCGCGCACCGGGCGGGTGTCGTCCACCGGGACTACAAACCGGAGAACGTGCTGGTCGCGGCGGACGGCTCGTCGAAGCTGGTGGACTTCGGCATCGCCGCGAACCGCGGCGCGACCCCCGGTGTGGCCGGAACCCCCGCCTACATGGCCCCCGAGCAGTGGCAGGGCCGGCCCGCCTCGCCCGCCGCCGACGTGTACGCGGCGACGGCGACCTTCTTCGAGTGCCTCACCGGCCGCAAGCCCTACGACGGGGCGAACTTCGCCGAGCTCGCCGTCCAGCACATCGAGGCCCCGGTACCGGAGACCGAGGCCCCCGAGCCCGTACGTCCGCTGATCCGGCGCGGTCTGGCCAAGCAGCCCGAGCAGCGGCCGGAGAACGCCGAGGCGTTCGTGGCCGAGCTGGAGGGGGTGGCGCTCGCCGCGTACGGCCCCGAATGGGAGGAGCGCGGGCAGCGCAAGCTGGCGGCGCTGGCCGCCCTGCTGCCGCTGCTGTTCCCCTCGGCGGCCGCGTCCGCGGCGGGTACGACCGCGGTGGCGACGACCACGCTGCACGGCGCCTCCCGCTGGGCGCCGGGCCGGCGCGGCCTGCTTGCGGCCGGGGTGGCGCTGGTGCTGGGGGCGGCGCTGGTCCTGACGACGGACGCGCTCGGCGCGTCCCCGGGAGGGGCCGCGGCGCTCAGCGCGTTCGCGACGACGAGCGCGGCCCCGCCCGGCTCTGGCTCACCGACGCCCACCCCGTCCGCGTCCGCCTCCGCGTCCCCCTCCGCCTCCCCCACTGCGTCGGCTTCGGCGAGCCCTTCCGCCTCGCCGAGCGCGTCGCCGTCCGCGTCGCCCTCACCTTCGTACAGCCCCGGCCCCGACCCGAGCCCGACGCCGAAACCGACCACCCCCAAGCCCACGACGGCGCCGCCGACCCCGGCCGTGGACGTGTACTCGGCCCGGGTCACCCTCACGCAGACCGCGCTCAGCCAGGGGCAGGCCGCGGTCACCCTGAAGGCCTCGGGCACCGGGACCGTGAAGGTCACCTACGAGTGGTTCACCGGGGACGCGGGCAACCCGTTCGCCGCGCCCGACGGCAGCAACGTGTCCACGTACACCGTCGGTTCGGCGCAGCCTTCGATGGCGCACACCTTCACCGGCGCGGGCTGCTACTGGGGCGTCCGGGTCACGACCACGCCGGCGGCCGGATCCGGTCCGACCACGCACAGCATCCAGGCCAAGCGGAGGTGCGTTCCCGCATGAGCGACGTCACACGGAAGCTCACCAGCGACGGCTCGGGCAGCGGCGACGACGACTACAGCGCCACCGTCCTCGGCAGCCACTGGATCACCGGCCCCCGGGCACCCGCCGCGGTCGAGCCCGACCGGGTCGAGGGGTCCGTGCTCCGCTTCGGGCCCGGGGTCACCGCGGCCATGCCCGCGCCGTTCCCCGTGACGGTGCCCGCCGGGCCGGCGCGCCGCCGGGGCGCGGGCCTGCGGCGGTACACCCTCGCCGCGGTGGTGCTGCTCGCGGTCCTCGCGTACCTCGGGTGGCAGCGGTTCGGGCCCGCCCTCGAGGTCCGCAGCCTGGCCGTGAGCACCGACCCCAAGGGGCCGGCGTGCGACGCGGCGGCCGACGTGGTGGCCGTCGTCGGCACCAACGGGCGTCCGGGCACCGTCACCTACCGCTGGGTGCGGAGCGACGGCACGCAGTCGGAGCGGCTGACCGAGCGGGTGCCGAGCGGGCAGCGGGAGGCACGGCTGCACCTGCTGTGGACCTTCCAGGGCCGGGGGAGCTACCCGGCCAAGGCCGAGCTCCAGCTGCTGACGCCCGAACGGCGCACCGCGGCCGTGGAGTTCACGTACAGCTGCCGCCCGTAGCCCCGGTTCCCCGGGCGGGGAGGCGGATGACGGCGAGACCTCCGTCGAGGTCGACGCGGGTGCGCGGCGGGGCGCCGTCCTCCTCGTCGTCGCGCATCACGAGGGCGCTCTGGCGCTCCTTGAGCTCGTTCTGCTTGCCCGGCGAGAAGCCGGCGTGGAGCTGCTCGAAGCCGGTGCTCGCCATCTGCCCCTGGCGGCCGTTCCACCGCCAGGGCAGCAGACCGGCGCGGCCCGCGCGGAGCAGCGCCAGGTCGAGGAACGCCATCGCGGTGAGCAGCAGCGCCAGCCCCGGGAGCGTCATGAAGATGACAAAGCCCATGGCCCGACAGTAGCCGACGCGCTGTTTCGGTCTTTCGGCCGAGGCTGCCGTGGCCGTCCGGCCGAAGCCCGCAGCCGTGTCCGACGGCAGACTCGAAGGTGTTGACGAGGGCGTGCAGGACGCCCTCCGGCACCGATGCGCGTCACGTTCCAGCCGGCGAACACCCCAACCGGAGCGTGGCCGTCCCGCACGGATGCCAAGTCCGCGCGGGAGGCCCGCGACCGCTTTGGGGAGCGGCCGCGGGCCACTTGCGCACCCGTCCCCCGCCGCAACCGGGGGACGGAGTTCAGAAGCGGGCGTGGGCCGTGATGTCGGCCTCGAACTCGCCCGTCATGGCCGGGGTCACCGTCGGCCGGCACTGGGCCACCGCCTCCAGGTAGTCGGCCGTGGTCGCGCCGAGCTGCGAGGCCGCCGCGCCGCGCGCACCCACCGCCTCCAGGTCCCGCTCGAAGGACACCTGGGCCGCGATCCGTGCCGCGTGTTCGATGTCGGCCGGCGTGAACAGCTCGGTCGCCGCGACCAGTGCCGTGACGTCGACGTCCGCGCGCCCGGCCGTGTACCGCGCCCAGATGGCGGCGCGGGCCCCCGCGTCCGGGGTGCCGATCGGGATCAGGTAGTCGAAGCGCCCGGGCCGCAGGAAGGCCGGGTCCAGGGAGCGGATGGAGTTGGTGGCGCACACCAGCAGCCGCTCGTCGCCCTCGCGGAAGCCGGGTATCAGCTTGAGCAGCTCGTTGGTGACGCCGTGCATCCCGCCGGGCTGGGCGGGCTCGCTGCGCACGGGGGCGATCTCCTCGACCTCGTCGATGAAGACGAGCACCCGCTCCAGTTCGGAGATCCGGGCGAAGGCGTCGCGCAGCGCGGTGGACAGGTTGCCGCCGTCGGCGAGCCGGGAGGGCAGCAGTTCCACGAAGGGCCAGCCGAGCCGGGAGGCGATGGCGCGGGCGAAGGTGGTCTTGCCGGTGCCGGGCGGCCCGAAGAGGGTGATGGCGCGCGGCGGCCGGACGCCGTGGGCGGCGGCCCGCTCGGGCTCGGCCAGCGGCAGCACCACGCGCCGCTCGATGAGGTCCTTCTCCTTCTCCATGCCGGCGACCTTGGCCCACAGGTCGTTGGGCAGGAACCGGCCGCCGAGGTCGTCGAGGAGTCCTGCGGCCGGGCCGTGGAGCGGCTCGGTCTTCTCGAAGTAGGCGACCGCGGGCTGCCGGGTGTACCCGGCGTTCAGCAGCCCCTCGCCGAGGAGGTCCTCCTCGGGCAGCACGTAGGCGATGCGGCCGACGCGGGCGGCGATGAGGCGCCGCTCCAGCTCCACGAGGAGGGCGCTGGCCAGGCCCCGGCCGCGCCAGCCGGAGGCGATCGCGATGCGCATGACCCAGGCCCGCTCGCCGGTGACGCAGGCGAGGGCCGCGCCGATCGGGACGCCCTGGTGGACGGCGACCACGCAGGGCTGCCGGTCGGTGAGGGCGCTGATGCACTCGGCGAGCGAGAAGACGGATTCCTGGCCGAGTTCGGCCGTGGTGTCGATCAGGTGGACCACCGCTGCGAGATCGCTCTCGCGGTAGTCGTGGATGAGCCAGTTCACCGGGTACCGCCCCTCGTTCGTGCTCCTGCGGCGAGGCTAGGGGCGACGGGGCCGGGGGATCACGCACCGCCGTGCACAACAGGCGGTCAGGAAACCGTCCGTGTCGTCCATAGACTGGTGCTTTCCGCCCGAACGCCAGACCGAGGACGACAGCGCCTTCATGCTTTGCCACATACCCGCGGCCCGACGCGGGCGTCTCATATGGCTCATCCCTTTCCTCTGGACCCTGGCGTTCGGTCTGTGGGGGCTCTCCCGGCAGGACAGCGTGTGGCGGGACGAGGCGGCGACCTGGCAGGTCGCGGGGCGCTCGGCGGGCCAGATCGCGGACATGCTCGGCAACGTGGACGCCGTGCACGGGCTGTACTACCTCCTCATGCACGGCCTCTTCGAGCTCTTCGGGGCGGGAACGACCACCCTGCGGCTGCCCTCGGTGCTGGCCGTTGCGGCCGCCGCGTCCTGCGTGGCGCTGATCGGGCGGCGGCTCGCGGGCTTCTGGGCGGGGCTCGGCGGCGGACTGGCCCTCGGGCTGCTGCCGGCGGTCCAGTTCTACCTCCAGGAGGGCAGGCCGTACGCACTGGTCGCGGCGGGGGCCGCGGTGTCGACGCTGCTGCTGGTGTCGCTCCTGGGCCGCGGCCCAGGACAGCGGGCGTGGCCGCGCTGGACGGCGTACGGGACGGCCGTGCTGGTGTGCGCCCTGCTGAACTGGCTGTCGCTGCTGGTCCTGCCCGCGCACGCGGTGACCCTGTGGTGGGTGCGGGCCGGGCGCGGCGTGTGGCTGCGCTGGACGGCGTACGGCGCGGGCGCGGTGGCGGGGGCGCTGCCGCTGGTCCTGTTCAGCCGGGGCCAGTCCGACCAGGTGTCGTGGATACCGCCGCTGACCTGGCACATGCTGATCGGCCCGGGGATCCTGCTGGCGATCGGCGCCCTCGGCGCGTGGGCGGACCGCCCCGACCGGTCCCGGCTCTCGGCGGCGGCGGTCGGGCTGCCGCTGCTGGCGGTGCCGCAACTCGGGCTGACCGGACTGTCGCTGGTCCAGCCGCTGTTCCTGGACCGGTACGTGCTGTTCAGCATGCTGGGCCTGGCCCTGCTGATCGGCGCCGCCCTGGGGGCGGCCGTACGGGCCTGCGCGCCCCGCTTCCCCCGGGCGTCGGCCCTGCTGGTGCCGGGGGTGATCGGGATCGCGGTGCTGGCGCTGCTGCCGGTGGAGCTGGGCAAGCGGGCCCCGGCGAGCCGGGTGGACGACGTGCTGGCGGTGGCCGGTGAGGTGGCCCGGCTGAAGCAGGACGGGGACGCGGTGCTCTTCGTGCCGGCCGCGCGGCGCGACACCGCGCTGGTCTCCCCCACCGCCTTCGCGGGCCTGGGCGACATAGCGCTCGCCAGGACCCCGGTGGCCTCGGGCACCCTGAAGGGCGAGGAGGCCGACCCTGCCCGGATCCGGGCGGCGATGCTGACCCGGCGGCGGGTGCTCCTGGTGACGGACTCCGCGAAGGTCGCGAAGGCGCCGTCGGCGGAGCGGGACAAGGCGAAGGCGGCCGTCCTGCGGGAGTACTTCACGGTGGTGGAGGACCACCAGCTCCGCGGCCGCCGGGTGACGGTGTACGAGCGCCGCGCCTAGAAGAACCTGACGCCATGGGCGAACCGGACGGCCTGGCGTTTCCTACGGTCCGGAATTCACCGTGGCTCCACAGGATTCACAGGTGATTCATACGGAATACCGGGCTCCGGACAAAGGTCCGGCAGGCAGGGTGGTGCCATGATCCACCGAACGCTCCACCGACCGGCCCGGCGCACCCGTGCGCGGCGGGCGTCCCGGATCCTGCTCGCCCTGGCCGCCATGGCCGCGCTCGTCAGCGTGGACGTGCCCGACGCGGTGGCCGGCGCCCCGCTCGGCGTCACCGCGCAGGCGCTGCCCGACGCCACCGCGGACCGGGTGGGCGCCCTCTTCACGGGCGGGCTCGACGGAGGGCACTTCTGCACCGCGTCCGTGGTGCGGAGCGACGGCCACGACGTCATCGCCACCGCCGCGCACTGCGTGGGCGACCCGGGCTCCACCTTCTTCGCGCCGGGCTACCGGGACGGCAGGGCCCCGTACGGGCTGTGGCGGATCACCGGGGTGCACGTCGCCCCCGGCTGGACGAACGGCCAGGACCCCGACGCGGACATCGCGTTCGCGACGGTGGCCCCGGTGGACGAGGGGCAGCGCCGGTCCGTCGAGGACCTCGTGGGCGGCTTCCCGGTCGCGGCCGAGCAGCCGGACGACGCCACGGTGACGGTCATCGGCTACCCGCGCACCCAGGAGACCCCGCTGCGGTGCGCCAACACCACCGCGCTCCTCTCGGAGACCCAGCGCCGGATCGGCTGTCCGGACCTCACCGGCGGCACCAGCGGCAGCCCGTGGCTGGTGGACGGCGCGCTGGCCGGGGTGCTCGGCGGGTACGAGGGCGGCGGGACCGTGCCGGAGGTCTCCTACAGCGCGGTGATGGGCGACCAGGCCGTCGAGCTGTACCGGGAGGCGGCCGACGCCGGCTGACGGCATACCGGTTGCACGACCCGTGGCAGCGGGCAGTCTGTGGGCATGAGCGCGCCCAGGAACCCGAGGCCTTCCGTGTCCGCGGACGACGTCCGGACCGACCCGCTGGTCCGGCTGTCCCTGGAGGAGCTGCGCGGGCGCACCAGCATGAAGTGGCGCACCCATCCCGCGGACGTGCTCCCGCTGTGGGTGGCCGAGATGGACGTGCCCCTCGCCCCGCCCGTGGCCGAGGCCGTGCACCGGGCCATCGACCGGGGCGACACCGGATATCCCCACGGCACCGCGTACGCCGAGGCCCTGGCGGCGTTCGCCGCCGAGCGCTGGGGCTGGGACGGCCTGCGGATCGACCGCACGACGATCACGCCCGACGTCATGCTGGGCGTCGTCGAGGTGCTGCGCCTGATCACCGCTCCGGGCGACGCGGTGGTGGTCTGCTCCCCCGTGTACCCGCCGTTCTACGCCTTCGTCGCGCACGACGGACGGGAGGTGGTCGAAGCGCCCCTCGGCCCGGACCTGCGCATCGATCCCGGCGCCCTGGAGGACGCGTTCGTCCGTGCCCGGCGCGGCGGCCGGCGGGCGGCCTTCCTGCTGAGCAATCCGCACAACCCGACCGGCGTGGTCCACACGCGCACGGAGCTGGAGGCGGTCGCCGCGCTGGCCCGCCGCCACGGCGTACGGGTGGTCGCCGACGAGATCCACGCCCCGCTGGTGCTGCCCGGAGCCCGGTTCACTCCGTTCCTCGCCGTGCCCGGCGCCGAGGACGGCTTCTCCATCATGTCCGCGTCCAAGGCCTGGAACCTGGCCGGCCTCAAGGCGGCCGTGGCCGTCGCGGGCCCGGAGGCGGCGGGCGACCTCCGCAGGATGCCGGAGGAGGTCGGTCACGGCCCGAGCCACGTGGGGATCCTGGCGCACACGGCGGCGTTCCGGCAGGGCGGGGCCTGGCTCGACGAGCTCCTGGCGGGGCTGGACGCGAACCGCGGCCTGCTGGGCGCCCTCGTCGAGGAGCACCTCCCGGGCATCGGCTACGTCCCGCCCGAGGGCACGTACCTGGCCTGGCTGGACTGCACCCGGCTGGGTCTCCACGACGACGCGCCCCGTGAAGGCCCCGGCGTGGTCGCCGACATCGCGGGACCTGCCAGGATGTTCCTCGACAGGGCCCGGGTCGCCCTCAGCTCCGGCCATGTCTTCGGCTCGGGCGGCGCCGGGTGCGTACGCCTCAACTTCGCGACCTCGCCGGCGATCCTGCGCGAGGCGGTGGCCCGGATGGGACGCGCACTGGCGGAACGGGAGGAAGAGACGGCTTAGCGTCCGGCGGGCACGCGTTCGGCCGCGGGCGCGGAGGGCTGTGCGGGCATCAGGTCCACCGAGGGCCGGGAGGGCGCCGGGGTGCCGGAGCGGATGTCCTGCATGCCGCGGCGCAGGCTGCTGCGCAGTGCGCGCCCCAGCGGGCGTTCGACGAGCCGGTGGATGACCCAGGCGATCGCCAGCATGGCGGCGGTCACGCCGAGGACGAGGGGTACGGGGGCCACCCTGGAACGGAAGTGGTGGATGAGCGTCAGCCCGGCCATCATGTGGATCAGGTAGAGCGGGTACGTGAGCGCCCCCGCGTGCGGCAGCCAGCGCCAGCGGACGCGGTCGAAGGCGCCGAGCGCCATGCCGGCCATCACCAGGAAGCCGAGCAGGATGATCAGGTGCGCGGGCCACTCCGGGACGGCGGCCGCCTCGCTCCTGCCGAGGCTGGAGATCATGCGGGCACGCACGTAGTGCTGCGCGATGAGGAACTGGGCCACGACGACGGCCCACAGGACGGCGTTCGGCCGGAAGCGCCGCATCAGGTGGAACGCGATGCCCGCGATGAAGTACGGGGAGGCGGACGGGACGGCGAAGAAGTTCAGCAGCCCGCTGTCGGCCGTGGGGGCGACCACTCCGGCCAGGGTCCAGACGCCGCAGAAGAGCACGCAGGTGCGGTAGGTCAGACCGCACATGACGACGACCGCGAACAGTACGTAGAACTTCAGCTCGACGAAGAGGGTCCAGTACGCGTCGTCGATGTTCGGGACCTTGAGGCCGCTCTGGACCATCGACAGGTTCACCAGGACGTCGGCGAACTCGCCGCTCTTCCTCACCTCGGGCCAGCCGAGGAGCACGAGTGAGGTGAAGGCCACGGCCGCCCAGTAGGCGGGGAAGAGCCGGGAGACCCGGGACACCGCGAAGTCCCCCACGGTGCGGCCCCAGGCGCTCATGCAGATGACGAAGCCGCTGACGAGGAAGAAGATCTCGACGCCGAGCCAGCCGTAGACGGCGAAGTGGCGTGCGACGGGGAAGACGCGTTCGGTCGGTTCGCCCCAGGCGCTCGCGAGGACCACGTAGTGGTAGAAGAGCACGGCCAGTGCGGCGAGCACCCGGATGCCGTCGAGGACGGCCAGGCGTCCGGCGGGAGCTGCGGCACGCGTCCCGCCGCCCGGTATTCGCTCCGGCTCTGCGGCCGCACTGCGCACACTCATCCCTCGAACGCCCCCTGGAACGTACTGTTGTCCGGATCTTGCGTAAGATCTGCGGAACTCTAGCG
Source organism: Streptomyces sp. NPDC085524 (assembly GCF_044541755.1). Taxonomy (NCBI): domain Bacteria; kingdom Bacillati; phylum Actinomycetota; class Actinomycetes; order Kitasatosporales; family Streptomycetaceae; genus Streptomyces; species Streptomyces sp. NPDC085524. Next base: position 168,045 of record NZ_JBITTH010000020.1, read on the forward strand.
CGCTCACAGACGGTCCACAGGACCGGCCGGCGTGACGGATGCCTCACTCACCGTTCGGCCGGACGCCGCCCTCCGTTTCCCCGGCGGGGACGTCGAATTGCCCGGCGGGCATCTCGAACGGCTCGAACCACGTGGGCTCGTCGCGCAGGGCCTGCTCGATCCGGAACAGGGAGAACCGGTCCAGCCGCGGCAGCCCGTCCATCGCGAACCAGGCCACCTCCAGGGACTCGTGGTCGTTGGCCCGGGCCTCACCGCCGGTCGCGCGGCAGCGGAAGGTGATGTCCTGGAACTGGCACACGTCACCGTTCGGATAGGTGATCGGAGCGAGCATCTGCACGAGGACCACGCGCTCCGGGACGCAGTGCACCGCCGTCTCCTCGTGGACCTCGCGCACGGCGGTCTCGGCCGGCTGCTCACCCGGTTCGCAGATGCCCCCGACCACGGACCACCGCCCGTTGTCGGAGCGCCGGCCGAGCAGGACCCTGCCCCGGTCGTCGAACACGATCGCCGTGACGGCGGGCAGCAGGAGCAACCGGTGCCCGGCGGTGGCACGGATCTCGCGGATGAAATCGGGTGTGGTCATCCCCCGACCCTACGAGGCCGGGGGCGCGGCCCGGCGTCAGGCGGCGCGGCGTGCGCGGATCCGGCGCGTCAGCACCAGGCCGAAGCCGCCCGCCGCGAGCAGCAGGAGGGCGTACTCCGGGAGCGGCCCCAGCCGGGTGGCGGGGGTCTGCGTGGAACGCAGCGGGATCTCGGTGACCAGGGCGTCCGCGGTGAACATCTTCGTCTGCTCGACGATCTTCCCGTCGGGGCGGATGACCGCGCTGACCCCGCTGGTGACGGGGACGAGGACGGTACGGCTGTGCTCGACGGCTCGGATCCGGTCCATGGCGAGCTGCTGGTACGTCATCTGGGTGCGGCCGAACGTGGCGTTGTTGCTGGGTACGGCGATCACCTGGGCGCCGTCGCGGACGGTGGAACGCACCGCGTCGTCGAACGCGGCCTCGAAGCAGGTGACCATGCCGACGCCGCTGCCGGCCATGTCGAAGACGCCGGGGTCCTTGCCGGGGCCGAAGTCGCGGCGGACCCGGTCCACGTCCGAGCTGAAGAGCCGGACGAAGGAGCGCATCGGAATGCGCTCGCCGAAGGGCTGGATCTTGCGCTTGTCGTAGGTCTCCGTGGGGCCCTTGACCGGGTCCCAGAGGATCATCGTGTTGCGCAGCGGCCCGGTCTCCGGGGCCACGACGGCGCCGATGGCGACGGGCACGCCGATGGCCTTGACCGCCCGTTCGATGGCGGCGTACGCGTCGGGCTGGGAGTACGGGTCGAGGTCGGAGGAGTTCTCCGGCCAGACGACGAAGTCGGGCTTGGGCGCCCGGCCGGCCGCGACGTCCTCGGCGAGCTCGACGGTGCGGTTGACGTGGTTGTCCAGGACCTGGCGGCGCTGGGCGTTGAAGTCGAGGCCCAGGCGAGGAACGTTGCCCTGGATGACTGCGGCGACGACCTTTCCGTCCTCGGCGGAGTCGGAGACCAGCGGACGGGCCGCGAGTCCGGCGCCGATGGGGGCGGCGACGCTGAGCGCGGCGAGGGCGGCGGTGGCCCGGCCGGGGTGCTCGCGGGCCGCGCGCAGGGCCGCGTACAGGCCGAACCCGCACAGGGCGACGGCGAAGGAGAGCAGTGGGGTGCCGCCGAGGGCGGCGAGCGGGGTGAAGATCCCGTCGGCCTGCCCGAAGGCGAGCTTGCCCCACGGGAAGCCGCCGAAGGGGACCCGCGCGCGCAGGGCCTCACCGGCGACCCAGACGGCCGCGGCGAAGACCGGCCAGGCGGGGAGCCTGCCGACGAGGGCGATGCCGAGGCCGGTGAGGCCGATGAAGAGGGCTTCGACGGCGGCGAGCGCCAGCCACGGCACCGGGCCGACCTCCGAGCCGGTCCACACGAGCAGCGGCAGCATGAAGCCCAGCCCGGCGAGGAAGCCGAGGCCGAAGCCGGCCCGGGCGCGGCGGCCGTGCAGGCAGCCGGCGAGCAGGGCGAGGGCGAGGGGTGCCAGCCACCACAGGGGGCGGGGCGGGAAGCTGAGGTAGAGCAGCACACCGGCGAGGGCCGCGAGCGGGGCGCGCACCAGCCACAGGGCCGTGCGCGGCCCCATCCGGGAGAGGACTCCGCCCCGGACCGCGGGGGTGGCGGCCCCGGCCGGGTCGGCGGGCTTCACGGGCTCGTTCCCGGCCGTGCGGGTAACACTGCTGCTCATCTGGCGGAGTGTACGTCCCCTCGGACAAAGCGCAGGTAAGGACCTATCGGGCGAGGGCCCTCAGGTGGGTGCGGATGACCCGGACGGCGTTCTCGGCGTCGTCCACGGTGACGGTGAACAGCTTCCCGTCGCCGAGTCTCAGCTCCACGCCCTCGCCGCGCCGGACGATGACCGCGGTGCCCTTCTCCGGACGCCAGCGGTAGCCCCAGCCGCCCCACTGCTGCGGGGTGATCCGGGGGACGAACTCGGCCGAGGCCACTTCGCTGAGCCGGATCCTGCGGCGGGGCAGCCCCATGTGGCCGCAGCGCACCTCGAAGACCTCGGCGTCGACGGACACGGCGACGTGCACGAAGGCGAGGGTCCCGAAGAGGATCAGCAGCCCCGCGGCGAGGCAGCCGATCACGGACATGAGCAGGGGTACGTAGCCGGAGGTCCAGGCGTTGTCGACGGCGAGCTCAATGCCGAGCGCGAGGCAGGCCGCACCGGCTGCCGCCAGCAGCCACTGCACGCGGTTGGAAGCCCGTCCCGTCCATCGCGGACCCGGGGTGTGGACCGTCATGTTGTGCAGCGTACTCACGTTCCGCACCGGCGCCACCACCTCTCGCCCACGCGGCGCGCACTGCGCGCCTGCCCGTGCTTGACCTCAAGCAAACTCGAGGTCCTACGGTCCTCGGCATGACCACTCACCAGGCAGTTGAGAACGACGTCCCCGCCCGCTACCGCACCTCCGTGGTGCCGCACATCATGGTGGCCGACGCCGCCGAGGCGATCGACTTCTACGTCCGGGCCTTCGGCGCCGTCGAGGAGTTCCGGCTGGCGGGCCCCGAGGGCGGGGTGCTGCACGCCGAGATCCGGATCGGCGGGGCGGTGATGATGCTCGGCGACACCTCCGAGGGCCCGTTCTCCCCGCCGACGGCCCTGGGCGGGACCTCGGTCGCGCTGCACGTGTTCGTACCGGACGTGGACGCCCTCGCCCGGACCGCGGTGGCGGCCGGAGCGGAACTGGTCCAGGAGCCGGCGGACCAGTTCCACGGCGACCGGACGGCCATCCTGCGGGACCCCTCCGGGCACCTGTGGGTGTTCCTGACCCACCTCGAGGAGGTCTCCCGGGAGGAGCTGGCGCGACGGCTCGGCTAGGCCGCACCTCCTCCGGGCCCGTCGGGGCGTCAGCCCGGCAGCAGGCCCACGAGCGCGTCGCGCAGGGCCGGGCGGCGGGCGCTCACGAAGCGGTGCAGGTTCCGCGAGGCGAAGGCCACGCGCTGCGCGCTGCGGCGCCGCTCGGCGTCGTACGCGCGCAGCGCCCCCGCCAGCCCGGTCCGTCCGTGCCCGGCCACCGCTCGGGTCAGGGCCTCCGCGTCGAGCAGGGCGGTGCAGGCGCCCTGGCCGAGGTTGGGCGTCATGGCGTGGGCGGCGTCGCCGACGAGGGCGACCCGGCCGGCGGCCGTGAAGGCGGGGAGCGCGGGGTACAGGTGGCGCATCTCGTACCGGATCCACGTCGCGGGGTCGGTCTCGGCGAGGACGCGCGGGATGGGGTCGTGCCAGCCGTCGAACGCCTCGCGCAGCGCGTCGGCGGTGGTCGCCTCGGGGACGGTGGCGTACCAGTTGGTGCGGCCGGGCTCGACGGGGGTCATGCCGAAGAAGCGGCCCGCGCCCCAGGTCTCGCCGTACAGGCCCGTCTCGAATCCGGCGATGCCGATCCAGGCGACGGTGCCGATGGCGCGCGGGCCGCTGGTGCGGCCGAAGTGCGTGGTGCGGACGGTGCTGTTGATGCCGTCCGCGCCGACGAGGAGGTCGACGCCGGGCGGCACCTCGGCCGGTTCGGCGAGCGCCTGCCCGTACGCGATCCTCGCGCCGCCGAGCCGGTCGAACTCGGCGACCAGGGCGTCGATCAGGTACGGGCGGGCGATGAGGAGCTCGGGCCTGCCCGCCTTGCGCTCGATCCGTTCGAGCGGGAGCGCGGCGAGCACGGTGCCGTCGGGCCGCCGGATCCGCCCGTCGCGGTACGGGACCGCGCGCGCCCGCAGCGCGTCGCCGAGGCCGAGGCGGTCGAGGGCGGCCTGCGCGCCGGGGTGGATGCCGAAGGCGGTTCCGTAGCGTTCGAGGGCGGGGCGCCGCTCCAGGACGGCGACCTCCCAGCCGGCCCGGCGCAGGCCGATGGCGGTGGCGAGTCCCCCGACTCCGGCGCCGACGACGAGGGCCGTGCCGCGGTTGCCGCTCATGCTGTCTCCCCTCAGCGGGTACGCACGTACCACCACAGCCGTGGTACTACACTTGTGGTACCACGGCTGTGGTTATGCTGACAAGGTGAACCAGGGGAACCAGGACCGAAGGGACCGGCTGCGGGACGCGGCCGTCGCCGTACTGGCCGAGGCGGGCGGGCGCGGGCTCACGCACCGGGCCGTCGACGCCGCCGCCGAGGTGCCGACGGGCACGGCCAAGAACTACTTCCCGACCCGCGACGCACTGCTGCGGGCCGTGGCCGAGCGCTGCCTGGAGCAGTACCTCGCCCTGACCGCGGGACCCCCGCCCGGGGACGCGGAGCAGCTGGCCGCCCTGCTCGCGGGGCTGCTGCGGAACGTGGCGGGGCCCGGCCGGCCGCGGATGGTGGCCTACATGGAGCTCCAGACCGAGGCCACGCGGCGGCCGTGGCTGGCGGCCCTGCTGGACCCGATCGGCGCCTCGGACTTCGCGGCCCACGCCCACCTGCTGCGGGCGGCGGGACTGCCGGCCGGACCGGAGACGGCCCGCGCCCTGACCCTCGCGCTGCACGGCGCGATCCCCCACCTGCTGGCGGGCGCGCCCGGCGCCCTGGCGGCGGCCGGCCTCGACGACCTGGACCGCTTCACCCGTGAACTGCTCGACGCCGTATGCGCCCCGGAGGCACCGTGACCACCCGGCCACCCGACCCCCGGCCCGTCCGGGGTTCGAGGACCGGGTCCGGGCGGAGCCCGGTTCAGGGAAGGGGCGGGGCGGGGGAACGGCTCCGCGCAACGGCATCGTGAGGGCCGTCCCGGCTCAACGGCTCGCGGTGGCCGGTTCGCGCTGAAGCTCCAGGCGCCGGCCGGGGAAGGCCGCGCGCATCCGCCGGTCGTGCGTGACCAGGACCAGGGTCCCGGTGAAGTGGGCCAGCGCCGCCTCCAGTTCCTCCACCACGGCCGGGGCCAGGTGGTTCGTCGGCTCGTCGAGCAGCAGCAGGTCCAGCGGCCGCGCCACCAGCCGGGCCAGCTCGACCTTGCGGCGCTGCCCGGACGAGAGGGCGCGCACCGGCCGGGTCAGGTCCCCGGGGGCGAGCAGCCCGTGGGCGGCGATCCGCTCGGCGGCGTCCTCGCCGAACACCTCGGCCGCCGAGCGGCGTTCGCGCGCCCACGGATCGTCCTGCCGGAGCATCCCCACCCGCGGCGGCGTCCGTACGAGGCCCTGCGCGGGCTCCAGTTCACCTGCCAGCAGGTGCAACAGCGTGGACTTGCCCGCCCCGTTGGGCCCGGTGACCAGAAGCCGCTCCCCCGGGGCCAGGGTCAGCGAGACCGGCCCGAGCCGTCCCGGCACGGCCGCACCGGCCAGCTCCACCGCCCCTGCCGACCCCTCGGTGAACCGGCCGGTGAAGACGAGCGGCCGTGGGGGCGGCAGCACCGGATTGCCGGTCAGCCGCTGCAGGCGTTCACGGGCGGCGCGGATCCGGCTCGCGGCGCCGTGGCCCCGCGACCGGGCGCGGAACGCGCCGGCTCCGCTGAAGCCGCGGGGCATCTTGCGCGGGATCGCGGCGAACCGCCCGATGTTGGTGTCGGCGAGCTTCTCGGCGCTCCGGACCTCCTCGCGCCACTCGTCGTACTCCCGCTGCCGGCGGGCGCGTTCGGCGGCGCGGGCGGTCAGGAACCCCCCGTAGCCGTCGCCGTAACGGCGGACCGTCCGGCTGTCCTGGTCCACCTCCAGCAGGGTGGTCGTGACGCGGTCGAGGAAGAGCCGGTCGTGCGTCACGGCGACGACGGTTCCGCGATGGGCGCGCAGCCGCTCCTCCAGCCAGCCGACCGCCTCGTCGTCGAGGTCGTTGGTCGGTTCGTCGAGGAGCAGGATCTCCGGCTCGGCTGCGAGCACGGCGGCGAGCGCGAGACGGGAGCGCTGGCCGCCGGACAGGGTGCCGAGCCGGCGGTCCGGGTCCAGCCCGGCGCGTTCGCCGAGGTGGCGCAGGGTGGTGGCGACGCGCCGCCCGGCATCGCGGCCGCCGCGCGCCTCGTGGGCGTCGAGGAGCGCGGCGTACGCGGCGAGTTCCTCGGGTCCGGCCCGGTGCAGGACGGATTCCGCGGTCCGGATGCGCCGCTCCAGCTCCCGCAGGTCGGCGAGCGCCAGGTCCACGGCGTCACCGACGCGGGCGGACGGCGGGAGGCCGAGGGTCTGCGCGAGGTGGCCGAGCCCGCCGGGCGCGGTGACCACGACCTCCCCGCGGTCGGGCCGCTCCTGCCCGGCGAGCAGCCGCAGCAGGGTGGATTTCCCGGAGCCGTTGTCGCCGACGACGCCGACCCGCTCGCCGGGCCGGACCGTGACGCCGACGCGGTCCAGGACGACGCGGGTGCCGTAGCTCTTGGTGACCTCGGACAGGGCGATCCGGGTGGAGGCGAGTGGAGCACGCAAGGGCGGTCCCTTTCGGTGGACGACAGGATCGAGACGAACCGTTCCGTCTCGTTATGCGGGCAACAGTAAATGCGGTGGAGGTTTTACGCAAGACGCTCCGTCTCGCCGGCGGAGAGGGCTACCCGACGGGCGCGCCGTGGCCGACGAGCAGCTGCCCTTCGGCGTACGCGAGCGCGGCGGCGGGGAGGTTGCCCTCGCGCCCGCTGCGCAGGACGGTCAGTCCGCCGGTGGGGGGCAGCGCGGGCTCCGGCCCGACCCCGAGACGGCGGAGCGCCTGCACGGCGACGGGCTCGGCGGAGCCGTGGAAGACGTACCCGGCCCCCCGGGTCCGCTCGTCGAGCGAGGCCCGGATCGCGGCCTCGACCAGCTCGTAGTGCGTGCAGCCGAGCACCACGTCGGTGACGTCGGGCGGAGTCAGCGCGGCGGCCGCGGCTACGGCGGCCGCCACGGCGGTGTCGTCGGCCGCCTCGACGGCGTCGGCCAGACCGGGACAGGGCACCTCGGTGACCCGGGCCCCGGTGGCGAAGTCGCGGATCAGCCCGCGCTGGTAGGGGCTGCCGGTGGTGGCGGGGGTGGCCCAGATCGCCACGCGGCCGCCGGCGGCCGCGGCGGGCTTGATCGCAGGTACGGTCCCGATGACCGGGATGCCGGGCTCGAGCTCGGCCCGCACGGCGTCCAGGGCGTGCACGGTGGCGGTGTTGCAGGCCACGATCAGCGCGTCGGGGCGGTGCGCGGCGGCGGCCCGGGCGACGTCGAGCGCCCGCCCGGTGAGGTCGGCCGGCGTCCGAGGCCCCCAGGGCATCCCGTCGGGGTCGGAGGACAGGACGAGATCCGCGTCCGGCCGCAGCCGCCGCATCGCCGCGGCCGCCGCGAGGAGGCCGATTCCGGAGTCCATGAGGGCGATCTTCACCCGGCCACCTTAACCCTGCGGGGCTCACCGGTACGAGGCAGTGCCCCCTGCGCGGCGGCGTCGGTGCGGGGCGCGCTCCAACCCGGCCGGCCCCCTGCCCGCACCCCTGCCGGGGGCCCGGCGGTACAGGGCGGTACCCCTGCGGGGCGGCGGTGCGGGGCGCGCTCCGACCCCGCCGGGGCCCGGCGGTACGGGCGGTGCCCCTGCGTGGCGCTCTGGCCCGGCCGCGTTCCAGCCGCACCCTGTCCGGGCCCGGCGGTACGGGCGGCGCCCCTGCTCAGGGCGGCGGCGCGGGGCCCGCTCCGGCCGCGCCGTACCCCTGCCGGGGGCTCGGCGGTACGAAGCTCGCTCCGGCCGGGCCGGGTGCCCTGTGGCGCGGGATGCCTGCAGGGCCTGCTCCGGCCCGGCCGGGACCTTGTGGTGCGGCCCGTGCAGGGGCTCGGCGGTGTGTGGCTCGCTTCG